>JAYRRO010000092.1:0-20960 GCA_041910095.1 Dehalococcoidia bacterium
GCCGCGCCGCCTGCCTGACCCCTCAGGCTGCGGGCGGGGCATCAGCACGGCGTCCCGCCTCGGCCACCACCCACGCGAACAGCCGCCGCGCCTCCTCGCGCGCGGTCAGCTCCTCCGGGTGCCACTGCACCCCGAGCACCGGCCTTCCGGGCATCTCGCACGCCTCGACCACCCCATCCAGCGCGTGACCTGTGACCACCAGTCCCTCACCTAAGCGGCCGAGCGCCTGGTGGTGCATCGAATTCACCGCGAACGCCGCCGAACCACACACCCGTGCCGCCAGCGAGCCCGGTACCAGCCGGACATCGTGCGTCACGGCGTCGCGCGCCTCCTCCTGCTGATGGTTCGAACCCGAGAACCGCTCCGGCACGTGCTGAATGAGCGAACCCCCCAGCGCCACGTTCAGCAGCTGCATTCCCCGGCAGATCGCCAGCATCGGCAGCCCCCGCGCCAGCGCGCCACGCACCGCCCAAAACTCCAAGACATCCCGTTCGGCCGAGACGCCCGCAACCGTCGCATGAGAGGACTCGCCATAACGCGCGGGGTCAACGTCGCCGCCGCCCGTGAGCACCAGCGCCCGGATGCCATCCAACCACCGGTCAAGCACCGCCTCGCCCACGCCGGGCGCCAGCAGCACCGGCAACCCGCCCGCCTCCGCCACCGCGCGCACATAGGCCGCGTTCACCTGCACCCGCGCCGGCCGTCCGCCGTCGCCCGCCGCGAAGGCCATCGTGACCCCAATCGGCACCATCACAACCATGGTACCCGGGGCTCGAGGCTCGAGGCACGACGAAGCTGCAGCCCCACCGCGACCATCGCCGCCCGGGGCCTGCCTCTGGGAACCGGAACCCGGAACAACGGTGAGGCACGAAGTAAGGGCAACCCCGCCGCGACCATCGTCGCCCTGGGCTGCCCCTGGGAACTGGGAACCGGGAACCGGGAACTACAGTAACCCCGCCGCGACCATCGTCGCCCTTGGGCTGCCCCTGGGAACCGGGAACCGGGAACTACTCGACCCGCGGCGCGCTTTCCCAGCCACAGCCGCGGTGCGTCGCATCGCAGAACGGCTTCTTCGCCGATTGCCCGCAGCGGCAGAGGAAGGTCGTGTCCTTCACTTCCCAGCGTTTCCCTTCGCCGTCCTCGACGATTGCTCCGCCCTTCACCATCAGCGGGCCGTTGTCGCGCACCGAGATCACCACTTCTGACATATGAGAACCTCCAGACGATTGGTAAGCCGAATGATACGCCAGCCTTTCCTCGCGCGCGAGCCACACCTTCCCGGGAACGCTACGCTATCGCAGCGTGTTGTTTTTCGGCTGCGCCGCCTCATTTCGTACACATGTGGGCCCGTGAATTCCGAATTAGCAATTACCAATGGTAGAGTTCGAAATTCTTGATGAGACCATAACGTTATGGAGGATTTGAATCTGCTAAGTGTCGTGACCGTTACTCCAGGTAGCCCCGGCATGGATTGTGTCGCGTCATATTCTGTCCGATGCGAAACACAACGGCCGATTGGGGGGCAGATCGGTGGACAAACGGGATTGACATGGGTTTTGCCTGTCGCAGTGTTCCAGGCACGTCAGGCGGCGGCTCCGGTTAAGGGACTTTCCCTAAGGGCGGACCCGGGCCAGGCGAAACCATCCGGCACGGAAAAGCCCCGGAAACAGCGGCAACTGTCCCGGGGCCGGCGCAAGGGGTACAAGAAGCCCGGCCTTGCGTTCCGAGTCTAGCACCCGCTAGAGCTCGACGCCTCGGCTCGCCGCGAGCAGCATCGCCCGCGGCACTCCCTCTCCTTGCGGCCCCGGGAAAGGAACGGTCCAGGGCCCATCCCCAGGAGCGCACGAAACCAACCCACCCAATCCGCCCACGCCCTGCCCGCGGCGCGCCCTCATGGCCGCACGCCCGCGCACGGCACAACTCAAGAGAGGAACCAACCCATGCTTAAGAAGCGCACGCTTCTTCTCGGCGCCGCCCTCGCGGCCTTCGGCGCCACCGCTATCTCTGGCGCCTTTGCCTTCGGCGCGGTGAACACGAGTGATACCTCGGAAGATGTCGACGTCATCGACCCGGTCAACCCGGTGTTTGACGCCGTGCAGACCGCGAACGCGATCGTCGCGGACAACAACTGGCCCAAGGTCGCCGACCTCAAGCACAGCACCTCCGACACGAACTACACCTGGAACCTGACGGACCTCGCCATCGCCCACGAGGGCAGCCAGATTAATCCGGCCTGTGGCCTTTGGGACTACGCCATGACTGGCGCGGTGAACAGCGTTACCGGGCTTGCGGTCGTCGTGCCCGCCGCGCCAGCGTCCACCGGCTACGACCTCTTCCTCAAGATCCCGGCCGCCGGCACCGATGCCACCTGCAAGGTCAGCGGCGCCACCGTCCAGGCGACATTCGTCATCCCCTGACACCCGCTGAGCGTTCGGCGCGGTGGCTTGTCCACCGTGCCGGATGCAGCGACGAGGTAGCTGCATGAGCCAGGTCAGACGGAGGTCACTCGGGGTTGTTGGATGCCTTCTCGCATCCTCCGCCCTCCTTCTCGGCGCCACCTGGGCCTTCGCCCCGGTCCCGGTGTCGAGCCTCAGCGGACCTGTTGATGTGGTCGATCCGACCTTCGACGTCGATGTGAACCTCAAGGATCACGTCGGCCAGATGCCGCCGACGGTATCTACCGGCGGGTGGACAACATCGCGGTAATCGCGCATGACCCCAACTACGCCTACGAAGTCACGAAGCTGGAAGTCATCTTCAATGGCGCACCCCTCGTGGCGACGTGCGGGAGTTGGGATTACCGGCTGGGCAACGGCTCCGACATCGAAACCGGTGTTGGGTTCGGATTCCCTGGAGACAGCCAGAACCACGACACGGGCCGCGACCTGATGCTGAAGATCAACCCGGCCGGCACCACGCCGACATGCAGGCTCTTCGGCGGCATCGTTCAGGCCACCATCATCGTGACTGGTAGTTAGCCGGCAGGAGGAGGAGGCATGGCCATGGACGATCGGCACCCTAAGCCTGGGATGATCCGGCGGCTCGCGACCCGCCGTGGGTTCTCCCGCCTCCTCTTCTCTGTCGCGCTCATCGGCGTCCTGGCCCTCGTCGTGACCTACGTCGGCCTCCAGGTCCTCGGCTATCGATTCTACGAAGTCCGGTCGAGCAGCATGGTTCCGGCCCTCCGCAAGGGCGATATCGTCGCCGTGAAAGCGGTGGAACCGCGCCTCATCGCCGGTGGAGATGTGATCGCATTCCGCACCACGGGTGGGCTCACCGTCGTTCACCGCGTGCGTGAGATTGAATCCGCGCCCGACCTGCACTCCGTCTTCAAGGACCGTGACGGCAAGCTTTTAAAGGAGAAATGGGATTACGCGCCGCGCACCTTCTATACGAAGGGCGACGCCAATGCCGACCCGGACATAAACCCGGTCCCCCAATCCGCGCTGCTCGGAACCGTCCGATTCACCGTCCCCACGCCGTTCGACCTGTTCGTCACGCGCGTCAGCCGCCAGACCATGTTCTTCCTTGGGGCGGCCTGCATGATGCTCTTCATCACGTGGGAAGCAGCGGACTGGGCTCTCGCCCGGCGCCGCATCCGCCGCGTGAGCCCCGCCCGCTCCGGCCCCATTGCGGAGGGGCGGCCATGAACCGCCGCCTGGTCGGCCTGGTGGGGGCGCTCGTCCTCGTCATGTCGCAGGCGGTGCTCGTCACGCCGGGCTGGGGCTTTCGCCCGCTGCCCCGGACCGCCACGCTAGGCCCTGTGGGCGTCACGCTGCTAACCTCCGCGCCCATCCCCCTCGCCCGCGCCGCACTCGGCTTCACCGGGCCCGTCGCACTCGACCACGTCTATACCGGCGGCCCCGGCGACGACACCTTCAAGGCACCGCCCAACGACCCCGCACCCTGGATCATCATCGGCAACGGCGGACGCGACCGACTCTCCGGCAGCGATGGCAACGACTGCATTCTCGGCGGCGCCGGCAACGACACCATCAAGGGCGGCAAGGGCAACGACGCCATCGCCGGCGACGACGGCGATGACTCCCTCAAGGGCGGCGCCGGCAACGACACCATCACCGGCGGCCTCGGCAAAGACTCCCTCTGGGGCGATACCGGCCACGACCGCCTCGACGGTGGCGCCGGCGAGGACACCATCCAGGGCGGCTCCGGCGACGATGCCCTCGATGGCGGCGCCAACACCGACCGCTGCAACGGCAGCTCGGGCCTGAACACCATCGTCAATTGCGAAGCTCCCTGCGACGACGACTTCCACCCTGACCGCGATTACGACGACGAAGATGGCGCCTCAAGCCCGGACTACCGCATCACCAACGGCGGGGACCTCACCACCGGCGGCGCCCTTCCCCTCCCCGCTCCGGCGGAGGCCACGCCCACCCCGGCCGCCAGTGCCACGCCCACCGCCACCGCCAGTCCGGCACCCACGCGAACGCCCACGCCCACCCCGACTGCTACACCCAGGGCAACCAGCACCCCACGCACCGGGCCTGGAGGAGCCTTCACATGGCCCGGGGCCCCGCCCCGGTAAACGCGCGCGTGCCCGATCGCGTGGAAAATCGTGACGTTACTGTCATCTTCACAAACGCCGCGATTATGGCACCTTGCGAATTTGCGCCGAGGAAAGAAGCTCCCATAATGTAACGGGCAGTGCCCCGGTTCGCGTCACTTCCTGTCGCGGTGGAGGCCACAACGCCCAAAAGGTCCGCATTGTGCCACACCATCGGTGTTGACACCGTTCAGACACCTTGGCACCTTCTGGGCACGTCAGGGATTACCCTCGCAACAGCGAACAAAGCCACGACGAATGGATAAGGAAATCTCGTAACGAAAAGGGGCTCCGGCGGCTGGTACCGCGCGGAGCCCAGGCGCAAGGGGATTGCGGCTCTCCTTGCGATTCGGATTCTAGCACTTGCTCGGATCCGGATCGCTGATTCTCCGTGTGTTCCTAACATGGAGTTTTCTCCCTTGCGGCCCGGGAAAGGAGCGAACCAGGGCCAAGTACGCAGCCAACCCGGAACCTCGATTGATTTCCGACACGGCCCCGGCGCCTTTGCGCGCCCAGGCCACTGCGTCCCTGTTGGGGAGAGACATCCATGCGCAAATCATCTCGCCACATCGGCGTGCTGATGGTGCTTTCCACGCTCGCCCTCGGCCTTATCGGCGCAGCCTACGCGCTCTGGTACGAGGACCTGCAGCTGACCGCCAACGTCAGCACCGGCACCTTCAACGTCGATATGTCCATGCACGACCCCGTCACCCACGCCAATGGCACCAACGGCGTTCCGGTCGTCGGCAAGCCACCGACGGGCTGGGGCAGCCTCACCTCCGGCGTCGCGAGCTACCTCGAATACGGCCCGCCTCAAGGCCTGCCCGACGACCAGTCGATCCGCAACTTCACCGACGGCGCGCAGGGCTATGGCAACTTCACCAACGCCAACTTCGGCGCCAAGCCCCAGACCACCTGCAGTGGCGCCCTCACCAGCAATGCCGCCGGCGCCAACGATGTGGGCGATACGAACGTCCTCACCCTGAACCTTGGCGGCCTCTACCCGTACGCCGGTTGCGAGTTCGAGATCGACATCACGAACAAGGGCTCCGTGCCGATGCACTTCGCCCTCACGAACCTGCAGTACTACGAGTGCACCGGCCTCAACAGCGGCTGCTACGCGGCCGATGGCAACAACGCCCCCTGGTCGACCGGCCTGGATCCGGCGATGCCCGGTCCCCAGCTCGCGGCCTGCGTCGCGTGGCTCGGCAACACCTTCGGGCGGATCATGCACAACGCCGCCGAAGTCCACGGCTTCAACGGCGGTGCCGGCTGGGGTGGCGATGGCCAGATCAACCTCGGCCTCACCCAGGCCGCGGTTGGCAGCGCCCGCATGGAGAACAACGCGGCGACCACGCCGCTCCAGCTCCACGAGAACGAATCGGTCGTCTGCCGCTTCAAGATGATCCTCGACCAGAATCCGGGTGCCGAGAGCAAGTTCTACAGGTTCGTCGCGGACTACCGCGCCTACCAGTGGAACGAAGCCCCCTTCGGCAACTAACCACCCACCGGGGGAGCCCTTCGCGGCTCCCCCTCCACCCTGAAAGGACCACCCCATGACTCGGGCATTCCGCCACACTGGCGTCCTCATGATGCTCGCGGTCGTCGCCCTCGGGCTCGTCGGCGCCGCCTACGCCCTCTGGTACGAAGACCTCCAGCTCACCGCCAACGTCAGCACCGCCAAGCTCGACGCCGACGTCTCCTTCCACCCGTGGACCTCCGCGGGCGGCTTCTCCAGCACCTCCGGCAACGGCAACGGCCACCCCGTGGTCGCCCAGGTCGGCGCAAACGCCCCGACCGTCGCCACCCTCCTCGGCTCCAACTACGCCGCCTTCGGCGACTTCCCGAGCGGCAAGCCCACCACCACCTGCGCGGGCGCCATCGGCACCTACGGCACGAACGGCACCAACGCCAACGACACCGTCGATAACAACCAGCTCTCGCTGACCCTCGGCGGCCTCTACCCCTACGCCGGCTGCGAGTTCGAAATCGACCTCCACAACGACGGCGGCATCCCGTTCCACATCGCCCTCACCGGCGTCACCCTGCAGTCCTGCACCGATAACACGTACACGAGCTGCACGAACGTGCCGGCCGCGCCGTGGAGCATCGGCCTCGCGCCCGGCTCGAACGCCGCCTGCACGGCCTTCCTTGGCGCCATCGCCACCGCCGCCGTCAACACCCAGATCAACAGCGCGCCGAACACGCCGGTCCAGATCCACGACGGCCAGGACCTCGTCTGCCGCTTCAAGCTCATCCTCGACCAGGCGAACGTCGAGAACAGCTTCTTCAAGTTCTCCGCCGTGTACCGCGCGTACCAGTGGAACGAAGCGCCCTACGGCCCGTGATCGAACGCGCGTAAGCGCTTTCGAAGGCGCCTGACCCCCGCCGCCGGCGCCCCGGCGGCGGGGCGGAACGAAAGGAAAGAGACCCATGAAAGGTCTCGGACGAAAGACCAGCCTCCTCCTCGTGCTCGCGGTGATTGCGACCGCCCTGACCGGCGCCGCGTACTCCCTCTGGTACGAAGATGTCGCGGTCAACGCCCAGGTTGCGACGGGCAACCTGGATGTCACCTTTAGCCGTTTCCAGTGCCTCGAAAACGAGGATATCGATTTCGCCGGCCAGAACTTCGACGACGGCTACCTCTATGGAGCCAAGGAAGTCGGCAGCTTCACCGCTTCGCCGAACCCGGCCGACAACCTCACGCTCACGATTACGAACGCCTACCCGGGCTACGCCGTCGACTGCAAGATCGACGTCCAGAACATCGGGAACGTTCCGATTCACATCGAGCGCGAGTACTTCGATTTCGACCTGGATAACGACGGCCAATTCGATGATCTTCACATCGAATGCGTCGCGAATGACGGCTTCCAGCAGCCCGACTGCTACAACGTCAACTTCGTTACCGATCCCTGGACCAGCACCGCGAACCCGGCGCCCATCTACGTGCGTTGGGTGAACGGGCTCGGCTGTCAGCTGCATACGGGTGTCCGCAACGCCGGCGACCTTTTCATCGGGGTCCGCCAGCCCGCCGCGGAGAACACCACCTATCGCGTGCGGATGACGATCCAGGCCAACCAGTGGAACGAGTCGGGTTACTCCGGCTGCTACACGCCCAAGCAGACACCGGTCGCCCCGGTGACGCATCCCTGACGACCACGGGCGGCGGGGCAACCCGCCGCCTCCACCCGGAGCACACGGAATGACCGTCGTGAACGTTCCCCTGGCGCTGCGCAAAACCGCGGGTACCGCCTTCGCGCGTCACCCGTGGATGTACGCGCCCTCCGTCGTGCTCGCCCTCCTCGCCGCGTACGCGTGGCAGCACCACATCGTGGCCGGTCGCATCAACGGCCTCTGGGGGCCCTACGTCATCGGCGTCCTCGGCTGGGCCGCCGCCGCCGCCGTCGCCTGGAACGCGTTCCTCCACGCGCCCCCTTCGGCCAAAGAGCACGATGTCGCCCCGAAGGACGCGCTCTTCGTCGCGGGCATCGTCGGCATCTTCATCATGTCGCTGCAGATGCTCATCGGCATCGTCGCCGATTTCGGCCGCTCGCCGATGGCGCACACGCCGCGCTTCCTCGTGCTCAATCTCATCTTCGCCGGCGTCCCACTCCTCGCCGCCGAGGCATCGCGCGCCGCACTGCTGCACCACCTCGGCCGCCGCCACATGACGCTCGCGATCGTCGCCACCACGCTCCTCATCACCGCGCTGCAGTTCACCCTCGCCCAGTACCAGCCCGAGGGAGTCCGCGCGCAGACCGAGTTCTGGGGCGGCGCCTTCATCCCCACCGCTTCCACAGGCCTCGTGGCCGGCTTCTTCGTGCTCTACGGTGGCGTCTGGGCCGGGCTGCTCGTGAGCGGCCCCCTCCTCGTGTTCACCTACTACTCGCCCATCCTGCCCGTCGCGGATTGGCCGATCCTCGCCCTCGCGGGCGTCGCCGGACCCGCCATGGGCCTCTGGATCGCCGAGAGCATGTTCGGCGCCGAAACGCCTGCGGCCCCCGCCGAGCCTGCCGGCCGCTTCTCGCTTCCCTCGATTTCCTGGGTGGTGACCGCCGTCGTCGGGCTCCTCATCTTCTGGAGCACCTTCGGCTTCTTCGGCTACCTGCCGTCGTTCGTGCCCAGCCATTCGATGGAGCCGAGCCTCACCGTCGGCGCGATGGTCGTGACGAAGGACGTCGAGGCTGATGACCTCCGCGTCGGCGATGTCGTGCTCTACAAAATGCCCAACCGCCAGCGCGTCCTCCACCGCCTCATCGCCATCGAAGCGGGTGAAGACGGCGGCCGCCAGTTCATCTTCAAGGGCGACAACAACAACGCCGCCGACCTCTACCCCGTCAGGGATGAGCAGATCGTCGGCCGTCTCGTCTTCGATGTCCCGAAACTCGGGTGGGTCCCGCTGAAGTTCCAGCAGGGCCTGGGGAAGCTGCGATGAGACACCACGTTCGCCGCGCGATCCGAAAAAACGCCCGCCGCGCGAGCCGCCTGGCCGCGCCGTTGATGCTCGCCGCCGGGCTGTTCATGTTCAGCCTCTCGCAAATCGCCCCCGCGACCACCCTCTGGACCGAGACCCTCACCATCGGCTCGTCCGTCACCACCGGCGCCTTCGGCTGCAAGCCGCTCACCGTCACGGGCGCGACCGTCACCACCTCGGGCTCCGGCTCTAGCGGCACCACGACCTACACCTACACGCTCAGCGGCGGCGGCGATAAGAACGGCTCGCCCGAATGCGCCAACAAGGACCTCTCGTTCTTCGCCCTCCCCGTCTGCTTCAAGCCCGATGACACCGTGACCGCGAACACCCGGCCCGCGAACTGGACCTACAACCCCAAGAAAGAGCCGGGCGAGTATCAGGTCAAGTGGGACGCGAATGGCTCCGTCGGCGCCGGACCCTTCAGCAATGTCACCTTCAGCTTCACCGTCGCGGGCACCGGTCTTCCCACCGAACAGGTGCACGCCATCATTCACGCCGGCAACGGCCAGGACATGATCGACGCTGGCCTCGTGACCGTGCCGAAGCCGGTCACCTGCGCCGAGGGCGCCCGCCTTGCCGCGAACGACGCGTCCTCCGTCTTCGATGCCGGCGGCGAACCGGCCGAATTCACGCCCACGCCCACCCAATCCGTGACCAGCGGGAGCGGCGGAGGCGGCAGTACCACCACCGAGCCCACGAAAACTCCGACCGCGAAGCCAACCGCCACTCCCACCCCGCGACTGACCCCCACGCCGCGCACGGGCCCCGGCGGCGCGTTCGAAGTCCCCACGCCGGTGAAATAAGCCCATGAGCGACAGGGTAGGGACGGGGAGGGGCGTGATGATCCGGAACGTGCGATTCATCCTGCTGGCGGGGGTCATCCTCTCCGCCGTGCTCGTCTTCGTCGGCACTGCCGGCAGCGGCCGCGCCGCGACACCGGCCGCCGAATGGCGCCTGTACGCTCGCGCCAACACCACGAGCTTCGCCGCCGGCCCCGCGTCTCTTGCCGCCCCGGCCAGCGGCGCCGGCTACGAAATCGTCTCGTTCGATGCCGTCCCGCTCTCCGCGGGTCTCTCGACCTACCGCTACGGCGGCGCTGACCTGCTCCCGCCCCGCGGGCCGATGCCCGCGATCGTCACCTGCTCCGCCTCGTTCACACAGACGGGTATGTCCCTGCAGGTCGCGCACGGGTATCCCTACGCCGGCTGCGTCTTCTTCCTGGGAGTCACGAACATCGGCGCGAACCCCATCCAGGTCCAGCTTGGCGGTCTCGATGGCGATGAGCTCTTCGCCTGCGATACCCCCGGCTGCGCGCTCAGCGACCTAGACATCGTCGCCGGCGGCGCGGATGAAGCCACCGTCGCAGCCCTCTGCCTCGAGTCTGGCGGCGACACCGTCGCCTCCGGCGGTATGCGTTACACCATCCCCGTGGGTGGGACGATGGTGTGTCCGCTCTTCCTCACGGTGCTCCAGGCCGCCAACGAGCAGACCAGCTACGAGATCGAAGTCGTGCGCGGGCCGGGCCCCGGGCCTTCGCCTTCCCCGTCCGCGACGGCCACCAATCCCCTCACGCTCGAGACCGCCACCCCGACTCCGACGCCCACCGCCACCCGCACACCCGTCCCCGGCGAGACGCCCGCGGCGACGGTCAGCGTCACCGCCACCAGGCAGACCGACAACACTGGCCTGCTGACGGCCACTCCGTCGCCCGCCACGCCCGGCACCACCCCCACCCCGAGCATCGACGCTGGCGGCCTGGCCTCGCCGACCCCGCTGCCGCCGGTCACCGGCTCCGGGATGCTGGCCCCCGGGCACGGGGGTCGATTCGTCCCCGGACTCGTGATCCTCGCGCTCACGCTCCTCGCCGCCGGGATGATCATGGGCTGGCCGCGCCGGCGCTAGGGCCTGCCGGTGGGCTCCGGGCTACGGCTGTTCGCCGGCCCACCGCGCGGCGAGCCGCTCCAAAGCCCCGGCCGCTTCGCGCATGCGCCGGGCCCTATCCGGCTCGACTTCGTCGAGCGTGCGCGCCCCGCCACCCGGCGCGCGCCCCGCGAACACGACGCACGGCTTCCCCGCCTCCCTGGCGACTTCGAGAAGCCTGCCCGTCACCTTTCCCTGCAGCGACTGACTGTCGAAGCTGCCCTCGCCGGTGATCACGATGTCCGCCTCGCGCAGCCGTTCCCGCAGGTTCACGGCCTCCGCGACCACGTCGAAGCCGCTCGCCACACGCGCCCCGAGGAACGCGATCAGCCCGCCGGCCAGTCCACCGGCCGCGCCGGCGCCGGGCACACGTTCGATGTCGACCCCGAGGTCGCGCCGCACGATAGCCGCGAATCGCGTGAGCGCCGCATCCAGGGCGACGCACTCCTCCGGCGTGGCCCCCTTCTGCGGCCCGAACACGTGCGCGGCGCCGTTGGGCCCGGTCAGCGAGTTCACGACATCCGTCGCCACCACGATATCCGCCCCCTCGAACGCCTCCGGCCTCTTCCATTCAATACGATCGAGCGCGGTGAGCCCCCCGCCGCCGGTGGCGATCGCCGCCCCATGGCGGTCCAGCAGTCGCGCCCCGAGTGCCCGGGCCATCCCGGCGCCGCCGTCCGTGGTCGCGCTCCCGCCCACGCCTACGAGCAGCGTGGCCGGCCGATGGCGCATCGCCGCAGCGAGCAATTCGCCCACGCCGAACGTGTCCGCCCGCATCGCATCCCGTTCGCCGGCCGTCACGTGCATGAGCCCGTTCGCCTGCGCCGCCTCGACGACCGCGGTGGCGCGTCCGCGGAGCGTGAGGTACCGGCCCAGCACCGGCCGGCCCATTGCGTCGTGCACGGCCTCGGCATGCGTGTCGTTGCGGATGGCCCGCCGGAGCGCGTCGAGAAAGCCCGGCCCGCCGTCGCTCATCGGCAACCGGTCGATCTCCCACGACGGGCGCGCCCGCGCGATGCCCGCCGCGATGGCGTCCGCTGCCTCCTCCGCGGCCAGCGTCCCCTTGAGCTCCTGTGGAGCGACGAGGACGCGCATCAGCCCGCGTCGGCCTGCGGTGCGCGCGCTTCGGCCTCCGCGATGAGCGCTTCCAGCGGCCCGTAGAGCGTCGCGTTCGCTGCGATGCGCATCCCCGCCAGCGGCCCCTGCACGAACCCACCGGTGCGCCCGCCCGCTTCCTCCACAATGAGCGCGCCGGCCGCGTAGTCCCATTGCTGCACGCCCTGTTCGTAGTAGGCATCGAGACGGCCGCATGCGACCCAGCAGTGGTCCAGCGCGGCCGAGCCGGCGCGGCGGATGTCACGCACGCGCGGCAGGACGTACGCCGTTATCCGACCCTGGTGCGCCCGCCGCGCCGGCAGGTACCCGAACCCGGTGCCCACGAGCGCCATCGAAAGGTCCACCATGCCGCCCACACGGATTGCCGCTCCGTCACGCGTCGCGCCGAGGCCGCGTGCGGCCGAGAACATCTCGCCGTGCCGCGCATCGAACACCGCCGCCGCCAGCGCGCGCCCTTCGAGCTCCGCGGCGATGCTCACGCCGTAGGCGGGGATGGCGTACAGGTAGTTGGTCGTGCCGTCGAGCGGGTCGCACACCCAGTGCACCCCCGTCTTCGAGACACGCGCCGCGCCCTCCTCGCCCGTCAGCCCATCGCCGGGCCGCGCGGCCAGCAACCGGCGGCTGATGAGTAGCTCCGACTCGCGGTCCACCTCCGTCACCATGTCGGTCACGGTCGATTTCGTCCCGATCTCGGTGCGGACGTCCCCGGCGCGATCGCGCAGCAGTTCGCCCGCCTCCCGCGCAATCTCCTCCGCCAGCGCGCGCAGCTCACCGGCCAGCGTTCGTTCCTCAGCGTCGTTCATGGACGCAGTATGGCCGCTGGCTCCGAAGCGCGCCCGCAACGCACGTCCCCGGCATCGCCTGTTACGATGGGCGCGTGTCTGAAGGTTGGGCGGTCGCGATTGGACTGACCGCCGTCGTCGTCCTCATCGCCGTCAACGCGCTCTTCGTCGCCGCCGAATTCGCATTCGTCGCCGTTCGCCGTTCGCGCGTCGAGCAGCTCGCCACGTCCGGCCTCGGCCGCGCCCGCCTGCTGCTTGGCACCCTCCAGCACCTCGACCGCTCCATCGCCGCCACCCAACTCGGCATCACGATGGCCGGCCTTGCCCTCGGCTGGCTCGGCGAACCCGTCCTCGCCGGTATCGTCGAACCGCCCATCGATGCCGCCCTCGGGGACCTCGTCGGCGAGACCGCGGCGCACGTCATCGCGACGGCCGTCGCCTTCGCCCTCGTCACCACCCTCGTCATCGTCTTCGCCGAGCTCGCGCCGAAATCGCTGGCACTCGCCAAAACCGAGGGCGTGGCCCTCTGGGTCGCCCCACCCGTGTCCGTCTTCGCGCGCATCCTCGGGCCGGCCGTGTGGGCCTTGAACCGCGCCGGACGTCTCGCGGTCCTGCCCTTCGGCGTGCGGGCCTCCGGCAGCGAAGAAGAAACGCTCGAACCGGAAGAGCTCGAACTCGTCATCGAAGCCAGTGCGCGCGCGGGTCTGCTCTCCACCTCCGAGCTCCTGCTCGCCCGAAGGGCCCTCGAATTCAGCGCCATCCAGGCCGACCAGATCATGGTCCCCCGCACCGAGCTCGTCGCCATCGACGCCACGGACTCGCTTGAGGAAGTCCTCAACCTCGTCGAGCGTCACCAGCACACCCGGTACCCCGTCTACGAAGAAGACCTCGACCACATCCTCGGCATCATCGACGCCAAGGACCTCCTTGCGCTCGTTCGCAGGGGCGAAGGCGGTTGGCGTTCACTCGTCCGGCCCGTGGTCGCCATCCCCGAATCCGTCAGCGTCGAAGTCGCCGTCGCCGCCATGCGCGCGCGCCAGGTGCAGATCGTGGTCCTGGTCGATGAACACGGCGGCACCAGCGGCATCCTCACCGCCGACGAAGTCCTCTATCGCTTGCTCGGCCGTTGGCTGGGCGGGCGCTCCGGGCAGCCCGCCGACACGGTCCGGCCCCTCCCCACGGGCAACCTGCTCCTCAGCGGCCTCGCCCTCATCGCCGACGTCGAGGACGCCACCGGCGCCGAACTCGCCGACGAGGACTACGACACCGTCGGCGGCTTCATCATGGCCCGCCTCGGACGAATCCCCCACGCCGGTGACCGCGTCGATGTCCCCGGTTACCAGTTCCGCGTCATGGCCATGGACGGCCGCCGCGTCGACCGCGTCCTCGTCGTAAAGATGGGACAGGGCGAGCCCGCCGCCGTCACAGCCTGAACCGACGGCACGAACGGGCCCGTGCGCGGCCCATTCGCATCCGCCTAGCTGGCTGCCTAGCCGATGACGCCCTTCGCGCGCAGCGACGCGATTGCCCCATCGTCGAGGCCAGCTTCCGCGAGCACCTCGTCCGTGTGCGCGCCCAGCGTCGGGCTCGCCCCCTGCGCCGCGAGCGGCGTGTCCGACATTTGGAACGCCGGCCCCACCATGCGCATGTGCCCCAGGATCGCGTGCTCAACCTCGACCGTGAGCCCGTTCGCCGCGGTTTGCGGGTGGTCGAAGAGTTCTTCCATGAAGTTCAACGGCCCGGCCGGGACGCCATGGCGCGTGAAGATTTCCATCCACTCGTCGGTCGTCTTCCCGCGGAGGATGCCCTCCGCCTGCGCCACCAGGGCCGCCTGCTCATCCGGCCCGAACGAATCGAGCTGCATCACCCACTGGCCCTCGCCCATGCGCCGCGGGTCCTGGATGCCGGTCGCCGCGACCACCTTGTCCCGCAACGATGGGCTCAGCGCCCCGATGGTGACGAAGCCATCCGCCGTCTGATACACCCGGTAATACACGTTCGCCGCGGCCGCCGGCCGGTACTTTCCCTTGATCGCCAGCTGCTCCTCGAACGACTTCTGCTGCACCCGCGCCTGCTTCAGCTCGCTCAGCAGCGCCGGCAGCACCTCGTCATCGATCATGTCGATCCAGTTGAAGCTCATGGTCTGCATCGAAAGCGCCGTCGCCAGCATCGTGCTGTCGATGCGCTGGCCCCGCCCCGTCCGCGTGCGCGCGAACAGCGCCGCCGAGATCGAGCTCGCCATCTGCATCCCGGTCGCGAAGTCCGCGATCGCCGGGTAAATGTACGTCGGCACGTCGCCCTGCATCTTCGCTTCGCCCGCCATCAGCCCCGTGAACGACTGCACCACGATGTCGTAGCCGCCCGCCCGGGAAAGCGGCCCCGTCCGCCCGTACGCCGTGTTCTCGCAGTAGATGAGCCGCGGATTGATGGCGCGCAGGGTCTCGTAGTCGATCCCCAGGGCCTCCGCCACCCCCGGCCGGTAGTTGATCACCACCACATCGACTTCGGGAATGAGCTTGTGCACGATCGCCCGCGCCTCCGGCTGCCGCAGGTCCATCTCGACGCAGCGCTTCCCGCGATTGAGCCCGATGTACACCCGCGACTCCGTCGGTACGATGGGCACGCCGCCCGCGCGCCATGGCTCGCCGCCGATCGGCTCGAACTTCGTCACCGATGCGCCCATGTCCGACAGCAGCTGGCAGCAGAACGGCCCAGCGATGATCTGCGTGAATTCGAGGACCACCACGCCCGCGAGCGGTCCCGTGTGCTCTACAACCTTCAACCCGTTCCTCCTCGTTCGTGGCCCGAGATTGTACGCACCTTCCCGCTACGGGCAGCGCGCGCCCACCGCCGGTTCGCCCCCTACAATGCCCGCGTGGATTACCGCGCCGCCATCGATTACCTGCTCTCCTTCACCGACCTCGAACGCGGTGTCCAGCGCTCCGCCGACCCGGCCATGAGCCTGGAGTCGATGCGTTCCCTGCTGGCCCGCCTCGACTTTCCCCAGCGCGGCCGGAAGACCGTTCACATAACAGGCTCCAAGGGCAAGGGCAGCACCTCCGCGATGATCGAAGGCATCCTCCGCTGGCAGGGCAACTCCACATCCCTCTTCACCAGCCCCCACCTGCACTCCTATACCGAACGCATCGCCATCGATGGCCACGCGGTCTCCCGCGAGGAGTTTACCGCGGGCCTTGAGGCCATCCGTCCCGCCGTCGCCGCCGAGAACGAGAGCGCCAGCGGCAATGTCAGCACCTTCGGCATCATGACCGCCCTCTTTTTCTGGCTGACCCGCGCCCAGGCGCGCCCCGTTGATTGGCAGGTCGTAGAGGTCGGCCTCGGCGGCACCTTCGATACCACCAACGTCTTCGACACCGTCGACGTCTCCGTCATTACCCCGATCTCGCTCGAACACACGGCCATCCTCGGCAACACCTGCGAGGAGATCGCCCGCGACAAGGCCGGCATCATCAAGCCCAACAGCGTCTGCGTGATGGCCGCTCAGCGCGATGCCGCCGCCGCTGAGGTCATTCGCCGCCGCTGCGACGACCTGGGCACCGGCCTGGTCGAGGCCGGCTCGCTCTATGAGGCCGAAGTGCTGGAGAAGTTCCCCTTCGGCCAGTCCTTCCGCCTCCACGGCCCGCACGGCACGCGCGAACTGCGCACGCCCATGCTCGGCCGCCACCAGGTCGAAAACGCGGCCACAGCCGTCGCCGTCGCCGATGCCCTGCGCGGCCGCGGCCACGTCATCAGCGACCAGGCCATCGCCGATGGCCTCGCCCGGACGCGCGTCCCCGGCCGCCTGGAAGTCATGGGCCAGAAGCCCCTCATCCTCGCCGATGGCGCCCACAACGGCGAAAGCGCCGCCGCCCTCGCCCTCGCCATCAAGGAGTACTTCCGCTGGAAGCGCTGCTTCCTCATCGTCGGCACCATGCGCGATAAGGACGTGCAGGCCATCGGCTACAAGCTTGCCCGCTTCGCCGACCTCATCATCTGCACGGGCTTCAATAGCCCTCGCGCCTATGAGCCGATGGCGATGGTGACGGAGATGGGCTTCTTCGGCCCGGCCGCTGTCTCCGAGCCCACCATCGCCGACGCCCTCGATACCGCGCTCTCCCACGCCGCCCCCGATGACCTCATCCTCATCACGGGCTCCCTCTATCTCGTGGCCGAAGCCCGCGCCCACCTCTTGGGCGACGCCGTCGACCCCGACTGACGGGCGCCAAGAAGAGAGGCCCCAGAAGTTGGGGCCCCTCGCAGGTTCGCCTCGTCACGCCCGGCCCCTACGCCTCGGCGATGGTTACGCTGCTGATGCTCACCGGCGCCACCGGCCGGTCCTGCGCCCCGGTCGGTGCTCCCGCGATCGCGTCGAGCACGTCCTCGCCCGCCGTCAGCTTCCCGAAGATGGTGTAGTTCGGAGGCAGCGGATAGTCCGCGTGCATGATGAAGAACTGGCTCCCGTTCGTGTTCGGACCAGCGTTCGCCATCGCAAGCGTGCCGCGCGCGTACGGGCGCTTCACCGGCTCGTCCGCGAAGCGGTAACCCGGGCCTCCCCGGCCCGTCCCGGTCGGGTCGCCGCCCTGGATCATGAAGCCGCTGATCACCCGGTGGAAGATGACGTCGCTGTAGTAGCCATCTCGCGCGAGGAACACGAAGTTGTTCACCGTTGCCGGGGCTTCCCCCGCGAAGAGGTCCGCCGTCATCGTGCCGGCCGTCGTCTCGATCGTCGCCGAATACGTCTTCTTCGTGTCGATGGTCAGCGCGGGCGGCGCCGAATACTGCTTCACTGGGCCTCCGAAAGGGGAGAGATTCCCTCCAGCCTACCCCATCGGCCACGCCTGCGCCCTCGCGCCGGCGCCCACCTTCTCTACCCGTCCGCCAGCGTCGTCGCCAGCGAAACCGCGGCCTCGATGCCGAAGCGCGTGTCCACCACCACCGCCGGCACCGCGAACCCCTGCGCCCTGCCCTGCATGAGCTCGAACACCCGCACGTCCGCCTGCGAGTGCCCCACCCGCGGCTGCCCGAGCCGCTCGCGAATCACCGCCTCGGGCGCGGTCACGCGGATCGCCACCAGCCGCGCGCCGTGTGCCGCCGCTGCGTTCAGGAACCGCCGCCGGTCCCGGTTCGTCAGGTTCGTCGCATCGACGATCGCGCTCCGGCCCGCGGCCAGCGCGGCTTCCACGCGCCGACCCACGATGGCGAACACCCGCGCGCTCTCCTTCGCCGTGTACATTGGCTGCGCGGCCAGCGAACGGCGGACGGCGTCGCTTTCCACGTGCTCGGCGCCCGTGCGCGCAGCGAGCGCCTGTGCGAAGGTGGTCTTGCCCGCCCCGGGCATGCCGGAGAGCAGGAACAGCACCGGTTGTCCCATGAAATTGCCGTAGCACGCGAGCCTGTGCTAGGCTCGAACCGTTCACAAGATAGGCAAAGGAAGAGTCGAGAAGAAGGTTGCTGACGAAAGATCGAAAAGACGAACTGGTTCAAAGCTATGCGGTCCACGCCGGTGACACGGGGTCGCCGGAGGTCCAGGTGGCAATCCTGACCGAGCGGATCAAGTACCTGACGACGCATCTCAAGGCCAACAAGCACGACTACCACACCCGTCGTGGCCTCCTGAAGCTCGTCGGTGCCCGCCGCCGCCACCTTCGCTACCTCAACAACCGCGACGTCAACCGCTACCGCGAACTGATCGCCCGCCTCGGCCTCCGCAAATAGCGGAGGCCTTTGTTCGTCACCTTCCCCGCGCCTCCCGGGCCGGGGAGCGGGCCCGGGGCCGGCCCGCATCGATTTGCCTGAACACGCTCAACCCCACCTTTGCCGGCGTCCCCCAGTCAGCGGGACGTTCCACCACAGCCCCTCTGGCGCGTGCCATGCGCGCGGGGCATGACTGCTCCCTGGAATCAGCGAGCGCAAAGCGGAAGTAGAAGTAAGAGACATGGAACCCAGGACCTACGAACTCGAAGTCGGTGGGAAGACCCTCACCATCCAGTACGGCATCCTCGCCCAGCAGGCCAACGGCGCCGTCACCGTCCGCCAGGGCGATACCGTCGTCCTCGTCACCGCCACCATGGCCGATGCGCGCGAGGGCGTTGACTTCTTCCCCCTCACCGTCGATTACGAGGAGCGCCTCTACGCTGTCGGCAAGATCCCCGGCAGCTTCCCCCGCCGCGAAGGCCGCGCCAGCAACGAAGCCATCCTCGCGATGCGCCTCACCGACCGCCCCCTTCGCCCCCTTTTCCCCAAGGGCTTCCGCAACGAAGTCCAGATCGTCGCCATGACCCTCTCCGCCGATGGCGAGAACCAGCCCGATACGCTCATCACCGTCGGCGCCAGCGCCGCCCTCATGATTAGCGACATCCCCTTCCTCGGGCCCGTCAGCTCCGTCCGCGTCGCCCGCGTGGATGGCGAATTCGTCGTCAACCCCACCTTCGAGCAGGCCGATACCGGCGACCTCGACATCATCGTCGCCGGCACGAAGGACGCCGTCGTCATGGTCGAAGCCGGTGCGAAAAGCGCGCCCGAGGACGCCGTCCTCGAGGCCATCGAGATCGCGATGAACGCCAACCGCGAGATCATCGCCCTCCAGGAGCAGATCGCCGCCGAAGCGGCCCCCGTGAAGAAGCCGTTCGTCCCACACGTCGACAACCAGGACGCCTTCAACACCGTCGCCGGCCACCTCGCGGACCGCATCGACGAAGTCGTCGGTACCGCCGCCAGCGAGCGCAGCGATGCCAACAAGGCCCTCCGCCAGGAACTCGTCGCAAGCTTCGGCGAACGGTTCACCAGCAACGAGCTGGGCGACGCGCTCTTCAACGTCATCAAGAAGGCGATGCGCAAGCGCATCCTCGAGCAGGGCGTCCGCGCCGATGGCCGCAACGTCACCCAGATCCGCGACCTCGATATCCACGTCGGCGTCCTTCCCCGCACCCACGGGAGCGGCCTTTTCCAGCGTGGCCAGTCGCAGGCCCTCACCATCGCCACCCTCGGCGGCCTCTCGATGGTGCAGAAGCTCGACACGCTCTCGCCCGACAACACCAAGCGCTACCTCCACCACTACAACTTCCCGCCGTTCTCTGTCGGTGAGGCCCGACCCATGCGCGGCCCCGGCCGCCGCGAAATCGGCCACGGCGCCCTCGCCGAGCGCGCCCTTGAGCCTGTCATCCCCACCGAGGACGACTTCCCCTACGCCATCCGCGTCGTGAGCGAAATCATGTCCTCCAACGGCTCTACCTCCATGGCCAGCGTCTGCGGCAGCACGCTCGCCCTCATGGACGCCGGTGTTCCCATCCTCGCCCCCGTCGCCGGCATCGCCATGGGCCTCATCATGGGCGACGACGGCAACTACCAGGTCCTGACCGACATCGCCGGCCAGGAAGACTTCATGGGCGACATGGACTTCAAGGTCGCCGGCACCCGCGAGGGCATCACCGCCCTCCAGATGGACATCAAGATCGGCGGCGTCTCCCGCGAGCTCCTCGCGACCGCCCTCGAACGCGCCCGCGATGCCCGCCACTACCTCCTCGACCGTATGCTCGACGTCATCGCCGAGCCCCGCGCCGACGTCTCCGAGTTCGCCCCGAAGATGTACCGCATCAATATCCTCCAGGACCAGATCGGCACGATCATCGGGCCCGGCGGCAAGATGGTGCGCAAGATCCAGGAAGAATCCGGCGGCGCGACCATCGACATCCAGGAAGACGGCACCGTCTTCGTCGGCGGCATCAACGAAGCCGTCGCCCGCAAGGCCATCCAGATGATCGAGGGCCTCACCAAAGAGGTGAAGGTCGGCGAGATCTACACCGGAAAGGTGACCCGCCTCCTCAACTTCGGCGCCTTCGTCGAAATCCTCCCCGGCAAGGAAGGCCTGGTCCACATCTCCCAGCTCGGCGAAGACCACGTGGAGACCGTCGAGGACGAAGTCTCCGTCGGCGATGAAGTGACCGTCATGGTCAGCGAAATCGACAACCTCGGCCGCATTAACCTGTCCCGGCGCGCCGTTCTCCTCGGCGAAGAGCCCCCGGCCCCGGGCAGCGGCGGTGGCGGACGCGGCGGCCGCGGTGGCTTTGGCCGCGGCGGCGATCGCGGTGGCGACCGCGGC
>JAYRRO010000093.1:0-6110 GCA_041910095.1 Dehalococcoidia bacterium
GGCGACGGCATCGGCCTGGCCGCCGAGGCCGGTCGCGGCGCCAGCGCCGCCATCGTCCTCGCCGCCGCCGATAACGGTCCCCGTCACCCCTCCGATGACGAGGCCGCCGGCGCCAGCCGCTGCCCCCGTAAGAAGCTCTCGCCTGCTAAGTGGCACTGTGTTTACCCTTCTCCATGGCCCACATCCGCGGGCCAGCATGTCCCAACTGAATCCAGCGGTGGCGCGCCCCCTTCTCCCGCGGGGCGCGGCCGCTTACTTCACTTCGATCGTCCCGACCATGTCCGGCAGGTGGTAATCGCACTGGAACTTCACGGTGCCCTTCTTCGTGAAGGTGACCGTGAACTTGCTTTCCTTGCCCGGGTTGATGGTCGCGTCGCTGGAGTAGTCCTTCCCTTCCGTCTTCTGGGAGAGGATCTTCATGTTGTGGACGGCTTCGCCCTTGTTCTTCGCCACGAAGGTGACGGGCTTGCCAGCTTCGACGGTGATGGTGTCCGGCGCGAACTTGTTCTCGGTGAGCGTCACGTCGACGACCTGGGCTTCCTTGGCATCGCCGCCACCGGAGGTGGAGCCGCCGCCCGAGGTCGAGCCGCCGCCCGTCGAGGGCGTGCTCTTGACGACGATGGTCGGCTTCGCGGCGGCATCGTCGCCGCTATCGCTTCCGCCGCAACTGGCGAGAGCGGCAACGCTGCCGAGTGCGAACAGCGCGAGGCCGACCCGAAGGTACGCTGCTTTCATGGTGTTTCATCCCCACTGCTACTGATCGGACACCGCGGCCATGGCGGCCGGGGAGCATCCGTCCCAAGCAATCTCGCCCGGGAGCGGCGCTGCCAATGTGACAAACATCACGATATCCATCGGAACGGTGGAGAGCGGTCCATACGGTCCCCAATGCGGGGGCCAGCAGCCCGTCATTTGAAAAGAAAAAGGACGCTTTTCATCCGCTCAGAGGCGAAATACTCGCCCCGGGGAGTCGTCCATCCCGCCGCCTGCTCATCCAGGCGGCGAGATGGCCCCACGATCCCCCAGGGTGAACGCGCGACGGTGGCGGCGACGAGTAAGTCGCAAGACAGGAGGTAAAGGCGTCGCCGCCGCCGTCGTTTGCGTTCGCCCACCCGGTGTGGCCCGGGTCGTGGCTCACTCTGGGGCCGCCCCCGGAGCGATGCCGTGATAAAAGTCACAGTGACATCCAATAGAAAGGAACAAGTGGACCAAAGTCCGGGGCCGACCGGGGCCTAATGGTTCCCGGTTCCCAGTCCCAGGGGCTACCCCGGGAGTGGATGGCTCCCCCGGGGATTGCCGGGCCTCACGCCTCGCGCCGCTTTCCGCGCCCGAACCCGCCTCGTGTGCGAAGTTTTTCACCGGTACAGGCGGTGGACGGCGGCGTGTAAGTCGCAAGGCTGGAGGTAACGCCGTCGCCGTCCCCGCCGGTACCCCTTCCGCCCCCCTCCGCGCGGCTCCCCATCGAGCGGGGACGGCCGGCGCCTCCGGTAACCCCTCCTCAGCACACCACTCAGCACTCGGCACTGCCCGGGGGCACGAAGAAGCCCCCTCCGGGGAGGGGGCTTCCTGGTTCGGTGCGGAGCGCGAACTACGCCCGCGGGAGGCCGAGGCCGCGCGTCGCGATGATGTTGCGCTGGATTTCGCTCGTGCCCCCGGCGATCGTCGCCGAGACGCTCCCGAGATAGCCCATCGCCACGTTGCCCTTCAGCGGCGCGCTGCGGTCCGTCAGCTGGCCGTTCATGCCCAGCATCTTCACCGCCGAGCGGGCGATGCGCTGCGTGAGCTCGGTGTTGTAGCCCTTCGCGATCGAGGCTTCCGAGTTCGGGATCTTCCCCGCCGCCTGCATCGAGATGATGCGGTAGGAAAGCAGCGTCGCCGTCTGCACTTCGATCCAGCGGTCCGCCCACTGCAGCCGCGCCGCATCGTAGTCCGTCGGCGCCACCGTGGCCTTGTTCTCCTTGAGCCACTTCAGGTTGCGCTCGACGTTCTGGCGCTGGCCCACCGCGCTGCCGATGGAGGAGCGCTCGAAGTCCAGCGTCGTCGTCCCCACGTACCAGCCGCGGTTGATCTCGCCGATGGCGTTCGCCGCCGGCACGCGCACGTCCTCGAAGAACACTTCGTTGAAGTGGTGCTGGCTGGCCATGTTCACCAGCGGCCGCACGGTGATGCCGGGCGACTTCATATCGAGGAGGAGGTAGGTGATGCCGCGGTGCTTCGGTGCATCCGGGTCGGTGCGCGCCAGCATGAAGCACCAGTCGGCGTTGTGCGCGCCCGAGGTCCAGATCTTCTGGCCGTTCACGACGAAGTCGTCGCCATCGCGGATGGCGCGGGTCTGCAGCGACGCGAGGTCCGACCCCGAGCCCGGCTCCGAATAGCCCTGGCACCACTGCACCGAGCCATCGAGGATGCGCGGAATGTGCGTCTTCTTCTGGTCGTCGTTGCCGTGGGTGATGAGCGTCGGGCCGAGCATCATCACGCCCATGCCGCCCATCTGCGGCGCGCGCGCCTCGGCGAACTCTTCGTTGAGGATGAACTGGTCGATGGGCGAAAGGCCGGCGCCGCCGTACTCCTTCGGCCACGCCGAGGCGATCCAGCCGCGGCTCGCGAGCGCCGCGCGCCACTTATCCCACGCCGCCTTCATTTCGCCCCCGCCCGGGCGGGAGTAGCGGTCGATCTCGCCGAAGTCCGGGAGTTCGTTCTTCAGGAACGCCTGCACTTCGCCGCGCCAGGCCGCCTGTTCGGGTGTGTCTCGCCAATCCATGAGCTATCCACCGGTTGAAATATGCCGGCGCATCGTACCAGAGCGTAGGAGGAAAGAGAAAAGAGAAAAGAGGAATGAGAAAAGGCTCGAGGTTCGAGGCGCGAGGCTCGAGGCCGGGGCAACCCCGCCGGGGGGAAATCGCACCGTGGAGTCGCCGGCTCAGCACTCAGCACTCGGCACTGACCGGGAACCGGGAACCGGGAACCGGGAACCGGGAACCGGGAACTGGCTATTCCTCCCGTGCCTCCGCCACCAGCCGGTACCCCACGTTCCGCACCGTTTCGATGAACGTGTGCCCGTGGATTTCGATCTTCGAACGGATGCGCCGGATGTGGACATCGACCGTGCGCGCGCCGCCGAAGTAGTCGTAGCCCCAGACGCGGTTCAACAGCTGTTCGCGCGTGAACACGCGGCCCGCGTTCATGGCCAGGAAGCGCAGCAGCTCGTACTCCTTGAACGTCAGCACCAGGCTCTCGTTCGCCACCGTCACGCGGTAGTTCGAAAGGTCCAGCGTGAGCCCGCCGCAGCGCACGAAGTTCTCGCTATCGATGCCGTGCCGCCGCCAGAGCGCGCGCTCGATGCGCTTCGCCAGCTCGACGGCGTTCACGGGGATGCAGGCGAAGTCGTCCACCGCGAGGTCCGCCGTCACGCGGTCGAACTGCTCCTCACCCGCGAGCACGACGAGCACGATGCCCGCCTCGGCGTAGCTTTCGCTGAGGAGGTTGAAGGCGGCGGGGGGCACATCGCGCAGGTCCAGCACCACGACGTCGGCGGTCGTGCCGCCGTCCTCCTGCGCGAGGCGCTCAGGCGCGATCGCGGGCGCGGAGTAGCCGAAGCGCTCCAGCCCCGGGGCGAGCCGCGCGACGTCCGGGTGCCGGGTGACGAGGTAGACCGTGCGCATCGCGGGCCGCTGCCCCTCCCTTTCACGCAGTATACGAGCGGCGGAAGCCCCCTCCCGTGCCTCGCCATGAAATCCATGTGAAATCGTTCACGAGTTCGAAACGCGGGCCCGCGGGCCCCCGGTGCCGAGCACTCAGCACTCAGGACTCAGCACTCAGCTCGTCGACCATCCTCGCCACGCCATCCTCGTCCGCGGGCGGTGCGATGTGCGTGGAGGCCGCCTTCGCCTCCTCCGTGCCGTTCGCCATCGCCACGGCGATGCCCGCGACGGCGAACATCGGCAGGTCCACTTCGCTATCCCCGAACGCGACCGCCTGCGAGGGGTCGATTTCGAGTGCCGCGCAGAGCGCCTTCAGCGCCGTGCCCTTGTCGGCCGCGGCGTTCGTGAAGGTGATGAGCGTGTGGCCCGAGAACGTGATCGCCGTCTTCGTCGCGACCTCCCCTCGCCATCGGTCGAGCGCGGAGAGGGCGAGGTGCCCGGGGTCGGCCTCGACCAGTGCCGTGAGCAGCCCCGAGAGGTTCGCGCCCGCGAGCTGAGGCACGATCTCGATGCCCGGCCGCGGGCTGTCGCGGAGCCAGTCCGGGACCTCGGCCTGGCGCCGGAGGGTGCGCTCGGCGCCCACGAAGGTGATGTTCCACCGCTCGCGGTCGGCGATCGCGGCGAGCTCGTGGACGAAGCCGCCGGGCAGCTCCAGCTGCTGCACCACCGTGCCATCGGCGAGGCGGACATCGGCGCCGCCGCTGGCGATGGCCGCCGGGGTGATGCCGTGCTCGGCGAAGAGGCGCATCGCCGCGCGATACCCCCGGGCGGTGGCGGGCGCGCACACCACACCCCGCGCGATCAGCGCGTGCAGGGCGGCGGCGTTCGCTTCACCGATGCGGTTGTCGCGATTGAGGAGCGTTCCATCGAGGTCGAAGGCGGCCAGGCGCATGCCCGTAGCATGCCCGCGATCGCACCCGCGCGAAACTGCCGGTCAGGCCGGGGTGTAGAGCCGCCGCCGCCGCACCCGCGAGGGCCGCCCGAACTGCATCAGCAGTTGGCGAAAGGCCGTCAGCCGCCCCTCGCCCCAGGCCCGGTATTCGCCCGGGACGCCCGGCCCCGTGTTCAGGCGGTCGGCGGTGTAGACGGCCTGCTCGAGTGCCGCGTACCCGCTCGCGCCCATCGCCACGAAGTCCGCCTGCTGGCTCGAAAGCGTGCTCCCGCTGCCATCCAGCGCGTGGCGCGCGCGGTAGTACACCTTCAGGTTCGCACCCGTGGGCGCCGTCTCGAGGTGCAGGAAGAGCGCCGACGCCCACGTCCCGAAGCCGATGTAGGCCGGGGGGTATTCGCCCACCGGGTACTCCACCGCCTCGACCCCGATCACATCCAGCCCCGTGAGCGAGACTTCACGGCTGCCCGCCGTCGTCGCCAGCGTCGCCGTCTTCTCCTGCGGCATCGCCTCGCTCAGCTCGGTGAGCGCGCGGTCGATGTGGCGGTCGAGCTGCGCATCGGTCCAGCGGTAGCTGCCAGCATCGGTGTCGTGGAGGTCTTTGCGGACGCGGTCGCGGACGTCGGAGAGCGTGGCCATGCCGAGACCTTGCCGCCCGCGCGGGCGATCGCGAAGGGCCAGCTGACACGCCAGCCTCGGCTACCATGGGCCGATGCCCATCCGTCCCGCCGTCCCCACCGACCTCGACACCATCATCGAACTCATCCACGGCCTCGCCGAATATGAACGTGAGCCAGAGGCGGTGAAGCTCGACCGCGCGGAGCTCGCGGAGCACCTGTTCGGGCCGCGGCCGTTCGCCGAGGTGCTCATCGCCGAGACGGCCACCGGCGCGAGCGCGGGCTTCGCCCTCTTCTTCCACAACTACAGCACCTGGGAAGGCCGCCCCGGCATCTACCTGGAAGACCTCTTCGTGCGGCCCGAATTGCGGGGGCAGGGGTTCGGCAAGGCCCTGCTCGTGGCCATCGCCCGCCTCGCCGTGGAACGCAGGTGCGCCCGCTTCGAATGGGCCGTGCTCGATTGGAACCAGCCCTCGATCGATTTCTACCGCGCGTTGGGGGCGGTGCCCATGGACGAGTGGACGACCTACCGCGTGGCGGGCGATGCCCTCGCTGCGCTCGCGAACGAACCGCTCCGCCCCATCTGAACCGCGCGGGGGATGGGAAAGGGGGTGGCCGGCCGGCCACCCCCCTCTGGTGTCTCGCGGAGCCGCGAGGGCTAGGCCTGGGCGGCCGGCTGCGGGCGGCGATGGCGGTCGTACATCGAGCCCGTCTGCGCGATCGGCCTGAAGGCGTTCTCCATCTGCTTCCCGCACTCCTCCAGCGACCAACGCTCGTTCGAATGGATCGAGCGGATGGGCTCCGGGTTGGAATAGAGGGTGATATCGTAGCCGCTCGCGCCCACGACCCAGCCGCTGAGCCAGCTCGAGGCCTTCGAGGCCATGTACGTCACCGGGATGGCGA
>JAYRRO010000094.1:0-3681 GCA_041910095.1 Dehalococcoidia bacterium
CCTCGACCGCGACGTGGCGCGCTTCGTCGCCGGCCACGCCCTCGATGACCTTCGCGCGCGCTACGGTGCCTATGGCCTCGAAGCCCACATCGCCGATATCGAGGCCGACATCCTCGCGAACCTGGAACGCTTCAAGCAGCTCTCCGCCGCCGCCCTCCGCGAGATGCCGCCCCAGCTCGTCGCCCAGGTCACCGCCGAGCGCGAGGAGCTCCTCCGCCGCTACGCCGTGAACCTCTTCGTCACCGCGCCGGACGGCCAGGCCGGCGCCCCCGTTATCGAAGAACGGAACCCCACCTATCAGAACGTCGCCGGCCGCATCGACTACGAGGCCCACTTCGGCGCCCTCACCACCGACTTCACGCATCTCCGCCCCGGCGCGCTCCATCGCGCGAACGGCGGCTACCTCATCGTCCAGGTAGAGGACCTCGCCGCCGACCCCCGCGCCTGGCTGATGCTCAAGCGCACCATGAAGACGCGCGAACTCCGCGTCGAAGGCCTCTCCGACCTCCTCTTCACGCTCCCGTCCGTGAATCTCTCGCCGGCGGCGATCCCCTTCAACGCCAAGGTCATCCTCATTGGCGAGCCAGCCACCATCGCCCTCCTGGAACTCGCGGATCCCGATTTCCCCCAGCTCTTTAAGATCCGCGCGGAATTCGAACCCGATGTCCCCCTCGATGCGAGCGCGCTCGATGCCTACGCCGCCTTTGCACGCCGCACCTGTGACTCCTGCCAGCTTCCGCCGCTCGATCGTGAAGCCCTGGCCGAACTCGTCCAGTTCGGCGCACGCCTCGCCGAGCGAAACGACCGCCTCAGTACCCGCTATGGGGCCGTCGCCGACCTCATCCAGGAGTCAGCGCATGTCGCCGTGCTCCGCGGGGCCTCTGCCACCACCGGCTCCGATGTCATCGCCGCCGTTCGCGGCCGGGACGTGCGCGCGGGCCTCATCCCCGATCGCCTGCGACGCATGATCGCCGAGGGCACGCTCCGCGTGGAGACCGAGGGCGCCATCGAAGGCCAGCTCAACGGCCTCGCCGTGTACTCCGTCGGCGCGCACGACTTCGGCACCCCGCTCCGCATCTCCTGCCGTGTCGGTATCGGCCGCCGCGGCGTGGTTGCGATCGAACGCGAGGTCGAACGCAGCGGCGCCATTCACAGCAAGGGCGTGCTCGTCCTCAGCGGGTATCTCACGGGCACCTTCGGCCGAAGCCGTCCGCTGGCCTTCAGCGCCAGCCTCACCTTCGAACAGAGCTACGACGAGGTCGAGGGCGACAGCGCCTCCTCGGCCGAGCTCTACGCCATCCTCTGTTCGCTCGCGGGCGTGCCCATCCGCCAGGATGTCGCCGTCACGGGGTCCGTCGACCAATTTGGCCGTGTCCAGGCCGTCGGCGGCGTCACGGAAAAGGTCGAAGGCTTCTTCGACCTCTGCCGCGAACGCGGCCTGACCGGCACGCAGGGTGTGATCATTCCCGCCGTCAACGTGGTGAACCTCTGCCTGCGCCCGGATGTGCAGGCGGCCGTGGCGAGCGGTGAGTTCCACATCTGGCCGGTCGCGCGCATCGAGGAGGGCCTCGAAGTGCTCAGTGGGGTCCGGGCGGGCGAAGCCGAGAGCTTCGGCACCTACCCGGAGGGCACCCTCTTCCGAGCCGTGTCCGACACCCTGGACCTGATGTACGCCTCGCTCGTCGCCGCCCCGGCGGCCGAGTAGGGCAACCTCAGCCGCCGAGCGCCTTCACCGCCGGGATCGGCCGCTCGCTCGTCCGGTACTGGAGCTTGCCTTCCTCCAGGAGGTCGTTGCCGCGGCAGTCGTTCACCACGATCGCCGGGAAGCCATCCACCTCCAGCCTCCGGATCGCCTCCGTGCCGAGGTCTTCGAAGGCGACCACCTCCGCCTTTTTGATGTGGCGGTTTAGCAGCGCCCCCGTGCCCCCCACGGCAATGCAGTACAGCGCGTGGTGGTTCTTGATCGCTTCGCGCACAGCCGGTCCGCGCCCGCCCTTGCCGATGATCCCTTTGAGCCCGAGCTCGAGCATCGGTTCGGTGTACGGGTCGAGCCGCATCGCCGTCGTGGGGCCCGCCGATCCGATGACCGCGCCCGGCCGCGGCGGCGTCGGCCCCACGTAGTAGATCACCTGCCCCGTGAGGTCGATGGGCAGCGGCTCGCCCTTCTTCGTCAGTTCGATGAGCCGCTTGTGGGCCGCATCGCGGGCGGTGTAGATGACGCCCGAAAACGTCACGTGGTCGCCCACCTTCAGCCCGTCGATGACGGCGTCCGTGAGGGGAGTAGTCAGTGCGATACTGGCGCCCATCGCGCGGCCTCCTGTGCAGCTTGCGCCGGCGTCGCTGCCAGCGATTTCGACATCAGCAAGAAATGGACGGGTTGCGAAAGTTGTTCCGGTGCGGGGAACGGCGCCGTGCCGCTCGCCGCGTACCCGAGCTTTTCGTAAAACGGCACGAGTTCCCGGCGGAGGTGTACCACCTCTATGCAGAGCGACGCGCAGCCCGCGTCGCGGCAGAGCCCTTCGGCCGCCTGCACCAGCTCCCGCGCGATGCCCCGGCCCTGGTACGGCGGCGCGACCGAGAGCATCCCGAAGTGCCCCTCCGGCGGCGTCACGCTCACGGCCACCGCCCCGGCAATGCCACCGTCCGCTTCGGCCACAAGTACATCTTCCGTGGCGATGCGGGCAGCGACCTCGTCCCTGTCCGTGCGGTCCGGGTGCACCTTGAAGAACGCCTCGACCACGTACGCGGCATTGATGACGGCCGTCACGGCCGCCGCCTCCTCCAGCTTCGCCCGGCGAATCGTCGTCACCCGCCGCCCCCTAGAGGACCGCTTCTTTCGTACGCGCGCTGTGGCACTGGATGTTCACCGCCACCGGCAGCGCCGTGATGTGCGTCGGGTAGGTATCGACGAACACGTCCAGTGCCGTCGTCGAACCGCCCACCGCCTGCGGGCCCACGCCGAGTGCGTTCACGGCCTCCAGCAGTTCGTCCTCAAGTGCCGCCACTTCCTCGTCCGCGTGGCGCGAACCGATCTTGCGGAAGAGCGAATGCTTCGCCATCGTCATGGCCTTCTCGGCCGTTCCGCCGATGCCCACGCCGATGACCAGCGGCGGGCACGGGTTCCCGCCCGACATGTCCACCGTCTCGCACACGAAGTCGATGACTGCCTGCTTCCCCATGCCCGGGAGGAAATTCTGATAGCGCGACATGTTCTCGCAGCCGCCGCCCTTCGGCATGAACAGCAGCTTCACCCGGTCGCCCGGAACGATTTCCGTGTGGATGATCCCCGGCGTGTTGTCGTTCGTGTTCGTGCGCGCGCTGAACGGCCGCGCGGCGATCGACTTGCGCAGGAACCCCTCGCCGTACCCTTTGCGAATCCCCTCGTTGATTGCGTCGATGAGGAAGCCGCCCGACACATGCACGTCCTGCCCGATCTCGATGTGCACCACCGCGCTCCCGGTGTCCTGGCACAGCGGCAGCATCCGCGACCGCGCGATTTCCGCGTTCTCCAGGATCTCATCGATGATCTGCACGCCCAGCGGCGAACGCTCCGTCGCACGCGCCGAACGAATCGCGCCCTCGACATCCTCGGGCAGGAAGTGCGTCGCCTCCACGGCGAGCTTCGCGACCGCATCGGTGATGGCGGCCGCGTCGATTTCACGGATTGCCACGCTGTCCCCC
>JAYRRO010000095.1:0-5291 GCA_041910095.1 Dehalococcoidia bacterium
ACGATGGTGGACCAGCTCAACGGCTTCGCCAGCGAAGTGACGCGCGTCGCCCGCGAGGTGGGGTCCGAGGGCAAGCTCGGCGGCCAGGCGAGCGTGCCGGGCGTCGCGGGCACGTGGAAGGACCTCACCGACTCCGTGAACTTTATGGCCGGCAATCTCACGGCCCAGGTCCGCAACATCGCCGAGGTCACGACGGCCGTGGCGAACGGCGACCTTTCGAAGAAGATCACGGTCGATGTGCAGGGGGAGATCCTCGAGCTGAAGGGGACCATCAACACGATGGTGGACCAGCTCAACGGCTTCGCCAGCGAAGTGACGCGCGTCGCCCGCGAGGTGGGTTCGGAGGGCAAGCTCGGCGGGCAGGCGAGCGTCCCCGGCGTGGCGGGCACGTGGAAGGACCTCACCGACAACGTGAACTCGATGGCTTCGAACCTGACAGTACAGCTGCGGGATGTTTCGAAGGTGGCGACGGCGATCGCCAGCGGCGACCTCACGCAGAAGGTCACGGTCGATGTGCGCGGCGAGATCCTTCAGATCAAGGACGTCATCAACACGATGGTGGACCAGCTGAACGGGTTCGCCAGCGAGGTGACACGCGTGGCGCGCGAAGTGGGTACCGATGGCCGCCTCGGCGGGCAGGCGAACGTGCCGGGCGTCGCGGGCACCTGGAAAGACCTCACGGACTCCGTGAACTCGATGGCTTCGAACCTCACGGGGCAGGTGCGAAACATCGCGGAAGTGACCACGGCGGTGGCCAATGGCGACCTCTCGAAGAAGATCACGGTCGACGTGCGCGGCGAGATCCTCGAGCTGAAGGACACCATCAACACGATGGTGGACCAGCTGAACGCCTTCGCCAGCGAGGTGACGCGCGTCGCCCGCGAGGTCGGCACCGAGGGCAAGCTCGGGGGCCAGGCCGACGTGCGCGGCGTCGCGGGCACCTGGAAGGACCTCACCGACTCGGTGAACTTCATGGCGTCGAATCTCACGGCGCAGGTACGCAATATCGCCGACGTCACGACGGCGGTGGCGAACGGCGACCTTTCCAAGAAGATCACCGTGCAGGTCCGCGGCGAGATCCTCGAGCTCAAAAACACGATCAACACGATGGTGGACCAGCTGAACGCCTTCGCCAGCGAAGTGACGCGCGTGGCCCGCGAGGTGGGCACGGAGGGCAAGCTCGGCGGGCAGGCCGACGTGCGCGGCGTGGCCGGGACATGGAAGGACCTCACGGACTCCGTGAACTCGATGGCGGGCAACCTCACGGGGCAGGTGCGGAACATCGCCGCCGTGACCACCGCCGTCGCGAACGGCGACCTTTCGAAAAAGATCACGGTCGATGTGCGAGGCGAGATCCTGGAGCTGAAGGACACCATCAACACGATGGTGGACCAGCTGAACGCCTTCGCCAGCGAAGTGACGCGCGTGGCGCGGGAGGTCGGCACCGAGGGCCGCCTGGGCGGGCAGGCGAACGTCCCCGGCGTCGCGGGCACCTGGAAGGACCTCACCGACTCGGTGAACTCGATGGCGTCGAACCTCACGGGACAGGTGCGCAACATCGCCACGGTGACCACGGCGGTCGCGAACGGGGACCTTTCGAAGAAGATCACCGTCGATGTACGCGGCGAGATCCTGGAGCTGAAGGACACCATCAACACGATGGTGGACCAGCTGAACGCCTTCGCCAGCGAAGTGACGCGCGTGGCGCGCGAGGTGGGCACCGAGGGCAACCTCGGGGGACAGGCGCAGGTGCGCGGCGTCGCGGGCGTCTGGAAGGAGCTCACGGACTCGGTGAATTCGATGGCCGGCAACCTCACGGAGCAGGTGCGCGGCATCGCCCGGGTGGTGACGGCGGTGGCGAACGGCGACCTCAAACGCCAGCTCACCTTCGAAGCGAAGGGCGAAATCGCCGAGCTGGCCGAGACCATCAACAGCATGACCGACACCCTCGCGACCTTCGCCGACCAGGTGACGAGCGTCGCGCGCGAGGTGGGCATCGAAGGGAAGCTCGGCGGGCAGGCGAACGTGCCGGGCGCGGCGGGCACCTGGCGCGACCTCACGGACAACGTGAACCAGCTCGCGGCGAACCTCACGACGCAGGTGCGCGCCATCGCCGGCGTGGCCACCGCGGTCACGAACGGCGACCTCTCGCAGTCGATCCAGGTGGGCGCGAGCGGGGAAGTGGAGCAACTGCGGGACAACATCAACAAGATGATCCTGAACCTGCGCGACACGACCCGGCAGAACCACGAGCAGGACTGGCTGAAGTCCAACCTCGCGCGCTTCTCCGGGATGCTGCAGGGGCAGAAGGACCTGCAGACGGTGGGGCGGCTCATCCTCTCGGAGCTGGCGCCGCTCGTGGGCGTGCAGCACGGGGCGTTCTTCCTCGCCGACCAGGCCGAGGGCGAACCGCCGCTGAAGCTGCTCGCGGCCTACGCGGCGACCCCCGGGAAGACGGTTCAGGCCGCCTACGAGGTCGGCGAGGGGCTCATCGGGCAGTGCGCGGCCGAACGGCGGCGCATCGTCCTGCGGAACGTGCCCATCAACTACATCGCGATTAACAGCGCCCTCGGGGATGCGAGCCCGTGGTCCATCGCGGTCATGCCGGTGCTCTTCGAAGGCGACATCAAGGCCGTGATCGAACTGGCGTCGTTCGAGGAATTCAGCGAAGTCCATCTGTCGTTCCTGGACCAGCTGATGGAGATCATCGGCATCGTGCTGAACACGCTCGCGGCGAACATCCGCACGGAGGAGCTGCTGAAGCAGTCCCAGGCGCTGACGATCGAGCTCCAGCAGACGAACACGGAGCTGCAGGAGAAGGCGCGGCTGCTCTCGGAGCAGAACGCCGAGGTGGAACGCCGCCGCCGCGAAATCGACGAGGCGCGATCGGCGCTGGAGCAGAAGGCGGAGCAGCTGACCATCACCTCGAAGTACAAGTCGCAGTTCCTGGCGAACATGTCGCACGAGCTGCGGACGCCGCTGAACAGCCTGCTCATCCTCTCGCAGCAGCTGGCCGACAACCCGGACCGGAACCTTTCGGACAAGCAGGTCTCGTACGCGCAGACCATCCGGGGGGCGGGCGACGACCTGCTCACGCTCATCAACGACATCCTCGACCTCTCGAAGATCGAGTCGGGGACGACCTCGATCGACGTCGGGCGGGTGCGCTTCGGCGACATCGAGGACGACGTCGAGCGGACGTTCCGGCAGATAGCGCAGCAGAAGGGGCTGGAGTTCACGGTGAAGGTGGACCCGGCGCTGCCGGCGACGATTGCGACGGACCCGACGCGGCTGCGGCAGATCCTCAAGAACCTGCTCTCGAACGCGTTCAAGTTCACGGAATCGGGGAGCGTGGAGCTGCGCGTGGGTGCGGCGGGCAGCGGCTGGCGCGACGACAACGAGGCGCTGAATCGCGCGCCCACGGTGGTGGCGTTCTCCGTCATCGATACGGGCATCGGCATCCCGGAGGAGAAGCAGAGCATCATCTTCGAGGCGTTCCAGCAGGCGGACATGGACACGAGCCGCCGCTTCGGGGGCACGGGGCTGGGGCTCTCCATCAGCCGCGAGATCGCCCGCCTGCTCGGCGGTGAAATCGGGGTCGTGAGCACGCCGGGGACAGGCAGCACGTTCACGCTGTACGTGCCGCTCACGCATGAAGCCATCGCCGTGGCGGGGGACTTCGACGCGCCCGAGGCGATTGTTGATGGCGCAATGCCGCTGCCCGCGGCCGTGCGGCAGCCCGCACGCACACGCCCGGTGCCGGCCGTGACGACGGATGCGGCGATCGCGGACGCAGACGACCACGCCACCACCGACGACGACCGCGCGGCGATCGAGGACGGCGACGCGACGCTGCTAATCGTCGAGGACGACCCGGTGTTCGCGGGCATCCTGCTGGAGGCCGCGCGGCGGAACGGGTTCAAGGGGCTCATCGCCTACCGGGGCGAAACGGCGCTCTCCCTCGCGCGGCGGTACCGGCCATCCGCGATCACCCTCGACCTGGGGCTGCCGTCGCTCGATGGGTGGAAGGTGCTGGACCTGCTCAAGCACGACCGCGGGCTTCGCCACATCCCCGTGCAGGTGATCTCGGGAGGCGACCATCGCCAGCGCGCGATGGCGGTCGGCGCCTTCGGGCTGCTGCGCAAACCGGCCGAGTCGAAGGCGCTGGACGAGGCGCTCGCTTCGCTCCTCGACTTCGCGCGGCGGCAGACACGCCACCTGCTGATCGTCGAGGACGACGAGCGGGAGCGGGAGGCAATCGCGGAGTTGCTCGGCGCGGACGATGTGGAGATCGCGCGGGCGGGCACGGGCGAGGAGGCCCTGGCGGCGCTGAAGGCGGGCACGTACCACTGCGTGGTGCTCGACCTGGGGCTGCCGGACATGCCGGGGATGCAGCTCATCCACCACATCCGCGAAATCTCCGGCGACTTCGGCGTGCCCATCATCGTCTACACCGGGCGGCAGCTTTCAGCGGCCGAACAGGCCGAGATCGAGCGGCTCGCCGAGACAATCATCGTGAAGGACGCGCATTCGCCCGAGCGGCTGCTCGACGAGGCGTCGCTCTTCCTGCACCGCATGGACGAGCGGCTGCCCGAGGCCAAACGGCGCGCGCTGCGGGAGACCGAACGGCACGACCCGGCGCTGGAGGGGCGCACGGTGCTCATCGTCGATGACGACATGCGGAACATCTTCGCCCTGAGCAGCGCGCTCGAACGGTACGGGATTCGCACCCGCTACGCGGAGAACGGCCGCGACGGCATCGAGCAGCTGAGCGAGATGGAGACCTGCGATGCCGTGCTGATGGACATCATGATGCCGGAGATGGACGGCTACGAGACGATCCAGCGCATCCGCGGGCGGGAACGGTTCGCGCGGCTGCCGATCATCGCGCTCACCGCCAAGGCGATGAAGGGCGACCGGGAGAAATGCATCGAGGCGGGGGCATCGGACTACATCACGAAACCGGTGAACGTCGAGCAGCTGCTGTCGCTGCTGCGGGTGAACTTCTATGCACGGGAGCTGGTGTAGTGCAGGGCACGGTGCGAGACCTCTCGCTGCGAGTAGGGGCGCCGGCGCAGGCGGGGACGGCGCCGCCTCCGCGCGTCCTCATCGTCGATGACGAGCCCAAGAACCTGATCGCCATGCAGGCGATCCTCGAGGGCGACGACCGCGAACTCGTGTGCGCGAACTCGGGGGAGGAGGCGTTGCGCCACCTCCTGCATGGCGATTTCGCGCTCATCATCCTGGATGTGCACATGCCCGGGATGGACGGCTTCGAGACGGCGGAGCTG
>JAYRRO010000096.1:0-4824 GCA_041910095.1 Dehalococcoidia bacterium
GGGGCTCGACGCCATCGTCCACCTCGCCGGCGAGTCCATCGGCGGGGGGAGATGGACGAAGTCACGGAAAGCGGCCCTCCGCGCGAGCCGGGTCGACTCAACTCGCCTGCTCGTTTCCGAACTCGAGCGCATGAGGAACCCGCCGGTCCTCATCGCAGCATCCGCGGTTGGCATCTACGGGAGCCGTGGCGACGAAGTCCTGGACGAGGCGAGCCAGGGCGGGACCGGCTTCCTCGCGGACCTCACGAGGGAATGGGAGACAGAGATCCTCCGTGCCCGGAAGGCGGGCGCGAGGACGGTGACCCTGAGGCTCGGAGTCGTACTCGCCCCCGGGGCGGGCGCCCTGAGCCGGATGGCGCTGCCGTTCAAATTGGGGCTGGGGGGACGGCTCGGAGGAGGGCGGCAGTGGTTCTCGTGGGTTGCGCTGGACGACGCGGTGGCGGTGATGGTGCGGGCGATCACGACGGACATGACCGGCGTCTACAACGTGACTGCGCCCGGGCCGGTGACCAACCGTGAGCTGACAAAGGCGCTGGCCAGGGTGCTGCGACGGCCGGCGCTCTTCGTGGTACCGGCGTTCGCGCTCCGTGGCATGCTTGGCGGGGCGGCCGACGAGCTGCTGCTCGCGAGCCAGCGGGTCATGCCGCGGCGGCTCGCCGATGCCGGCTTCGCATTCCGCTACCCGGAGATCTCGGGAGCGCTGAATGCCGCGCTGAAGGGTTCCTGACCATGCGACTCCACCGGCTCGAAGCGACGCAGTTCTTGCCCATCCCGCTGGAACAGGCGTGGCAGTTCTTCTCCGACCCGTCGAAGCTGCCTGAGATCACGCCTCCCTGGCTGAACCTGAAGCCGACCTCGAAGCTACCGTCGGTGATGCACCCTGGCCTGATCGTCACCTACAACGTGGCGCCCTTCCCCGGGGTGCGCGTGCTCTGGGTGACCGAGATCACCCAGGTGGTCGAGGGCGCCCTCTTCGTGGATGAACAGCGCGCCGGACCCTACCGGTTCTGGCATCACCAGCACCACTTCCGGGCGGTCCCGGGCGGCACGGAGATGCGCGACATCATCCATTACGCGTTGCCGTTCGGCGTCGCGGGGGACCTTCTTGGGCGCGGGACGGTGCGGCAGAAGGTCGAAGGCATCTTTGAGTACCGTCGCGAAGCGCTGCTGCGCGTCTTCGGCCCGTCGCCTGTGCGCTTGGCCGCGCCCGGCATGGTAGCCCCGGCGGTACTGCCAGCATGACCGCCGCGGCGCCGTGGAGGCGCGAGTCGGTCGCCCGCGCCTGGCTGCGGCGCTCGGTGACGATCCCGCTCTACCTGGCTTCCGCGACGCTGCTCCTCGTGCTCAGCCCCGTCCTCGTGCCGCTCGCCGCCCTCAGCGACCTGCTCCGGCGACGGAACTTCGCGCTCGCCCGGTGCCTGTTTCTCGCCATCGTCTACTTCGCTGCCGAGGTCATCGGGATGCTCGCGAGCCTCGTGCTCTGGATCCGGCTCGCCGGTTGGCGGGCCAAGCCGTCCCGGGCCTATCTGGCGGCCAACTTCAATCTCCAGCGCCGGTGGGCTTCGGCGATCTTTACCGGGGCGCGCTGGGGCTTTGGCCTTAGCGTGACGGTCGATGGCGACGACGCGCTTCGCCCCGGGCCGGTCATCATCCTGGGCCGCCACGCATCGCCGCTCGACAACCTTATACCCGCCGTGATCGCCTCGGGGCGCCACCACATCCGTCTGCGGTGGGTGATCAATCGCTGGCTGCTGCGCGACCCCTGCCTCGACATCGTGGGCAACCGCCTGCCGAACGTCTTCGTCGCCGCGGGCAGCGAAGAGCCGCGCGGGCAGGCCGCGAGGGTCGGCGCGCTCGCCGCCGGCATCGGGCCGGATGACGGAGTCCTGATCTTCCCGGAGGGCGCCCTGTTCAGTCACACTCGACTCCGTCGGGCGGTTGCCCGGCTGACCGAGGCCGGGTCCCAAGACGCCGGGCGCGCCTCGGACCTTCGCAGCGTACTCCCGCCCCGTACCGGCGCGTTCCTCTCCGCTCTCGCCGCGACTCCCGACGCTGACGTCGTCATCTTCGAGCACAGCGGGCTGAACCCGTTCGGAAACTACCGCGCGCTTGCTTCGGGCGATCTCATCGGCGCGGAGATCGTCATCCGGGTTCGACGCTTCGCTCGTGTCACCATCCCACAGGAAACCGCCGCCCAGGCCAGGTGGCTCTGGGATCGATGGGCTGAGCTCGACCGCTGGGCAAGCGAACCAACAACTCCCGGCCGAGGAGGCTGATGACTGTGAACGCTCGACAATTCGATAGCACGTACGCGCGGCTCCGCCTCTACAACCTGGCGATGGGCGCGATCCACCTGGCGCAAGCCGTCGCTATCCTCGCCCTGAGCACCGACTTCGCCCTCCCCGTCCATGGCACGTTCATGGAGGGCCCGCCGGGTGAGGGGCCAGCGACCATCCATCACCTGTTCGACCTTCGGATCGGGCCCGCCGTTGCCTCGTTCCTGCTCATCTCAGCCGCGGCCCATGTGATCTTGTCGCTCCCCGGTGTGTTCCCCTGGTACCGCCGCAACCTCGAGAGACAGCGAAATGACGCCCGCTGGATCGAGTACTCCGTCAGCGCATCCGTCATGATCGTTCTTATCGCCATGCTTACCGGCATCGGCGATATCGCCGCGCTCGTCGCACTTTTCGGCGTCAACGCTTCGATGATCTTCTTCGGGCTGGTGCAAGAGCACCGCGAGCGGCCGGGCGAAGGGCGACTGCTGCCGTTCTGGCTGGGCTGCATTGCCGGTGCCGTGCCCTGGATCACCATTGGGATCTACATCGTCAGCCCGGGAGTCGCCGCGACACCGCCCGCATTCGTGTACGGCATCTTCGTTTCGCTCTTCGCCTTCTTCAACGTCTTCGCGCTCAACATGTGGCTCCAGTACCGCCGCGTTGGCCCCTGGCGCAACTACCTGTTCGGCGAATCCGTGTACATCCTGCTCAGCCTATCGGCGAAATCCGCCCTCGCCTGGCAGGTCTTCTTCCCAACCCTCATGGACTGAACCCGACAGGAGCTTCGTGGTGAACAAGCGCAACGTCACAGCCTTTGCGGGCATGGCCTCTGCGGGGATCATCGCCGCACTCGTCGCGTTCGCCGGGAGCCATCACGGCGAGGCCATCGGCGGGTTCCGCATCTTCGCCCTCTGCGCCATCGGCGCCTTCGCGATCCAGTGGCTCGCGTTCATCCCTGCCCACCTCTTCCGGACGGAGAAGTTCTTCGACCTGACGGGCAGCCTCACCTATATCACGCTGTTCGTTTTCGCCGTCGTCGTCGCGGGCGACTGGGAGCCGCGGTCACTCGTGCTGGCCGCGCTTGTCCTCGCATGGGCTGTGCGCCTCGGCAGCTTCCTCTTCGCGCGCGTCCTGCAGACGGGCGGCGACGCCCGCTTCGACGCGATGAAGCGCCATCTCCCGAGCTTTCTCCTCACCTGGACCCTGCAGGGCCTCTGGGTCGTCCTTACCGCCTCCGCCGCCCTCGCGGCCATCACCTCGAACGAACCGGCCGCCATGGACTGGACGGTGTTGGCCGGCGTCGCTCTCTGGGTGGCTGGGTTCTCCATCGAAGTGGTTGCCGACGCGCAGAAGCAGCGCTTCCGCAGCGACCCGGCGAACCGTGGGCGGTTCATCGCCAGCGGCCTCTGGGCTTGGTCGCGCCACCCGAACTACTTCGGCGAGATCGTGTTATGGGTCGGGGTTGCCGTCGTGGCTGCCCCGTCACTCAGCGGTTGGCAATGGGTGACGATGGTGTCCCCGGTCTTCGTAGCCATCCTGCTGACGCGAATCAGCGGCATCCCGCTGCTCGAGCGACGCGCCAAACAGCGCTGGGGAAACGATCCGGGCTACCGCGAGTACCTGGCGACCACTCCCGTACTCATCCCCCGCGCCCCTGCACGGCCCCGGAGGTGAGCTTGCGACGCCAGCCAGGACCACTCGACGTCCCGTTACGCCCGCCGCCGCCGTTCAGGGAACACCACCTCGACGCGAAACGGCACCTCGAATCCCGTTCGGTTTATCACCACTGTACGAACATCGGCATCACCGTTCATTTGTACTAAGCCCGGCGAGGGATGGCCCTTCCGTTTGACCGTTGCGCTGCCCGGGAAGCGCCGCGGGTGACCAGAGCGTCGGCGATGACGAGAATCATCGCATGGCCGACGGTTCGCCTTCATTCTGCCGTCGTCAGCGCGCATGCCATCGTCGGAGCTCGCAGATCCAGCGTCAGGACGGTCGCGCAGGTTACATCAGGCCGACGACCGTTGTTATCATCTGACCATGTTTCGAACGCAGGTCTCCCTGACCGAAGAGCAGATGAAACGCCTCCGCGGGGAAGCGCGACGGCGGCATATCTCGCTTGCGGCCGTGATCCGTGACGCCGTGGACCGGGCCGTCCCCGGCGAGGACGCCGACCGTGCCGCCCGCATTGAGGAGCTCTTGCAGGCGGCCGGCTCAGCCGCGTCCGGTTCGGGTACGGTCGCGACCAACCACGACGATGTCCTCGGCGGTATTCGCTGGTGACCATCTTCGTGGACTCCAGCGGGATCCTCGCTCTCGTCGACCGGGACGACCCTGCCCATGCCCGTGTCGTGGAAGCGTTCACCCTGGGGCGCTCCGAGGTGCTCGCGACTCACGCGTATGTCGTGGTCGAGACCCTGGCCGTTGCCCGCAGCCGCTTCGGCCCTGGCGTCGCGGCCGACCTGATCGATCACGTCTTCCCGGCCCTAGAGGTCGTGCCGGTGGACGCCGAGCTTCACGCCGCCGCCATCGAGGCGTTCCGGAGCAC
>JAYRRO010000097.1:0-18924 GCA_041910095.1 Dehalococcoidia bacterium
AAAGCCGAACTTCGCCGCGGTCGCGAGCAGCCGGTCCCAGCCGAGGGAGACGCCGATGTTGGCGAAGATCGCGTTCACGGAGTAGGTGAAGGCCGCGGAGAAGGGGTAGGTGCCGACGCCCTGGGCGGTGTTCGCGCAGTTGATGTGGAAGCCATCGATGACGACCTCGCCGGGGCAGTTCACGGTGGTCGTGGGCTGGATGACCTTGTTTTCGAGCGCGGAAGCAGCGGTCACGGTCTTGAAGGTGGAGCCCGGGGTGTAGAGACCCTGGGTGGCGCGGTTCAGGAGGGGCGAGGCGGGGTCCTTGAGGAGTGCCTCGCCGGCGGTCGCGAGGCTGCCCGGGTCGTAGGTGGGGACGCTGACCATGGCGAGGACCTCGCCGTTGCGGGGGTCGATGGCGACGACGGCGCCGGGGCGGGCGCCGAGGGCGGTGGCGGCGGCAGCCTGGACGCGCGCATCGAGGGTGAGGCGGACATCGGCGCCGCGGATGGCGGCACGGCGAAGCTCGGCATCGACGGCGCCGGGCCAGCCACCGCCACCCGATTCGCCGGCCAGTTCGCTTTTGAACGCGAGCTCGGCGCCCTGCGAACCGTAGCGGGCATCGATGTAGCCAACGGCGTGGGCGACGGAGGCATCGCGGTAGTGGCGGGTGCCATCGGGGAGGGATTCGACGAGGACGTTGCCGTCACGGTCGAGGATGCGGCCGCGGTGGGGGTTGGAGAAGGACGCGAGGACGCGGGGGTTGTCGTCGTGGGTGGCCAGGTCGGTGCGAAAGACCTGCCAGTAGGAGAGGGTGGCGAAGACGGCGATGACGGCGGCCAGGGCGGCGGCGCCGGCGACGCGGACGCGGCCTTCGAAGACGTCCTCGGGGAGCATGTGGGGATGATACGCGGGCGGGTGAGCAACGAGCGTAACGAACGGGCGAGTGGCGTTAGGTAACCCTCTTTTCCGAGGTGTGGGTGGCTGTTCGCCTCGGGCGAAACATCGTGCTAGAATCCCGCCGCAAGCATTAGGGCAGCCTCGCGTTGCCCACCGGCCCGGGCGGGACGGAATACAGCGAAAGGGACACCAACGGCTTATGGACCTCGGCCTCAGCGAAGAACAGGAACTGCTGAAGAACTCGGCGCGGGAATTTCTGGAGAAGGAATGCCCGGAAGACCACGTCCGCGCCATGGAAGAGGATGAGAAGGGCTACAGCCCGGACCTCTGGAAGAAGATGGCCGACCTCGGTTGGCAGGGGCTGATGATCCCGGAGAACTACGGCGGCGCCGGCTTCTCCTTCCTGGATCTGTGCGTGCTGGTCGAAGAGACCGGCCGGGCGCTCCTCCCGGGGCCGTTCATCCCGAATCAGATCGCGGCGTCGATCATCCTCGCGGCCGGCAACGACGAGCAGAAGGCGAAGTACCTGCCGAAGCTCGCCGATGGCAGCGCGATCTTCACCTACGCGTTCACGGAGCCCAGCGGCCGCTGGGATGCCGAGGGCGTGCAGATGGCGGCGACGGCCGCGGGCAGCGACATCGTCATCAATGGGACGAAGCTGTTCGTGCCGGATGCCAACGTGGCGGACTACATCCTCACGGCGGTCCAGCTGCCGGGTGGCGGCATGGGCGCCGCGGTGGTGGCGCGCAGCGCCGTGGAAGTGACCGTCCTGAAGACGATCGCCAGCGACAAGCAGGCGGAAGTCGTCTACAAGGACGTGAAGGTCGCTTCGGCGGACGTGATGGCGATCTCGGCGGAAGCCGGGCGCATCATTCGCAACCAGGCAACGGCGCTCGAGTGCGCGTACCTGGTGGGCCTGGCGCAGAAGGACTTCGAGATCTCGGTGAACTACGCCAAGGAGCGCGTGCAGTTCGGCCGCCCGATTGGCTCGTTCCAGGCGATCCAGCACAAGGCCGCGGACATGGTGACGGATGTCGATGGCATGCGCTTCATCATGTACAAGGCGGCGTGGGCGACGAGCGAGAACGAAGCCTCGGCCGACATGGACGTGGCGATGGCGAAGGCGTGGTGCTCGGATGCGAGCCGCCGCGTGGTGGCGCATGGCCAGCAGATCCACGGCGGTATCGGCTTCACGAAGGACTACGTGATCCAGCTCTTCTTCCGCCGCCAGAAGCGCGCGGAGCTGTTCTGGGGCGATGCGGACTTCCACCGCGAGCGCGTCGCGCAGATGCTCGACATCTAGTCGGGACGGGAACGAAACCGAAAGGGGCCGGCAGTGATGCCGGCCTCTTTGGTTTGGCACCCGTCTCGAGGTCCCAGTTCCCAGTTCCCAGTTCCCAGCTCCCAGTTCCCAGGGAAGCGAGCCCGTGGGGTGGGGACGATGGTAGGCTGTTGCGGATGAAACGAGCGCTGGCGACGGTTCTCGCCGCGACGGCGGCCGCGCTGGCGCTTGCCTCGTGCGGTGGCGGCGGTGGTGACAAGAAGCAGGACGCGGTGCGCAAGCCGGGCACCGATGCGGAGTACGTGGGCACGATTTGCGCGGCGTACCGCGTCTTCACGGGCGAAGTGGACGCGGTGCTGAAGCGGCCGGACCAGCTCAAGACGGCGCAGGATGTGACGGAGAAGCTGAGCCCGCCGGTCTCGAAGCTGGCGGTGGCGTTCGCGAACGCCAATCCCCCGGCGGACCTCGCCGAGTGGCACGCGCAGGCAGCGGAGGACCTGACAGCGACGGTGGAGCGGCTGAAAACGGGGAAGCTGGATGCGGCAGCCGCGCTGGGCGTGAACCCGATCCCGGCGGTGCCCGGAGAGGTGGCGGGGCGATTAAACGGAGTTGCGGCGAATAACGCGGATTGCCGGGCATCCGGGTTCGACTTTGCTCGCGAGTGAGACGGATTACCTAAGGTAACGTAGCGGGCGTGCCGTCTATGATGGCGTGGGCCGGGAGCGGACTGGCTCCAACACAGACAGGGGAAATACACACATGGTTTTTCGGACGCGGCTGGCCTGGCTCCTCCTGGCGCCGGCAATGCTCGCCATGGTCTTCGCCGCGTGCGGTGGCGGAGATGACGATGGCGGCGGTGGCGGTGGCGGCACCGGCAGTGATGAGGCGTTCGTCGCCTCGATCTGCAAGGCTTTCGCCACCTTCAGCACCGATCTCGACAAGACGATGAAGGACGCTTCGAGCATCACGGACGAGAAGGAAGCGGCGAAGAAGTTCGCGGCGCCGTTCGAGTCACTGGCGAAGAACTTCTCGAACGCGAAGCCGCCGAAGGACCTGAAGGACTGGCACTCGAAGGCTTCGAAGACGCTGACGGACGCGGCGAAGGCGATGAAGGACGGCGACCTCAAGGCGCTGGAGAACATCGACGACCTGCCGGACCCGCCGAAGGATGCTTCGGACCGGATGGAGAAGATCGCGAAGGACAACAAGGACTGCCAGGCGGCGGACTTCGCGTTCGGGAGCTGAGTCCCGCACCGGGCTCGGAAGGACAAGAAATGGGGCGCCCCGGATGGGGCGCCCCATTTGCGTGCGTGGCTACGGCGGTGGCCGGTGCCTAGCCGCCTGCCATGGCGGCGAGGATGTGCACCTCGGCGCCGTGGGGAACGGCCTGGTCGAGCCCGAAGGCTTCCTCGCTGTTGATGGCGAGGAAGAAGTCGGAGCGGATGCCGGCGCCATCGACGAGTTGGCCGGCGAGAGCGGGGTAGCGCTGCGCGAGGTCGGCGATGACCTCGCGCAGGGTGGCCCCGCTGGCCTCGACCTTCGCGGCGCCGCCGGCGAGGGGCCGGAGCGCCGCGGTGAGGAGGACGGTGACCATGGCTACGCCTTCATCGCGTCCGTGGTCTCGAGGATGCGCCGCGGCGACATCGGCAGCTGGTGCTGGCGGACGCCGGTAGCGCGGTAGACGGCATTGGCGATGGCGGCCAGCGGCGGGACGATGCCCGGCTCGCCGACGCCCCGGACGCCGTAGGGATGGAGGGGGTTCGGCACCTCGACGATGATCGTGTCGATCATGGGCACGTCGAGGGTGGTCGGGATGCGGTAATCCAGGTAAGTGGAGTTGGCCATGCGGCCGCTGTCGTCGTAGTAGTACTCCTCGTTCAAGGCCCAGCCGATGCCCTGGACGGCGCCGCCCTGCATCTGGCCTTCGACGTAGGCGGGGTGAACGGCGGTGCCGGCGTCCTGGACGGTGGTATAGCGCAGGATCTGGACCTTGCCGGTTTCGGGGTCGACTTCGACATCGACGATGTGATGGGCGAAGCCGCCGCCCTGGAGGAAGCCGGCGTTGACGGAGCCGCTGACGGTGAGGCCAGGGCCACGGCCGACGGTGGCCTCGGCGGCCTGCTTGAAGGTCATGGACTTGTCGCCCGCGGAGAAGGTGCCCGCGTTGAAGGCGATCTCCTCGGGCGGGACGGACCAGGCGGCGGCGAGGCGGCCGCTCATCTCCTTGATGAGATTCTTGCCGGCTTCGACCACGGCCATGCCGGTGCCGAAGGTAACGCGGCTGCCGGCGGTGACATCGTTGTAGCCGACGGAATCGGTATCGACGACGGTGGGCTTGACGTCCTCGTAGGCGACGCCGATCGTCTCGGCGAGCTGCATGGCCAGGGAGGCGCGCGTGCCGCCGATGTCGGTGCTGCCTTCGATGAGGCTGACGGTGCCATCCGGTTGGACGGTGACGCTCACGCTGGAGCGCAGGCCGACGTTGAACCAGAAGCCGGACGCCACGCCACGCCCCTTGTTGGGGCCCTCGAGCGGCGAGCGGTAGTGGTCGGAATCGAGGGCGGCCTGGACGCACTCTTCGTGGCCGATGCGGCGGTAGGGCATCCCCATCGGGCCGCGCGTGCCTTCGCGGGCGGAGTTCTTGAGGCGCAGTGCGAGCGGGTCGATGCCAAGCTTCTCCGAGAGCTCGTCGACGAGCTGTTCGATGGCGAAGGCGGCGGCCGGCGAACTAGGTGCGCGGTAGTCCTGGGTGCGGGGCTTGTTCACGACCACGTCCCAGCCGTCCATCTTCAGGTTCTCGATGTCGTAGCAGGAGAACGCGACCATGGTGGCGTAGTTGGCGGGCGTGGAGATGGGGTATCCGCCGGTTTCGTAGGCCATATCGGCGATGGCGGCGACGATGCGGCCGTCCTTCGTGGCGCCGAGCTTCGCGCGGATGCTGGTGCCGGGGGTGGGGCCGGTGGCCTCGAAGACATCGGCGCGGTCCATCTGCACCTTTACGGGCTTGCCGGACTTCTTCGCGAGGAGGGCGGCGACGGGCTCGAGGTAGATGGCGATCTTGCCGCCGAAGCCGCCGCCGATCTCGGTCGGGATCACCTTGATCTTCGAGATCGGGTGGCCGAGGACGGCGGAGGTGCCCTGGCGCGCGGGGAAGGAGCCCTGGGTGGAGGTCCAGATGGTGATCTGGCCATCGGGGTTCCAGGTGGCGGTGGAGGCGTGGGGCTCGATATAGCCCTGGTGGACCATCGAGGTCTTGAATTCGCCCTCGACGGTGACGACATCGGCGCCAGCCATGGCCGCTTCGGCGTCGCCAACGGCCATGACGTGGTGGGCGATGATGTTGGTCTGGGCGTTGGGGTCGCCGCCGCGGGTGCGAAGGCCGGCGTGGAGGATGGGGGCGTTGGGCAGCATCGCCTCGCGGACGTCGAGGACGGCCGGGAGGACCTCGTAGTCGACCGCGATCAGGCGGGCGGCCTCGCGGGCGATCTCCTCGCTCGTGGCGGCGACGGCAGCGACGGCCTGGCCGCGGTAGTAGACCTTGGTGGTGGCCATCAGGTTCGAGGCGAGGTCCGGAACGTCGGCGAGCGTCTTGCCGGGGGGGACGAGGTCGGCGCCGGTGACGACGGCCTTGACGCCCGGGAGGGCGAGGGCCTTCGAGGCATCGATGCCGCGGATGTTGGCGTGGGCGTGCGGGCTGCGAAGGACGACGCCGCGCAGCATGCCGGGGAGCCGCACGTCGGCGCCGTAGACGGCGCGGCCGGTGACCTTGTCGATGCCATCGGGGCGCACGGGCCGCGTGCCGATGACGCGGTAGGCGGGCTTTTCAGGAGCGGTCATGATTCTCCCTCAGGACGCGGCCGTGGCGGCGCGCATGCGATCGGCCCCATCGAGGACCGCGCGGACGATCTTGTCGTAGCCGGTGCACCGGCAGAGGTTGCCGGCGAGCCAGTGGCGGATGCGGGCTTCGTCGGCGTTCGGCTCGGCTTCGAGCAGGGCCTTGGCGGCGACGATGAAGCCGGGGGTGCAGATGCCGCACTGGAGGGCGGCGTGTTCGAGGAAGGCCTGCTGCAGCGGGTGCAGGTCGGCGCCGCTGGCGACGCCTTCGATGGTCACGAGCTGCTTGCCGTTCACCTCGGGTGCGAGGACGCAGCAGGCGTTGACGAGGGCGCCATCGAGGATGACGTTGCAGGCGCCGCAGTTGCCGTTGTTGCAGCCTTCCTTGGAACCAGTGAGGCCGAGGTCGTCGCGCAGGGCGGCGAGCAGGCTCTGGCCGGGCGCGGCGAGGAATTCGACCTCTTCGCCGTTGATGGTGGTCTGAATGTGCAGCTTGTCGGTCACGAGGCCCTCGCTCGTTCGATTGCGGTGCGGAGCACGCGGGCGGTAAGGACTCCGGCGAGGTGGCGGCGCTGGTCGGCCGAACCGCGCATATCGGTGATGGGGCGGGCTGCGGCGCGCGCGGCGGCGGCGGCGGCTTCGATGGCGGCTTCGCCCACGGGCTGGCCAACGAGCGCGGCGCCGGCGGCGGGCACGAACAACGGCGTCGGTGCGACGGCGCCGATGGCGATGCGCGCGGCGGTGAAGGTCTGGCCGTCGGCGGAAAGGGTGATGTTCGCCGCGGCGTTCGTGACGGAGATATCCATCTCGTTGCGGGGGATGAAGCGCCGGAAGGCGGCGCCGCTGTGGGCGGCCGGCGCGGGAATGCGGAGCGCGACGAGGAGCTCGTCGGCGGCGAGGACGTTCTGGCCGGGGCCGGTGCAGAAGGCTTCGACGGGGACTTCGCGTTCCTGGCGCTTGCTGCGGATCTCGGCGATGGCGCCGAGGGCGATGAGCGTCGGGATGGAATCGGCGGCTGGCGAGCTGTTGCAGAGGTTGCCGCCGAGGCTGGCGCGAGACTGGATCTGGACGCCGCCGATGAGCGAGGCCGAATCGATAATGGCCGGGAAGCGGCGGGCGATCTGGGTATCGCGGTAAATGCGGGCGCAGGGTGTGGCTGCGCCGATGCGAAGCGAGCCATCGGCGAGGAAGGCGAACTCGGTGAGTTCGCGGATCGCCTTGACATCGACCATGACACCGACGTCTCGCCGGTTTTCCCGGACCTGGATGATCAGGTCCGTGCCGCCTGCCAGGACGCGTGCATCGGCGCCGTGCTCGGCGAGCAAGGCGAGTGCATCGTCAAGGGTAGGCGGTGCCGCGTATGCGCGTGCTTGCACTCATCCCCTCCTGAACCGGCCTCTTGTTTTGGCCGGCCGTTGTGCTTGGTGAGGCATACCGGAACGGGGACGAATATGCAATGTCGCGGGGCTCCCGGGGCACTCGCGAGGAAGCGCGCGGTGAAGGCGGGCTCAGGCGCGGCCGCCGTCGTACCAGGCGAGCACCCGCAGGGCGCGGAGCGTGTTCCAACGGCTCGGCTGGCCAACGCCGTCTCCCAACGCGAAGTGGATGTCGCCCGGGTGGGTGCGCTCCAGCGGCCAGGTGCCATCGGGCAGGCGCTTCTGGCGGAGCAGGTCCACGGCCTCGGCGAGACGGCCGTCGGGGGTTGAGCGGGTCGCACGGAAGTAGTCGAGCGCGCGAAGGATGTCGTAGTGCCAGTAATAGGGATAAGCACACTGGAGCCAGGCGGGGTCGACGACGGTGCCGTCGCTGGCGCGGCGGAAGAGGGCGCGCGAAAGGAGGTACTCGTCGCCGCGGCGGCGGGCCTCCGCGATGCCCGGCGTGGCCGCGGTCGCGCGTTCGAAGGCAAGGAGGCCCTCGAGGACGTTGATGGTCGTGGCGAACGACGACCGCACGGACCCCCGTTCAGCGTCGCAGTTCCAGCCGCCATCGTCGAGCTGTTCGCCCAGCAGGCGATCGACGATGGTGGTGACGTCCTCGCCGAAGTACGCGCCGATCGCGACGGTCCGGCCGTTGATGCAGGGTTCGACTTCGCCGCTGAAGAAGGGCTGGCCGGCGTGCTCCCAGCGGCACTGCTCGCGGACGGCGGCCACGGCGGCGCGCACGCGAGCATCGCCGGGATCGATGCCGAATTCACGAAGGAGTTGCAGGGTAGGGAGGGTCGCGGTCCAGGGCTGACCCGTGGGGAGGTCGCGCCAATCGAAGCCGGCGGGGAAGCAGGCGCCGCCGGCCCACTGCCCGTCCGGGCCCTGGAGGTCGAGCAGGCGTGCGCCCCAGCCTTCGCGGGCGATGCGGGCGCGCTCGGCGGCGACGCCTTCGGCGGGCGCGCCGGCAAGGTCGTGCAGCACCTGCCAGCGGATGGCGGGGTCGGACTCGAGGAGCCATGCGATGGGGGACATGGTGGGAGTGTAGCGGCGATGCCGGCCCCACCGTTGCTCCCAAACGCCCTTTCGGACCATGCTTTTACGTCGCATCCGGGTTCGGCGCCGGGGTGGCGGAACGGCAGACGCAGCCGGCTTAAACCCACTGGCTTGGCGTTCGTGGCGGTACGCGCCGGGTTGTGCCGAAGCTATCCCGGACGCCAGCGTGCGCGTTGGGACGGCTCCGTCCGCGCCCGTTGCTCCCACCGTTGCTCCCATGGTGCTCCCACGGAGGCGGCCTTCGACGAGGCGCCCGCGGCGATCGTTGCCGTCGTCGAGCTGAACGAGCGATTGGGGCTCATGAAAGCCAGCGTTCCAGGCGCTGTATCAGCAGCGTCGTCATCGATGAGTTCACGTGGGTCGTCGACCGCCAGATTGCGAAGTTCGGCGCTCTCGCGTTCCAGAAGGCCTGGCGGCGAACGAAGGGGAAGGTGGTGCTGCTGACGCCACACTACGACGTGCTGGAGTGGGTCGAGCCAGACTGGACCTTCGATACGGCGACGAGGACGTTCGACCGGAGGCGCCTTCAACGACCCAGCTTCGACCTCGAGGTTTGGGAGACAGACTGGCGTTACTGGCCGGCCTTTGAGCCGCATCACTATCTGAAGATCGGGAAGATGATCGCTGCGACGAACTACGTCGGCACGGTCGACGGCGAACTGGTGGTACATCTTGCCGTCTCGCCGGCGTTCCACCAGGGCGGTTGCTTCCGCGCCTCACGGCTCGTGGTCATGCCCGAGTGGCAGGGCGCCGGCGTGGGCATGCGTTTCCTGAACCATGTCTGCGAGCGCTACCTGCGCGGCGAGAACCGCTACGCGCGCCCGGGCCCGATGCTCTTCACACGAGCCACCCGGGCCTTTGCGCAGCGCTGCGTCGTGATTCGAGGTGGGCCCAGAACTCAGCGCGGCTCTTCGGCGAGAACAAGGCGCGGAGCCGCCAGTCGTTGAACCGGGCGGCGCGCCGTCGCGGCGGCGTGGAGACGGGCACGGCGTTCGGCGGCCACTTTCGCGCCGTCCAGGGGTTCAAGTATATCGGCTCCAGAAAACGGTGATCCAGGACCAGAACGGATTGCCGTCCTAGTCCTGGGCATCCTCATCCAACCCGCCGAGGGCGCGCATCGCCATCATCGAGTTCTCGTGGGAGGCCTGCCTCCATTGTCGTTCTCGATCCTTCTTGGCTCTGTCTTTCGCCTCAGCCTCTGCCCGGGAGGCCGCGATTGCCTTTTGTTCGGCCGGCCGCAGTTCGTTCCGTCGATCCCGAGCGAATGCATCCACCCGGGCCCTGAAGTCCTCATCGACTTCTAATGGACCTTGACCTGGAGCGGTTCTTGAAAGGTCGACATCGAAATGGTTCCAGTGCGAGGAGTCCGTCCAATCGCGGCCCTGCCTGCCAGTGGCGGCAGCGAGACGCGCGTCCGAGACGGCCCGCGAGTGAACTTCGACCAATGCAGCAGCATCCAAGACGTCCGAATCGCGCCACCGCGGCTGGGGCACCCCTAGCCGGAAGCACATGTACCGAGCAAGTTCCGTCCCTCGAATCCACATCCCGTCCCGCCCGCCCCAGCCGCCTTTGGCCTGGACGAAGTCACCATCGAGCATCTTGGCGGCCCATTGTTCGCCACCGCCTCCGAGATTGTGATAGCTCTTCTCGTAGGCCATCCCGTTCACCAACCAACGAACGAGGTCCTGCCACCGCGGCTTCACGTAGAACCATCCGTCAGACGAGCGAGTCAGGATCTCGTTCCATTTCGCGGGCGGGGAATCAGCGAGCGCGAATGGCTCCAGAAGCCTGGAGCCTTCATACCACGAGGCGGCAAGCGGTTGGGTCAATCGGGTCTCCATCCTTCCCGGACGCCAGAGTTGAACCAGAGAGAGCCGCTCGGATAAGGCGGACGCACTCGCCAGCTTACGGCGAATGAGTCCCGGGGTGGCGGTGCTGCGCTCCCGTGCCGTCCACGGCTTCAAGTACGTCGGCACCGGGGAGGACCGATAGAAGTGGCCGGCAAGCGCCAGAAGCCGCCGGGCGAATTGGTCTACCGCCGTAGCGGCAGGGCGAAGCCGCTCGTGACGGTCGTTCCCGCATGCGTCGACCGTCAGCGCCTGAGGGGCTGGGGGAGCACGCCCTTGGTGCCTGGTCCGGGTTCTGGGCGTCGAAGGTTTCCGGAGCCGTCGACCTGCTGGCCGACGGCGAGGCGCTGCGGCACTGGATCCTGTGCGTCGACGAGCGCGAGAAGCTCCGCGCAGCCACGGTCCGGGCCCCGCTCGCGAAGGGCAGTCATGAGCAGCTGATGCTCAACCCGCTCTGCCGGCGCCTCCGAGACCTGAGCCGCGAGATCGCGCGGGCGGAGGAGCACTTCGGGATGACACCTCTGGCCCGGATGCGGCTCGGCGTGACGTACCTGCAGGAGCAGGCCGCCAAGGAGAACCTGCAGGCGAAACGGGAGCGGCGTCGGCCTCATGCGATGGGTTAGCGACGGCTTGACACGCCCGTGATGATGGCGGGATGTCGCTATTCGCCACCATGTTTCTGGTCCTCGGTTCTGCTCATGACTGACGCCATCGCCATCCGTCCCCTCGAGAAGTCCGACTTCGACCGTGTGCACGAGATCGACCTTTCAGAAGACATCAGGCTGACGTACCGATGGGCCGACGCCCAGCTTCGCCCCGAACCTCGGGACGTCTCGCGTCCGCGCTGGGACCGGGCTGCATGGCAGGAGAAGTTGAGAGCCTGGCGCATCCATCACCCGCCAGATGTCTGGCTCGGGGCGTTCGCAGGCCAGCAGATGGTCGCGCTTGCGTCGCTGCGTTATGGGCTTGCGCCCGGGACGGCCCAGTTGACGTCGTTACATGTCAACCGAGGACATCGCCGGCTGGGCCTCGCCCGTCAGTTGTTAGAGAGGGTCACAGCGATGGCCGAGGAGAGCGGCGCCAACGCGCTTTATGTGTCTGCAGCAGAAACGGAGTCGGCCGTGGGGTTCTATCTCAGCCAGGGCTTTCAGCCGACTGACACACCCGATCCCCGGTTGTTTGAACTGGAGCCCGAGGACATCCACATGGTGCGCCCGCTAGGTTCGAGCAACGCGCTGGTATGAGCCGGTCGCGGCGGGAGTAGGTTTGAACCATGCTCCGCCGCTGGTACTCCTACGGACTCGCGCATGGTGCCGGCGAGCCAGTCGCTCTACAAGCTGGTCGTGCAGGGGAACGTCGAGCACGAGGGCGACGCAGCGTTCACGCGCCACATCGGGAGCGCCGTGGCCCGGGAGGCGTTCAGCGGTGGCTGGCGACTCTCCAAGGGGCGGAGCCGGAAGAAGACGGACGCGGCGGTCGCGGCCGCCATGGCAGCGCACATCGCTGTCCAGGAGCACGGCCGGCCGCCGGCTGCGGAGCCGCGGATCCTGATGCTCCGTTAGGCGCTCAGGCGGAGCGCAGCCTCAGGCTCGGGAATCTCCTCGCCGGCCACCAAGACGCATTCCACCCAGCCCTCCATCGCGTCGCGAAGCATCCGCTCAGCCTCCTCGACGGATTCGCCGGCGGTAACACAGCCCGGGAGCTCCGGAGCCTCGGCCAGATAGCCCTCGACGTCGTCTCCGCTGATCACCTTCCGGTACGGACGGGCAACGATCTCCTGGATACGGCGTTCGAGTTCTTCGTTAGTCATCGCCTTCCTCCCGGGTGCGGCGGAGCACGTCCCGGACGTACGGGATCAGTATAGTCCCCCTGCGGAACGGGACCGACAGTCGCTCGGCGCCCTTCCGGTAGTGCTTGTGGCTCCCTCGCGTGCGCTCCAGAGTCCAACCCGATAGCAACAAGAGCCGCTCCACCTCGTCGAAGCGCACATTTTTCGGCCTCGAAGCAAGCCGTCGCCACAGCTCCCTTCGGTCCATGACGCGATGGTAGCGCCCGAGGTCCTACGTGTTAGGTTCCGGGCCATGGTGCGACTGATCAGGGCACTGACCCGCGCGCAGGGTACGCTTGCAGAGGTCGCTGGTTGCGCGTCCATGGCCGTGGGCGTCCACGAAATCTACCCGCCGGCGGCCCTCATCTTCGCCGGCGCGGCGCTGGTCTTCATCGCCCAGGGCATGGAGCGCGGCCGGTGACGCTCCTCGCTGGCCCAGTACGTCGAGTTCGACCTGGTCGAGGTGCTGAAGGGAACCCCAGGGAGCGCTTCGAAGCGCTGAAGGCCGCGGACTTCCTAACGCCGAACAAGAAGCGCGCGCTGGAGAACCGCGACCGTGGACGACCCGCGCGCCGACATGCTGTGGATGCCTCTGAACATGGTGCCCATCGGCGAGGGCGCCGTGGCAATGGAGGAGCGACTGGCCCGGCTCCAGGCGGCGAAGGCAGCCGGGGACGAACGGTGACTCCCGAGGCACTGCGGCCAATCCGCTGTGCGTCGTGTGGGAAGCTCATCTGCGAGGCGGACGGCACGGTGGTGTTCAGGTGCCCCCGGTGCAAACGGCGAACAGAAACCCGTCCGCACCCCGCGCCACCTTTCAGCTTGACTTCGGCCTGATGCCATTGTGAGCGGGGCTGACGGTCACACGTCATGTCCCGGCTGGCATTGATACGTGGGTGTAATTGCTCGGGTGCGACTGGCAGTCCAGCGAACGAAGCGGACCGATAACCTCAGTCGAGCGGTGATCGCCGCAACTTCAGCAGGTTGGTGCAATGCCCACTCAGCGTTCCCGGACACTGGGCCCCAAGGACTCCAAGGACGAGTTGTCGGATTCCCCCCTCCCCAACGATAAGGTTGCCGCGCTCGAACCCTTCCGCAGCCACCCGGAAGACAGCGTTCTGACAACCGATCAGGGTGTACCCATCCCTCATACGGACGACTCACTGCGGGCGGGCCAGCGCGGGCCAACCCTCATCGAAGACTTTCATATGCGGGAGAAGATCACGCGTTTTGACCACGAACGCATCCCGGAGCGTGTCGTGCACGCGCGCGGCAGCGGCGCCCATGGATTCTTCCAGGTGTATCGGCCGCTCAGCGAGTACACGCGGGCGGCATTTCTGCAAGACCCGGCCGTCCGCACTCCGGTGTTCGTCCGGTCCTCGACCGTGCAGGGTTCGCGGGGGTCGTTCGACCTCGCGCGGGACGTTCGAGGATTCGCTACGAAGTTCTATACGACTGAGGGCAACTTTGATCTCGTGGGTAACAACATGCCCGTGTTCTTCATCCAGGACGGGATCAAGTTCCCAGACGTGGTGCACGCCGTAAAGCCCGAAGCCGATTCGGAGATGCCGCAGGCAGCCTCGGCCCACGACACGTTCTGGAACTTCGTCTCCCTCGCCCCTGAGACGGCACATCACATGATGTGGCTCATGTCAGATCGGGCCATTCCCCGCTCGTTTGCCACCATGGAAGGCTTCGGAGTCCACACGTTTCGGCTCGTCGATGCGGCCGGGAAGTCGCGCTTCGTGAAGTTTCACTGGAAGCCGCTGGCGGGCATCCACTCCGTCGTGTGGGATGAAGCTCAGAAGATCAACGGGATGGACCCGGACTTCCATCGCCGGAGCCTGTGGGAATCAATCGAAGCGGGGGCGTACCCGGAGTACGAGCTGGGCATCCAGGTCGTCGAGGAGGATCAGGCGGACAACTTCCCGTTCGATCTCCTCGACGCCACCAAGCTGATTCCGGAGGAACTGGTGCCGGTTGAGCGTGTTGGGAAGATGACGCTGAACCGCAACCCGGATAACTTCTTCGCGGAAACCGAGCAGGTGGCCTTTCACATAGGCAACCTGGTGCCCGGGATCGATGTCACGAACGACCCGCTGCTCCAGGCACGGCTGTTCTCGTACCTCGACACCCAGCTCACCCGGCTGGGAGGGCCAAATTTCCACGAGATCCCGATCAATCGTCCGATCGCGCCGGTCCACAATCATCAGCAGGACGGCTTCCACCGGGATACCATCGGCATGGGAAAGGCCAACTACTTCCCGAACTCCATTGGTGGCGGCTGCCCGGTGCTGGCTCCGGGCGACCAAGGCTTCGTGCACGTTCCTGAGCTCGTCCAGGGGCCGAAGACGCGCGAACGACCCGAATCGTTCAAGGACTTCTTCAGCCAGGCAACACTGTTCTTCCGCAGCCTCTCGCTGGTGGAGCAGCAGCACCTGGTGAACGCGCTGCGCTTCGAACTGGGAAAGGTGCAGCGCGCGCCGATCAGGGAGCGGGTCGTGAACGAAATCCTTGCCAATATCGACATCGACCTGGCGATGGCTGTCGGCCCGGTGGTTGGCGTGCGAGACGTCGAGCAGCGCCCGGCGCGGGACGCCGCGCCCCCGCGGGATCAGGGCATCGAAGCCTCGGCAGCGTTGAGCCAGATGAGTAACCCGGGCTCCACACTCGCGGGGCGCCAGGTGGCCGTGCTCGTTGCGCCGGGATTCGATGCAGCCGCGGTGCAGTCATTGCAGTCCGACCTCGCGGCCGCCGGGATCACGCCTCACGTCGTCTCGGAGGCCCTGGGTCCAGTGCCTGGCGAGGGCGGTGCGCTCGAGGCGACGAAGACGTTTAGCACCGTCGGCTCAGTGCTCTTCGATGCTGTGTTCGTCCCGGGCGGCGCCCCGAGCATCGCCGCGCTCCGCGCGGGCGCGGCGGCTATGCAGTTCGTCCGGGAAGCACACGGCCACTACAAAGCGATCGGCGCGACCGGTGAAGGTTGTGAACTTGTCTGTTTGGCGATCGGAATGGCGGCGGCAGGGGAACCAGCTTCCGCCGAGGGTGACCCTCTCGCGGGCGTGGTCCTCGCCGAGGACGTCTCGGGCAGCTTTGCCGCCGAGCTTCTCGCCGCGATGGGCCGTCACCGCGCCTGGGAGCGCGACGTTACCCAGCAAATGGGCAGCACCGTGCGACCCTGAGGTGACGCGACTCGGATGGGTAACATCGCTCGCTGTGCCGGGGATTCAAGCACACTGAGCGTAGCTTCGACAGCGCGACCTGGCGCCGTCACCCGCGCGGGTGACGGCGCTTCGTTTCTCGAGGTGGCGCGTGACAGGTCGAACAGTCCCCATCGCCCGGCTCCAGCCCCGCTCCCTGGAACCCCCGCTCTATCTCCCACCGCCTCCAAAACGTCAGGGCACGGGCGGCGAAGAGAAACCCGCCCGCGTCCAGTGTGATCTTGCTGTTTTATTACAAAATGATGCCAAAGTAAGGGGGGGGGGCAAGCAGACCGCGGTTCGCGGCGCCATGTCCCATACTCCGTGGCGTGGACTTGCCGGCTAATACCCCGGATCCGCTCGCCTTCCTCGCGGGAGGGGGTGAGCTGGGCGAACTCATCCGTACCTTCGATTGGCGTGCCACATCGCTGGGCCCGCCCGAGGAGTGGCCGGCCGAGCTGCTCACCGCCGTGCGCATCATGCTCACGTCGACGCAGCCCATCTGGATCGGGTGGGGCGACGACCTCACCTACCTCTACAACGATCCCTACAAGGCGATCATCGGCGGCAAGCACCCGCGGATGCTGGGGCAGCCGACGAAGGTCGTGTGGGAAGAGATCTGGGACACGATCGGGCCGATGCTGGAGCAGGCCCTGAGCGGGGACAAGGGCACGTACGTGGAGTCGCAGCCGCTCATCATGGAGCGGAACGGCTACCCGGAGGAGACCTACTACACCTTCTCGTACGGCCCGATCCCCGACGACTCGGGACGGCCGCGGGGATCCTCTGCGCGAACACGGATGACACGCAGCGCGCGATCGGGGCGCGGCAGCTGGCGCGCCTGCGCGAGCTCGCGCCGCGCACCATCAGTGCTACCAGCTGGCGCGAGGCGCGTGCTCGCTGAGCGCCGAGGCGATGGGCCACGGATGGCTGGGACCTGCCGTTCAGCCTGATCTTCGTGGACGAGGGCGGGGGCGAGTGGACGCTGGCGGGTGTGACGGGCAGGGGCCGGGACCGGCGGCCGCTACCAGCGCGGCGGCATGGCCGCTCTCCACGGCCGGGACCGGCCAGGGAGTGGCCGTCGTCGAGGACCTCCGGGCGGTTCGCCGAGCGGCTCCCGTCCGGGGCGTGACCGGTGCCGCCGTCGCGCGGCGGTGGTCGCCCCCGGCGCGGCCATGACCTCGGGCCTGGACCTGCGGCTCATCGTTGGGCTCAGCCCCTTCCGGGCGCTCGACGAGGACTACGCCGGCTTTCTCGCGCTCGTCGCGGGGCAGGTGGCGGCGAGCATGGAGCGCGCGCACGCCTTCGAGCAGGAGCTGCGGCGAGTCGAGGCGCTGGCACAGCTGGACCGCGCCAAGACCGTGTTCTTCTCCAACGTGAGCCACGAGTTCCGCACGCCGCTGACGCTGATGCTGGGCCCGCTCGAGGAGTTGCTGAAGCCCGGCCGCACCGACCTTTCGCGCGCGGTGTACGAACCGGTGGACCTGCGCAGCTCACGGCGGAGCTCGCCGGGATCTTCCGCACGGCGACGGAGCGCGCCGGCCTCGACCTTGTCGACTGCCCGCCGCTCGCCGAGCCGGTGTACGTCGACCGGGACGTGTGGGAGAAGGTCGTCGTCAACCTGGTTTCGAACGCGTTCAAGTTCACCTTCGAGGGCAGCATCGCGGTGCGGCTGGACACGGCCGGCGGACAGGTTCGCCTGCGGGTGAGCGACACGGGCTGCGGCATCGCCACCGAGGACCTGCCGCGGCTGTTCGAACGGTTCCACCGCGTGGAGAGCGCGCGGGCGCGGACGCACGAGGGGAGCGGCATCGGGCTGGCGCTCGTGCAGGAGCTGGTGAAGCTGCACGGCGGCACGATCACGGCGGAGAGCACCGCCGGCGAGGGAACCACCTTCACGGTCATGCCCCCCCGCGGGTACGAGCACCTGCCGCGCGCGCAGGTCGTCACCGCGAGGGACGTCCCTCCATCGCCCGGTGGCGGCAGCTTCCTGGAGGAGGCGCTGGGGTGGCTCCCAGGCGCCGACGCGGCGTCACCGGCCGATGCCTTCGCGGAGGCGCCGGCGAGCGATGCCGGGGCGGCGGCGAGCACGGGGCCGGGCAGCGGGCCGCTCGTCCTCGTCGTCGATGACAACGCCGACATGCGCGCCTACGTGAGCCGCCTGCTCCGGGAGCGATACCGGGTGACGACGGCGACGAACGGCCACGACGCGCTCCGGGCGATGGGCGAGGAACCGCCGGACCTGGTCCTGAGCGACGTGATGATGCCGGGAATGGACGGCTTCGAGCTGACGCGCGCGATCCGGGAGGACGCGGCGCTGCGCGAGCTGCCGGTCATCCTGCTCTCCGCGCGGGCCGGGGAGGAGGCCACGATCGAGGGCCTGGCGCACGGCGCGGACGACTATCTCGTGAAGCCCTTCGGGGCGCGCGAGCTCCTGGCGCGCGTGGGCGGCCACCTGGAGCTTGCCATGGTGCGCAAGCAGGCACACGCGGCCATCCGCGAACGCGAAGCCCGGCTCGCCGAAGACCTCAGCGACACGGAGCTCCTCCGGTCCCTGGGCGATCAGCTCACCGCTGAAGAGGACACCCAGGCCCTCATCGAACGGGTCGTCGAGGACGCGCGCCAGCTGATGCGGGCCGACTTCGCCAGCATGCAGGGCCTGGACAGCGCGCCAACCCGCGGCCTGCGCCTGCTCGCCCACCATGGCTTCAACGACGAAGCCCTGGGCTTCTGGACCCGGGTCGAGCCAGGGCACGGGACAGGCGGCGTGCTGGCGCTCGAAGCAGGCCAACGCGTCGTCATCGCGGACGTGGCCTCCTACCCCTTCCCCACGGGAAGTCCCGCAAGGGAGGAGTACGTTCGCGTCGGCATTGGGGCGGTCCAATCGACACCACTGCGCTCGCGGTCCGGCGGGCTCCTGGGCATGCTCTCGACGCACTGGCGCAAACCCCACGAGCCGGGCGCGCGCGAGCTCCGCTTCTTCGACATCCTCGCCCGCCAGGCCGCGGACCTCCTGGAACGCAATCGCAACCTGGAGCAGCTCCGCGCGCGCCAGGCGGAGTTCGAAACGCTGCTGGACAGCGCTCCCATGGGCGTCTACCTGGTCGACGCGGACTGGCGGGTGACGGAAGCGAACCCGGTAGCCGTGCCAACCTTCGGGGACGTCCCGGGCGGCGTCATCGGGCGCGATTTCGAAGAGCTGCTGCGCGCGGTGTGGCCAGAGGGATACGCCGGGCAGGTGATGGCGATCTTCAGGCACACGCTGGAGACGGGCGACTCGCCGGCGGTCAACGTCAGCGAGGCCGAGTCCCTGGCGCCCGTCGCCCAGGACGCCGAGAGCCTGCGCGCGAACGTCACCGAGGCCGACCTGCCCGCGCCCGGCTTCAACGACGTCCAGCCGCTCGCCGCCAACGTCGCGGAGGCCGAGGCGATCGCGGTGCATGCGAACTTCCGCTCGTCCCGGCTGCGCGTGGACGTCTACGACCCGGCCGGCAGCCGCCTCGGCGCCGGTCCCCTCACTGATGTCCTCGCCGCCTCCTACCGCATGGAGCTCGACCGCATCGGCAGCTTCTCGCTC
>JAYRRO010000098.1:0-1967 GCA_041910095.1 Dehalococcoidia bacterium
GCGGCGGCACCGGAGCCGGTCGCCGAGGCGCCGGTGAACGACCCAGCCGGGGACGCCTGGGAGCTGCCCGACCTGGTTATCATCGACGGCGGCAAAGGGCAGCTTGGCGCCGCCGCGCACACGATGCGTGAGATGGACATGCACCACATCCCCGTCGTGGGGCTGGCCAAGCGCTTCGAGGAGATCTTCGTCCCCGATGAGGACGAACCGATCGTGCTTCCGCGGGGGTCGGAGGCGCTTTACCTGGTCCAGCGCATCCGTGATGAGGCGCACCGCTTCGCCATCACCTTCCACCGCCAGGTGCGGGGCAAGACCGCGATCACGAGCGCGCTCGATTCGGTACCAGGCATCGGGCCGAAGCGCAAGAAGGCGCTGCTCAAGAAGTTCGGAAGTGTAAAGGCCATCCGCGAGGCTTCGGTCGATGACGTCGCAAGCACCGTCGGCTTCACCCGCGCCCTGGCGGAAAAGGTCAAGGAATCGGTCTGAGCGGCCGTCACCCGTCGCCCCGGTGGAACCTCCTGCCGCGGCCGCGCGTCTGGTGAAGTAGGCACGAGCGGATCGGAGGGACGGTATGGAGCGACGGCGTTTCCTGGCTGGCACAGCCGGCCTCGTGGGCATCTGGGCGATGCAGCCGCTGTTCTCGGCGTGTGGGTCGGAGAGCGCCGAGGCGGGGGAGGCCCGGGCCGATGTCGCGCGCGCGACCCCGGGGGCGACCGCCCTTACCGAAGCCACCGCCTTCGCGAACGCTTCCCGCGACCTCGGATGGGACCTGTACCGCCTGCTCGCGGCGAAGGAGGGCGGCAACCTCTTTCTCTCGCCGTACAGTATCGCCGCGGCCATGGCCATGGTCACCGCGGGCGCGCGCGGCGATACCGCGGCCCAGCTCCAGCGGACGCTCCACACAACTGGCTCCGGCGAGACGCTCCACCCGGCGTTCAACGCGCTCGACTCTGCCCTTGCGGCAACCGCGTCGAAAGACCGCGCGGTACCGTTCGAACTCACGACGGCGAACTCCGCCTGGGGGCAGTCCGGGTTCGATTTCGAGCGCGCCTACCTGGAGACGCTCGCGCGCTACTACGGCGCGGGCGTGCAGCTCGCCGACTTCCAGCACGAACCGGACTCTGCTCGCAAGGCAGTGAACAGGTGGGTTGAAGAGCGGACGAAGGAACGCATCAAGGACCTGCTGCCCGCGGGCTCGGTGAACACGCTCACGCGGCTCATTCTCGTCAACGCGATCTACTTCAAGGCCGACTGGGCTTCGCCGTTCGAGAAGGAACTGACTTCGCCGGGCGCCTTCACCACGGGCGCGGGGGCGCGCAAGGACATCCCGATGATGCGCCGCACCGGTACGTACGAATACGCGAAAGGCGATGGCGTCGAGCTGCTGGAGCTGCCCTATGCCGGCAACGCCGCCTCGATGGCCGTGCTCCTCCCCGGCCAGGGCACGTTCGCAAAGGCCGAGAGTGCCCTCGCGCAGAGCGCCGGAAGCCTGCTCGCGAGCGTGAAGAGCACGCGGGTCGCAGTCACGATGCCAAAGTGGCAGTTCACCAGCTCGTTCGCGCTCAAGGAGGCCCTCACGGCGCTCGGTGCGACCGATGCTTTTGACACGGGCCGGGCGGACTTCTCCGGCATGGACGGCCGAAAGGACCTCTTCCTCAGCGACGTGTTCCACAAGGCGTTCGTCCGGGTCGATGAGAAGGGGACGGAGGCCGCCGCGGCGACGGGCGCGGTCGTTGGCGCGACATCGGCGCCGGTGGACCCGCCCGTGCAGTTCACCGTGGACCGCCCGTTCATCTTCCTCATTCGCCATCGCGAAACGGGGGCGGTGCTCTTCACGGGCCGGGTCGTGGATCCAACGGTCTGAGCATCCTGCCTGCGGCACGGGCGGCGCTGGCGGCCCACCCGCGCGCGCCTGTGCACCGCCGCCGGCCGGACGCCCTGGAACGACGGAGGGCGTCAGCGGCCAC
>JAYRRO010000099.1:0-8289 GCA_041910095.1 Dehalococcoidia bacterium
ATTGATGACGGCCGTCACGGCCGCCGCCTCTTCCACCTTCGCCCGGCGAATCGTCGTCACCGCCGCCCCTCCTAGAGGATGGCTTCCTTCGTGCGCGCGCTGTGGCACTGGATGTTCACCGCCACCGGCAGCGCCGTGATATGCGTCGGGTAGGTATCGACGAAGACGTCCAGCGCCGTCGTCGAGCCCCCCACCGCCTGTGGCCCCACTCCCAGCGCGTTCACGGCCTCCAGCAGTTCGTCCTCGAGCGCCGCCACTTCCTCGTCCGCGTGGCGCGATCCGATCTTCCGGAAGAGCGAATGCTTGGCCATCGTCATCGCCTTTTCGGCCGTGCCGCCGATGCCCACGCCGATGACCAGCGGCGGGCAGGGGTTGCCGCCGGACATGTCCACCGTCTCGCACACGAAGTCGATGACGGCCTGCTTGCCCATGCCCGGGAGGAAGTTCTGGTAGCGCGACATGTTCTCGCAGCCCCCACCCTTCGGCATGAAGAGCATCTTCACCCGGTCCCCGGGCACGATCTCCGTGTGGATGATCCCCGGCGTGTTGTCGTTCGTGTTCGTGCGCGCGCTGAACGGCCGCGCCGCGATCGACTTTCGCAGGAACCCCTCGCCGTAGCCCTTACGAATCCCCTCGTTGATTGCATCGATGATGAAGCCGCCCGTCACATGCACGTCCTGGCCGATCTCGACGTGCACCACCGCGCTTCCCGTGTCCTGGCACAGCGGCAGCATCCGCGTCCGCGCGATCTCCGCGTTCTCCAGGATCTCATCGATGATCTGCACGCCCAGCGGCGAACGCTCCGTCGCGCGCGCCGAACGAATGGCGCCCTCGACATCCTCGGGCAGGAAGTGCGTCGCCTCCACGGCGAGCTTCGCGACCGCATCGGTGATGGCGGCCGCGTCGATTTCACGGATTGCCACGCTGTCCCCCAGGGCGCCGCTACCCGCGGCGCCAACTCATCTCGGTGGGGGGAGGGTACCGCGCGCGGCCCGCAGCCGCATCCGCTCAGGCGCTCCGGTTCAGGTTCGTCCCGACGTTCGGGTCCAGCAGCGCCACCAGGTCCTGGCCCATCTGCTTCGCCACGTCCATCACCTTCACCTGCGCCGCCACCGCGATGCGCGCGCGGATCGTGGCCCCGGGGTCCAGCGGGTCGATCGGCTCCGATGCCGGGCTGAGCGCACTCAACATGTTCATGCTCTTATGGTCGGCGTCGCCTCGCCCTGCGCGAGTGCCGATCGCGTGGCCAGCCGGTTTTCCGGCCGGCCACGCCACCGGCTCTGTGAGCCGCGACACAGATTCGCCCCCGCCCCCGGCCACTACAATCGCCCCTACCGAGGAGCTTCATGCCCGACCCAACGGTCACCATCCCGCGCGGCGGTCGCGTCCGCCTCCGGATTAACTCTCGCTCAGGCCGCATCCTCGTCACCGCCGAGGAGCGGTCCGACATCATCGTCGAGAAGGGTGATGCCCGGATTTCCACGGACGATGACGGCCAGGTCGTCCTCGAAGCGCGAGGCGCCGTCGAGGTCCGCTGCCCCGAGGGCATTGACATCCTGTGCGGCGCCATCTCCAGCCGCGTCGAAGTGCGTGGCCGGGCCGGCAGCGTCTCCGTCTCCACCGCGAGCGGCCACATCGAGGTCGAAGAAGCGTTCGCCGCCGACCTTCGCAGCATCTCTGGCAGCATCGAAATCAAGCAGTGCGGCGAAGGCGGGTGCCGCATGTCCTCCAAGAGCGGCCGTCTCACCGCCGAACGGACCATGAAGGCCGAGCTCTCCACCGTGAGCGGCCGCGTCGAAGTCGGCGAAGCCGCCGGGCCCGTCCGCCTCAAGACCGTGAGCGGCAACATCGAAGCCCGCCTCTCCGGCGCTTTCGATGCCACCGCCTCCACCATCTCCGGCGGCGTCATCCTCTCCTACCCCGGCTCGGTCCACCCCCGGACCCGCTTCCGCACCCTGAGCGGCCGCCAACGGCTCGACCTCCCGCCCGGCCAGGATTGCGAGGTGTCCGTCTCCACCCTCAGCGGCAAGCTCGAAGTGGTGGTCGCCTGATGCCAGTGCCGGCCGCCTCCCCCGATGTGCTGGCCGGCGTCGTCATGTTCACGGACATCGTCGGCTTCACCGAATTCACCGCCATCCGCGGCGATGACGAAGCACTCCAGCTGCTCGGCGTCCAGGAGAGCATCGTCCAGTCCTGCATGCCCCCCGGCGCCCGCCTCGTCAAAGAGCTCGGCGACGGCCTGCTCCTATGGTTCGACGATGCCTGCGCCGCGGTCGAAACCGCACTCCTCCTCCAGGAGCGCTTCGAAACCCACTCCGCGGATTCCATGCTCCCCCTCTGGGTGCGCATCGGCATGCACTGGGGCCGCCCAACCCCCCGCCGCGGCGATATCGTCGGCCACGATGTGAATGTCGCCGCGCGCATCGTCGATGTCGCCGGCCCGGGCGAAGTCGTCCTCTCCGAGGGTACCCTCGCGGCCCTCGAACGCCAGCCGCACTCAGTCGCTTTCGAAGAGCTCGGCCCCGTGCTCATGAAGGGCATCCCCGACCCCGTGCGCCTCTACCGCGCGAGCCGCTGACCCCGCCTGTCACCGAACCGTCGCCCGCCGTACCCCGGGGCCTTCCGATCATCAGGGGGAAGTCCCGCTGGCGAGTCCATCGCCGCGCCGCCGGTTGGCGTGAGCGGTTCGGGCCGACGGCGGCCGCCTCAGAGGATTCACCGTGATTGCGCCCGCCATCGACCCCGTCGCTCTCGCCTACCACGAGATCCGCTCGCCGCTTGGCCTCGTGGCGATGGCCGCACGCGCCGCCGCCGATGACAGCACCGACGAGGCCACCCGCGCGCGCTGCGAAATGATCGTGCGCGCCGCCGAGCGCATGCTGCGCACCGCGGGCCAGGTCTTCCAGCTCAACCGCGCGACCGCGGCCCCTCCAGCTGTCTACTGCCCCGCTGCCGTGGTGCGAGACCTCGTGCGCGACATGCGCGGCCTCGATGTCCGCATCCGCGTGCGCATCGACCACGACGCCGCCAATTGCGAGACGGAAGGGGTTCTCGAGCAGTTCGAAGCCCTCGTGCACACCCTGGTCACCAACGCCCTCGACCACGGCGAAGGCGGCGAGGACATCCGCCTCTGTATTCACCGCCGGGGCGCCGCCCTCGCGATCACGGTGACCAACCGCATCGCCGCGCGCCGCCGCCACTCCGGCGACGGCATGGGCACCTACATCGCTCACGAACTCGCGCAGCGGCTGGGCGCCGAACTCTCGACCACGAACCGCCGCGATACGTTCCGCGCCGAGATTCTCCTCCCGCTCGTCCCGCCTACGCGATGAGGATGTAGCCGAAACCCCGCACGGTGCGGAGGAGCAGCGGGTCGCCGCCGATCTCCTCCACCTTCCGCCGCACGCGCAGCACCACAGCCTTCAGGAATCCCGGGTGCGCGGGCACTCCCGGGCACGCGTGACGTTCCAGCTCGGCCTGTGAAACCGGCCGCCCCAGGTTCGCCGCCAGCACCCGCACGACTTCGCGCTCGGAACGCGAAAGCGGCACCGACACCCGGCCCCGCCGCAGCGCCGGCGGCGAGAGCCGCATCTCAATATCCCCGAAGACGATGCCGTCGCCCGGCGGCCGCGGCGCCGAGCGCAGCATTCGCGCGCGCTGCGCCACGATCGCCAGCCGGCCCACATCGCCAAGCTCGTCATCCGTGAGCGCCGTCATCGCGCCCAGTTCCAGGTACTCGTTCGGGTCGGCGCCCGATGGCACGCAGACCACCAGGCTCGGCCCGACCTGCTCCATCAGCTCGCGCGCGACATCGCCGTGCTCATCGGCATGTCCCGCCACCAGTACCCCCACGTCCGCCCGCATCCGCGCTGCCATCTCCCGGAACCCCGTCGGCCCCTGGTATTCGGTCACGAAAATCCCGAGCTCCGCCAGCGTCGTCAGCAACCGTCCCCGCGGCGCAGGCCGCAGATAGACGACGAGCGCCGTCAGCCCTGGTTGGATGCCCGCCGGCGAAGGCCGGTTCGCGGCGATCACCATAGCTCTCCTCCAATCTGTCCCGCCGATGATCACCACCCATGGGCGGAATCCCGTTGAGATCGGGTGGCACGCTGGTTAACCGGCGGGTGCGCCCGTGGACATCCGGCGCCATCGCCTGCTCCATGGCCGCCGGGTCCTTTCCCGTGGCCGTTTTGGCCACCGCCGTCCGTCAAGAGCCCGCCCGCGCCTGCCGATACCTCTGAGGAAGGTTCGTGACCCGCCGCGGCGGGCCGCTCGCGCCGCCCGTCCGGGCGCGCCGCGCGGTGGCCGCGGAGCGCGCCGAGCCCGAAGGGAGGACCCTCCATGCTCGTCCTGGTTGTCGAAGACGATGAGGACTACGCCGAGATCATCTCGCAGACCCTGAAACGCGACTCCCACGATGTCGTCGTCACGGGCTCGGGATCCGCCGCGCTTCGCTTCTCCTCGAGCAAGCAACCCGGCCTCGCCGTCCTCGATGTCCTCCTTCCCGATGGCTCTGGACTCGAAGTCTGCAAGAAGCTCCGCGAGTCCCAGCCCGCCCTGCCCGTCATCTTCCTCTCGTCCCTCGACCGCTCCTCCGACGTGGTCGCGGGCTTCAACGCCGGCGGCGATGACTACATCACCAAGCCGTTTCACCCGAGCGAATTTCTCGCCCGCGTGCGCGCCGTGTCGCGCCGCTGCACCGGCAATGGCGCTCCCGCGAAGCAGGCCCCCCAGCGCATCCAGGCGCTCGGCCTTGAACTCGATGTCACCAACCAGGCCGCGTACCTCGACGGCATCAACCTCAACCTCACGCGGCTCGAATTCGAACTGCTCTGCCAGCTCGTCCGTTACCCCGGCCAGGTCCTCTCCCACGCGTTCCTGTCCGAGGAGATCTGGGGCTACAAGAACGTCAACGACGCCACGCTCCTCAAGGGCCACGTGAGTTCCATCCGCCAGAAGATCCGCAACGCCGGTGGGAACGAGGAGACCATCCACACCGTCCACGGCGTCGGCTACAGCTTCACGCCCGTCTAGCCCGCCGGAGCCCGCCATGCGCCTCGCGATCGCCGAGCCTGATCCCGCCGCCGCCGACCTCCTGATGTTCGTTGCCCAGCGCCGCGGCCATCAGCCTGTCTGCGTGCCCGGCATCCAGCGGCTCTTCGACCGGCTCCCCTTCGAGCCCTCCGCCGCCATCGTCTCCCTCGCCGACCTCGATGACACCGCCATCCAGGCGCTCGAGCGGCTGCGGCACCAGTTCCCCGAAGTTCCAATTGTGCTCATTACCGAACGGTCGCCGTCCCGGCCACCGATCATGGCGCTCAAGGCAGGCGCCAACGACGTCATCCTCAGCCCCTACAACCCCTACGAGGTCATCCTCCGCCTCGAGAGCTGGGCGAGCGTGCGCAGCGCGCCGGGGCACGCCGCGGGCGGCATCCACCTGGGCGACCTCGAAGTGGACCTCGATGCCTTCGCCGCCACCAAGAACGGCAAAGCCCTCCCGCTCACGCGGCTTGAGCGCCGCCTCCTCTACTGCCTCTGCCAGCACCACCCCAACATCGCCCCCATCGACCGCCTCCTCGTCTTCGGCTGGGAGTCGCTCGATGACCCCGACGCCGCGCTCCTCAAGACCCACCTCTCCCACATCCGCAAGAAGCTCCGCGATGCCGGCGGTGTGCCCTTCGAAATCGTCTCGCAGCAGTCCATCGGGTACGCGCTGCGCATGGCCGGCGAACAGACCCGGCAGCTGGCGAGCTGAGCCATGCGCCGCTACGTGCTCCACCCCGCCCCCCGTACCGCCCACGTTCCGGTGGGCCCGCTCGCTGTCCTCAACGGCGACCTCGATGACGCCGCGTACCTCTGCATGGATGCTATCGACGCCGGAGCCGGGCTCCGCGTCGCCACCGCGAACCTCGACTTCGTCGCCCGCGCTCGCCGCGATGCCGTGCTCCGCGCCGATCTCGCCACCTCCAGCCTCGTCGTCGCCGATGGGGCTCCCGTCGCCTGGCTCGCGCGCCTGGCCGGCGCCACCCACGCTCGCCGCGTCACCGGCGTCGACCTCGTCGCCGAGATCTGCGAACGCGGCGCCGCCCGCGGAGGGCTCCGCGTCGCCTCTTTTGGCTCGACTCCCGAAGTCGCCGCCGCCGGCGCCCGTGCCCTCGAAGCGCGCTACCCCGGCGTCCGTTTCGTGCTCCAGGTCTGCCCGCCGTTTCGTGCCCTGTCTGCCGGCGAAGTGGCCGCCTACCACGCCCAGATCGCCGCTGCGCGCCCGGACGTCGTCCTTGTCGCCCTCGGCTGCCCGCGGCAGGAGCGTTTCTCCGCCGAACACTTCGATGCCGCTCCCGGCGCCGTCTGGATCGGCATCGGCGGCACCTTCGACTTCTATGCCGGCATCAAGCGTCGAGCCCCGGCGTTCCTCCAGGCCATCGGCGCCGAGTGGGTCGCGCGGCTCGCCCAGGACCCTCGCCGTCTTTGGCGCCGCTACCTCCTCGATGACATCCCCGCGTTCGCCGCTGTCTCGTTCCGCGTGATCGCCGGGAGACTCCGGCACGGCCCCGTGGAGGTGTCCGAAGCCGGTGCCCTGGCCAGCCGCACGCCCACGGGCGGCACGCGCGCTTCCGCTACCGGCCAATAACCCGCCTGCCACCGCCCCTCAACGGCCAATCAACGGCTCCCGCTCATCGTTACCAGTGACACGGGGCATCCCCGCAAGGAGCTGAGAGATGACGAGCATCGCGGTCATTGGGTGTGGGTACGTCGGGGCTGTTTCCGCCGCCTGCTTCGCCGAACTCGGCCACACCGTCCACTGCATCGATACCGACCCCTCGCGCGTCGCGCTCCTCCAGCAGGGCCGCAGCCCCATCCACGAGCCCGGCCTCGAGGAACTCCTCCAGCGCGGCATCGAGGCCGGACGCCTCACGTTCGCCGCCACCTATCCCGACATCTTCGATGCCCGCATCGTCTTCATCGCCGTCAACACGCCCGAGGCACAGGAAGGCGCCGCCGATATCCGCGCCGTGCGCGATGCCGTCAGCACCGTCGCCGCCCGCCTCCGCACCGGCTCCATCATCGTCAATAAGTCCACCGTGCCAATCGGCACCGGGGACCTCGTGGCGGGCATGGCCGAACGCGCCGGCTGCCGCTCCATCGCCGTCGTCTCCAACCCCGAATTCCTTCGCGAAGGCAGCGCCATCAAGGACTTCATGGAGCCCGACCGCGTCGTGCTCGGTTCCGATGACCGCGACGCCATGGACCGCGTCGCCGCCCTCTACGCCCCACTCAACCCCATCGTCCAGCGCGTCGATATCCGCACCGCCGAGATGATCAAGTACGCCTCCAACGCGTTCCTCGCGACCAAGATCAGCTTCATCAATGAAATCGCCTCCATCTGCGAGACCCTCGGCGCCGATGTCGAGGAAGTCGCCCGCGGGATGGGTATGGACACGCGCATCGGCGGCCAGTTCCTGAAGGCCGGCCTGGGCTGGGGCGGCAGCTGCTTCCCCAAGGACGTGAAGGCGCTCGCCCACATGGCGGCCGTCCACGGTGCCCATCCCCAGCTCCTCCGCTCCGTCATGGATATCAACCACGACCAGCGCCTGCGCGCCGTCCAGAAGGTCCGCCAGGCCCTTGGCGACCTCGAAGGCCGCCGCGTGGCCGTCCTCGGCGCGGCCTTCAAGGCCAACACCGACGACCTCCGCAACTCGCCCGCGATCGAGCTCGCGAACCTCCTCCATCTCGAGGGCGCGCACGTCACCGTTGTCGACCCCGTGGTGCCGGCCGCCCGCCTGCTCGCGCTGGCGCCGCACGCCACCTTCGCGCTCGATGCCGCGGAAGCCGCCGCTGGCGCCGACGCCGTCGTGCTCGCCACAGACTGGCCGGAGTTCCGCATGCTCCCCTGGCATGCCATCGCCGCCCACATGGAGCGCGCCCTGCTCGTCGACACCCGCAACTACCTCGACCCCGCGGCCATGCGCGCTGCCGGCTTCGAATACCGTTGCATGGGCCGCCCCGGGGCCGAAGGCGCCGCCGCCAGCGAGCTCATCGAAGCCTGAGCCCGTGGTCCCTCCCCCACGACGAACGCCCCCCATCGCCGGCGGGCGTTTGTCGTGCGTAAGATGCCTGTACGCGGCCCGCGCGACGCCACCACGCCTGTTCCGTACCATGGTCGGGTGGAAGACCTCACCGCTCACCGACCGGCGCCCGCGTCCCGCCACTTCGCCGTCCGCCCGCGCGATGCCTGGTTCCTGCTGATCGCCGCCGCCGTGGTGGCCCTCGATCAACTCACCAAGTGGG
>JAYRRO010000100.1:0-2983 GCA_041910095.1 Dehalococcoidia bacterium
CCGCGGTCGCGACTTCGGACAGGGGCAGCGATTCGACCGTTGCGCAGCACCCCCGGGTGCTGGTCGCGGGAGCGGCGGCGGCGGGCTTCGCGGCAGCGGCGGCGCTGCATCGCGATGGGGGCGGGCAAGAGCAGGCGAAGGGCCACGACGAGGGCCCGGGCATCGCGCGGAGGATGGCGGCGAAGGGCGCGACGAAGGGGGCCACAGGGCTTGCCGGGTTCGTTCGCGGCGAAGTCCTGTCCGCCGCGAAGGACTTCGTCACGGGCGCATGGGAAGGACATACCCGCGAGCGGGACACGCCGGAACCGATGAATCGCGCACGGCGGGATATGCTCCAGGGCCTCGAACGGGAGACGTGGCGGCCGCCGCCCGTCGAACTCCCGGGCTAGTCGCAGCGGCCACAATTCCGGGGGAGGCGCTCAAGGGGCGCCTCCTTCGTATGTCACACGTACTGCAGCAGCTGCAGGCCGAAGCCGAGTTCCGTGGCGGGAACGGTCGCGACGTTGGTGCCCGGCAACGGGCCGGGGCCGGGGTCGCCCGGGGAGAAGCCGCGCGAGCGGGCGTGGGCGACGGCGGCCTGGATGTCGGCGACTTCGAAGGCGGCCATGGCGGCGAGCCCCGGCGGGCGCTGAAGGATGCGGCTCTCGGGGCCATCCGGTCCGAGGAACTCGAGAATGGCGTCGCCGACCTTCATCTGCTGGATGACCATGCCCGTGCCTCGGACCTGCCCGAAGGTGGGCACACCAAGCACTGTATTCCAAACACGCCCCGCGGCTTCGAGGTCGTGAACGACGGCGGCCAGGTGGTCCATGCGACGGATGCCGAGGGGGTTGGCGAAGAGGCCGGCGTCGCGGTGGCGGTTGCGCCGGACATCCAGGCGCTCGGTGTAGGCGATGATTCCGAAGGGACAGCCCGCGGAAGAGGGGTCGACCGGGCGCAGAACCGTCGCGATGACGGAGCCGTCGGCGCGGGTGACGGTGGACTCGTCGAAACCGCCCGGGAGCGCGGCGAGGGAGCCGCGAGCGGAGGCGAGGTCTTCGGTGCTGAGCATGATGGAGTGCGCGCCGCCGCCGCGTTCGAGCGTTCGCTTCAGGGCCTGGCCCCGGGGGCTGGCCGAGGCGGCCTCCGGGTCGGCGATGCCGAGGAGTTCGACGTAGAACTCGGTCGTCTCGTTCCCGGCGAAGAAGACGGTGTTGCGGGTGGCGCCGTCGCCGTGGGTCATGACCGGGGTGAGGGTGAGGCCGAGGCGTTCAAAGGGCTCGCGGGCCTTCGCGACGTCTTCGACGGCGATGACGATGTGGTCGATGGTCTGCAGGTGCATGCGATCCCCCGTTTCCGCGCGAAAGCCTACCGCGCGATGGGCAACGGCGCATGGGCGCGCACTGGTTCGAGCCCCGGGAGGTCGACCAGGTAGCCACAGTCGCACGGGTGCTGGTCGAGGTTGTAGTGGAACTTGTACACCTCGATGGGGCCGCTGGCGGGTTCGAGGTTGTATTCCGCGAGGGCCTCGCGGACGGTCTCGAAGGCGGACGGGATCTCATCGGTCTGGTCGGCGTAGGCGTAGACGAAGGCGCCGCCGGGAAACAGCAGGGTGCGCGCCGGTGGGGCGGGCACGTAGTCGGCGCGGATGGGGACGGCGGCGCGCAGCAGAAGGGCGCCATCGTCGCGGTCCATGATGAAACCAAGCGCGGCGATGTCGATCCGGCCGAGGGCGGGCCGGGATTCGACGCGCCAGGTGTTGAAGGCGTCCCAGAGCTCGTCGACCGTTGCCGCCTGTTCGGGGGCGCCGGCGCATTCACGTTCGAGGCAGGCGAGGCGCATCTCAGGGAGCGCGGCGGTCCAGACCTTCCGTTCGACGGCCGTCATGGCGAGTGAAAAGAGAACGGAGGAAGGAGAAAAGGCGGGACGGCGGGCATGACGGGGGCTCCGGGCGAGGGATGAGGATGGCCAGGGGATCCTGGCAGGGCGCGGCCGGTCGTGCCGAGGGCCTGTGTCACGGTCCCGGCGCGGCCTCCTCTTCAGTGGCGGCGGGATCGAAACGGTACCCGACGCCCCAGACGGTGCGGATGGCCACGGCACCGGCGCCCAGCTTCTTGCGGAGGCGCTGGACGTGGGTGTCGATGGTGCGGTCGGTGACTTCGAAGTCGTGCTTCCAGATGCGATCGAGGAGCTCGTCGCGGCTGAAGGGGCGATTGGGGTTCTGGACGAAGAGGGCGATGAGGTCGAATTCCCGCGGCGTGAGTTCCACCCGGCGCCCTTCGACGGTGACGATGCGCATGGCGACATCCACCGAGAGGCGCGGCTCCGGGGAAGCCTCGGCGGCGGGCGGCGCGAGCGGCTCGGCTTCGGCGGCGGGATCGGGAATCGCCTCCGCGGAAGACTCGCGCGCGGTATCCGGCTTCGCGGCGGGCAGCGTGGGCGCGAGCAGCACGGTGGCAGGCGGGATCTCGGCGAGCGTGGCGGGTGCGGGAGGGGCCGGGTCAGCGGCGATGGCGGACGGAAGCTCGGCGACGGCCTCGGCGGGACGCCCCCCGGTGAGCAACGCGGAGGCGAGGCGGCCGTTGACGACCGCGAACCAGTTCAGCGCGTGGAGCATCGCCACGGCGAGCGGGATGCCGGCGGCGGCGAAGGGCAGGGCCTGCCACCATTCGTCCAGGCGGCCGCCGGGGCCGAGTTCCATGCCGGCGCCGAGCGCGGCGGTTACGGGCGCCGCGACCAGCGAAACGGGCACCGCCAGCAGGCAAATGAGGACAAAGGAGAGGGTGCCGAGGGGGAAGCGCAGGAAGAGGAAGATGAGCGCCTTCCAGGTGAGCGGATTGGCGAGGCGGCGCTTGAGGCGGCTCCAGTCCCAGAGCGAGCCGCTCTCGGGGAAGGCCAGCCGGGGGATGTGGGTTCGCAGGAGCAGATTCGACAATAGCCGTTCGCCATCGGCGGCGAGGCACCAGCCGTACATGGTGAGGATCAGCAGCGGGATGCCCACGAG
>JAYRRO010000101.1:0-5773 GCA_041910095.1 Dehalococcoidia bacterium
ACACCCTGGCCACCATCGACGCCGGCGCCGCCTACTGGGTCTGGTCGAGCGCGGCATGCACGGCCACGCTCCCCTGACAGACGCGACAGGCCATGTCGCGGCGCGGGGCCACACTGACGGCATGGCACACGAATCGGCTCCCGCTCCCGCACGGGCCATCCAACCCTGGCGCGAACGCCTCCCCGGCGCGAGCGATGCCGCCATCGCCGCCGCCATGGCCACCCGCGGCGAGCCGTGGATGCTGCGCCACCTGCCCGCGCTCCGTGCCCAGGCCGCCTTCCTTGCCGCCCTCGACGAGGCCCGGCGCGCATCCTGAACGTTCGCCCACTGCCCCCTTCGCCGCGCTGCCGTTAGCCTTCCGGGCATGGTTCTCAGCGACCGCACCATCCGCCGCGAACTCGAGGCTGGCAGCATCGTCATCGACCCGCTCGGCCCGAACGCCATCCAGCCCGCCTCCGTCGACCTCCGCCTCGGCAACCAGTTCCGCGTCTTCCGCAACTCCCGGATCCCGTTCATCGATGTGAAAAAGGAGTACCCGGACCTGACCGAGCTGGTCACCATCGACGACGACCGCCCCTTCGTCCTCCACCCGGGCGAGTTCGCCCTCGCCGTCACGTACGAACGCGTCCGCCTGCCCGGCTTCATCGTCGGGCGGCTCGAAGGGAAGTCGTCGCTCGGGCGCCTGGGGCTGCTTATCCACTCGACCGCGGGCTACGTGGACCCGGGCTGGGATGGCGCGCTCACGCTCGAGCTTTCGAACGTGGCGAACCTGCCGATCATGCTATACCACCGCATGAAGGTGTCGCAGATTTCGTTCCTGCGGCTCACCGAGCCGGCCGAGCACCCCTACGGCTCGACCGCGGCGGGCAGCAAGTACCAGCACCAGGAGGGCCCCACCCCGAGCCGCTACTACCTCAACTTCCGCGACGAATAGGCCCCGGACGCGGCGAAGCCGGGCCACTGCTGCCCGGCTTCGCCACTGCGTCGCGCACCCTTCGGTCTAGTGCCCGGCGCCCGCCGCGAGCGTCACATCGCCCGCCTGGAAGAGCCCCAGCGCGCCCTTGCTCGCGTTCGCGAACTTGTGCGTGACGATGGGATAGAACCCCTTCTCATCGAAGGTGAACTCCACGAACCCACCCTGGGAAGGCTGCAGGTCCAGCGCCTGCGCGCCGCCCTTGCTCGCGTCCGGCCTCAGCGTGTAGGCCCCTTCCTTGAACATCGTGTCGAACACCGTGCCCACGATGTGGAACGCGCTGTTCTCCGAGGGACCGTCATCGACCACCCAGGCGCGAATGCGCTGGCCCGGTTCCACGCGGATGGGCGCGAACTTGTACTGGTTGTAGTACCCGTTGAACACCACGGCGTCGAACTGCTCGGCCATCATCTTGTCCAGGTCGCCCGCCTCGCCGTTCGGCCCGAGGTAGAGCTCCGACTGCATGAAGATGTACTCATGGTCCACCGGCGCCAGCCCCGGCGGGTCGATGATGATCGCGCCGTGCATGCCATTGCCGATGTGGTGCAGGGCCGGCGCCGTTCCGCAGTGGTACATGAACGCCCCCGCGTGCTTCGCCTCGAACTGGTACACCAGCGACTCGCCCGGGTTGATGGTCCGCATCTCGTCGTTCCAGGCGACCTTGCTCGCGTGGAAGTCGATGCTGTGGCCCATCGTCCCCTTGTTCTGCAGCGTCACGGTGACGACGTCGCCCACTTTCGCCCGGATGACGGGCCCCGGGAACTGCTGGTTGAAGGTGAACATCTGCTGCTTCACCCCCGGCGCGACCTCGACCACCGTCTCCTCGGCCGTGAGCGTGATCTTGTGCTCGGTGCCACCCGGCGCCGGCTTCAGGGCCGGGTCGAACGGCTTCCAGCCCGCCGCGGGCGTGGCGTTGGCGTCGATTTTGGCGTTGTTGCTGTTCTGGGTGGCGGTCATCGCATGCGTGCCGCCGCCGCTGCTCGCCGCCGCGCCGGCGACCTCGATGTTCAGCAGCATGCCCGCCTGCTTATGGCCGGGCACCGTGCACCACGCCTGTGCCGGGCCATCGAACGGCCCGATCTCGATGGTCTGGCTCTTCCCGGGAGCGATGAGTTCCGTCCCGTCCGTGCCGTTCACCTTCAGGTCGTGCTGGACGCTGCCCGCATTCGTGACCACGAGCGTGACCTTCTGGCCCTGGGGCACGCTGATCTTCGAAGGCTTCACATACAGGTCGCCGAGCTCGATCGAGATGCTCCCGCCCGCGCCGTTCGCCCCGCCCGTGCCGCCCGCCGACGTGCGCCCGGCGGTGACGGCGAAGCTGAACAGGACCGCGAGCGGCACAATGATGATCGCCGCTACTGTTCCCGCGACGAAGTTCTGGTGCTGCCGCATGGTTTACATCCTCCTGCCGATGTAAATCCAACTTTGCAGGCTCACCATCACAGGGGAATGTGATATTAGTTCCGGCTAGCTTTTTTGTGTGAATTACGCCCACGTGGCCCGCTTTGCCTTCCCCAACTGGCGGCGAAAGCACCACCCTTCGCCGCGCGCCCGCCATCCCTTCGTTTCCTGGCAGCGGCGTCCGCCGGGACGCAAAACGGGCAGCCCGCCTTCACGGCAGCCTGCCCGCCTCCCGGGATTGACCCCTGGGAACTGGGAACCGGGAACTCCTACCCCCCCGCCACCGCCGGCACGATGCTCACCTCGTCCCCGTCCTTCAGCGCCGTCTCCAGCCCCGAAAGGAAGCGCACGTCATCGCCGTTCACGAAGATGTTCACGAAGCGGCGGATCTCGCCGCCTTCGTCCAGCAGGCGGTCCCGGATGCCCGGGTAGCTCGCCTCGAGCGCGCTCACGCAGTCGCTCAGCGTCCCGCCCGAGCTCTGAACGGTCGATGCGCCGCCGGTCAGGTTCCGGAGCGGCTGGGGAACACGCACATTGAGGGCCATGTCACTTCTCCTTTGGCAAAAGTGGCCGCGAAGGGCGCCGCGCCGCGACGTCCGCCCGCGATGGTGTCTGGTTGGTCCGTTCGCGCCCGCTACCCCTCGACGACGTCCCCCGTCACCGGGTCGATGCGCACGCCCTTCGCCTGCGCCCAGGCGAGGCTGCGGTCGATTTCGTCCGCATCGCCCTCCAGCTCGAGGATCACCCACCCCGTCTTCTCGTCTACGTCCGCCATGCGCACGTTCGTGATGACGCGGAATTCGTGGCCCATCAGGTAGATGACGGGCTCCTGGATCAGGGCTTCCGGGAAGGTGAATCGCACCCGCTTGACCGACATCAGGCAATTGCCTCCGTGAGATGGCCCGCCGCGTACGCGCGGTCGAAGCTTTCGATCGTCGGGTCGATCTCCAGCGCTGGCTGCAGGTGGTCCACCACGGCTTCCACCGTCTTGAACCCCGCGCCCGTGATGAACGCGACCGTCAGTTCGTCGGGGTGAATAGTACCGCGCTCCGCCAACTGCTTGAGGCTCGCAATCGTCACGCCGCCCGCCGTCTCGCCGAAAATCCCCTCCGTTTCGGCCAGCAGCTTCATCCCCGCGATGATCTCCTCGTCCGTGACGTTGCCGCAGCCGCCGTTCGTGTCCCGCAGCTGCACCAGGCTGTAGTACCCATCCGCCGGGTTGCCGATGGCCAGCGACTTCGCGATAGTGTCCGGCTTCTGCGGGCGGAAGTTCAGTGTCCCCTCCTGCCACGCCGTCGCGATCGGCGAGCAGCCCGTCGCCTGCGCGCCGCTCATGCGCGTCTTCGGCTCATCGATGATGCCCGCCTTCGCGAGCTCCTCCAGCCCCTTGCGAATCTTCACGTAGAGCGACCCGCTCGCCATCGGCACGACGCAGTGGTCCGGCGCGCGCCAGCCCAGCTGCTCGGCCACTTCGAACCCCAGCGTCTTCGAACCTTCCGAGTAGTACGGCCGCACGTTCACGTTCACGAACGCCCATTCGTACTGCCCCGCGAGCTCGGCGCAGAGGCGGTTCACGTCGTCGTAGTTGCCGCGCACCTTCACCAGCGTCGGCGCATAGATGAGCGAGCCGAGCACCTTGCCCAGCTCCAGGTTCGTGGGGATGAAGACCACCGCTTCCATCCCGGCCGCGGCGGCGTGCGCGCTCACGCTGTTGGCGAGGTTGCCCGTGCTCGCGCAGGCCAGCTTCTGGAAGCCCAGCTCTCGCGCCCGGCTCGCCGCGACGGCCACCACGCGGTCCTTGAACGACCACGTCGGGTTCACGGTGTCGTTCTTGATGTAGAGGTTGTTCAGCCCCAGCGCCTTGCCGAGGTTCTTCGCGCGAATGAGGGGCGTATACCCCGCGCCGATATCGATCGCCGCATCCGCATCCACCGGCAGGAAGTCCCGGTAGCGCCAGAGGCTTGCCGGGCCGCGCTCGATCGATTCGCGCGTCACGTTGCGGCGAAGGCGGTCGTAGTCATACGTGACCTCGACGGGCCCGAAACAGAACTCGCAGACGTGCTGCGCGGCGAGTGGGTATTCGCGATGACATTCGCGACAACGAAGGGCAGTGGCGTACGACATGCTCAAACTCCGCGAGGCCCACGGGGACGGTGGGCGATCGGCGCTCGCACGGCGCTACGGTGCGACGGCGCGGGACGGTTGGGACGCGGGGAGCCCCTTCAGCGAGGGGCTAGAGCATGACCATGCGGCCCGGAAGGGAAGCCATCGTGGGTTCTCCTGTTTCCGCGTGGGCCGATCCGAGTTCGAGCGCTGTCGCTCTCATCTTCCTCCCAACGGAGGCCGGAATTGGCACCTTACCTTGCGGCAGGTTGCCGGGGCTTCAAAGGGCCGGTCCCTCCACCCCATCTCGATAAGCGCGGCCACGAATGCGGGTATCTGACGTAATGCTACGGCACACCGGGGTAGCGGCAACAGGCCCGCCGGCCCTCGCCCATCCGCTACGCTCTCCGAAGGAGTTGCCCTTCATGTCCGAACTCGCCGCCTTCCGCGCCCGCAAGGACGCCTCCTTCGCCTCCTCTCCCGAGTCGCCGCTGCTGCCAGCGCAGCGCCCGGCCTTCACGGGCCTCCGCTACTACCCGGAAAACCCCGCGCTTATCTTCGACCTCGAACCCGAACGCTTCGACGAGCCTGAGCTGGTGGAGATGCAAACCAGTGACGGCGAGACCGCCGCCTATGTCCGCTGGGGCCGCATCGCCTTCACCGTCGATGGCCGCGCCGTCACGCTCACGCTCTTCGCGACCCCCGCCGGCGATGCCTTCTTCCTCCCCTTCCAGGATGCCGGCCGCGGCACCGAGACCTACGGCGCCGGCCGCTACGTCGATGTCGAACCCCTCCCCGGCGGGCGCGTGCACATCGACTTCAACTACGCCTACAACCCCTACTGCGCCTACAACGACGCCTGGTCCTGCCCCATCCCCCCGCGCGAGAACCAGCTCGCCGTCCACATTCGCGCGGGCGAACGCTCCTTCCACGACGAAGGCTGAAGCCCGTCCCGCGCGAAATCTTCACCGTCCGGCCCTCGTTTGGATGACGGCACGGGCGTACAACCGCAGCGGGGAAGGGCCGGGGCGCCGGAGGGTTCCATGCGCGGCGAGCACAAGGCCAACCTCTTCTGCGCGTGGTGTGGCCGCGAACTCGGCTGGCGCGGCGGCATCGTCGCCTACACCCTCTGTCCCGAGTGCGCGCCCGCCGTCAAAGCCCACTACGAAGCCACCCGCCGGTCCGCGCGCGCCCTCCCGGATGCCGCCGCGCCATCGCAACCTCCCCCGCGCCGCCGTCCGCCCCGCGCCGCCGGCGGCTGAACCCGGCTACTCCAGCGCCAGCGCCCGGACGATC
>JAYRRO010000102.1:0-12913 GCA_041910095.1 Dehalococcoidia bacterium
CGGCGACGGCGGTGGCCACGGCGAAATGGAGCAGGACGGCGGTGGCCGCGGCCCGCGGCGCGCCCGCGGTGTGCGCCACCGGGGATACGGCCACCGCATCGCCCTCCGTCATCGATGGCCGGTGCGCCCGGCCGGAGGGGGCGAGGGGCGCGCTCGCGGCGGCGGCGACGCCGCCGAGCGCGAGGGCGATGCAGAACGGGAGCCACCAGAGCCCCGTCTCGGCGACCAGGCCGGCGCCGCCAAACCCGGATGCCACCGCGAAGATCGAGGCGACGGCGATGAATCCCGTCTCGCTCGCCCGTCCCTCGGCGGTGGTGAGGCGGCCCATCGTGGCGAAGACGACCAGCCAGGCGAACCCGAGGCCGGCGGAGATCGGCGCAAGGGCGACGAGATACCCGGGCGTGCTATGCGTCAGGAGGATCACGGCGAGCCCGGCCGCGAGCATCCCGGTGCCGGCGCCGAGCGTGGCGCGGGGGCCGGCGCGGTCGAAGACTCGCCCGGCGACGGGAGCGGACGCGGTCTTGCAGAGGCCGTACAGGGCGAGCGCAAAGGCGGGAACGGCGTCCGCCGCGTTCAGCTCGTCGATGAGGTAGGCGGCGTTGCCATAGGCGAGGACGGCGAGGGCGGTCAGGGTGTCGAGCGCGTAGACGGTGACCAGCAGCCGGGTGCGGGTGGCGGCCTCGGCAATCGACGCGGGCGGGCCGGTCACGCCGGGGGCGATCCGGCGCGCTGCCGGGCGGTCCAGCGGGAGCGCTGATCGGCGCGGACGGCTTCGTCTGCGGTGCGGTAGCGGGCGAGAAATTCGGCGGCAAAGACATCGAATTCGCCGTCGCGGATCGCCCCTCGCATACGTTCGCAGAGCCGGACGAGGAAGCGGATGTTGTGGATCGTCGCCAGCCGGTAGCCGAGGAGCTCGTCGTTGCGGAAGAGGTGGTGCAGGTAGGCCGCGGAGAAGCGGGTGCAGGCGAGGCAGTCGCACTCCGCATCCACGGGCGAAGGCTGTTCGCGGAAGCGGGCGTTGCCGATGGAGACGCGGCCATCGGGCGTGAAGAGCGCACCATTGCGGCCGAGCCGCGCCGGGAGCACGCAATCGAACATGTCGACGCCGCGCGCGACGGCGTGCACGAGGTCCTCGGGGCTGCCGACGCCCATCAGGTAGCGCGGCTTCGCGATCGGGAGCTCGGCGGTCACGGCCTCGGTCATCGCCCACATCTCGCTCTTCGTTTCGCCGACGGAGAGGCCGCCGATGCTGTAGCCGGGGGCGTCCAGGGCGGCGAGTTCGCGCGCGTGCCAGCGCCGCAACTCGCGGTGCACGCCGCCCTGCACGATGCCGAAGGTGGCGAGCGGGCCGGCGGCTTCGCGGCTGCGTTCGTACCAGCGAAGCGTGCGTTCCGCGGCTTCGCGGGCGGCGAACTCGGGGGCGGTGCCTTCGAGCACATGGTCCAGGGGCATGGCGATATCGACGCCAAGCGCGCGCTGGACGGCCATCGCCACCTCGGGGCTGTAGAAGTGCTCGGAGCCATCGATGTGCGAACGGAAGGTCAGCCCGCGCTCCTCGACCCGGCCGAGTTTGGCGAGGCTGAAGACCTGGAAGCCGCCGCTATCGGAGAGGATGGGGCCGTGCCAGTCCATGAACTGGTGGACGCCGCCGAGCCGTTCGATGAGGTCGTGGCCGGGGCGTAGGTACAGGTGGTAGGCATTCACGAGGAGGATGCCCGCGCCCGTGGCGGCGACATCCCCGGGGAGGAGTGACTTCACGGTCGCGAGGGTGCCGACCGGCATGAATGCCGGCGTTTCGAAGCTGCCGTGGGCGGTCCTCACCCGGCCTGTCCGGGGAGCGACCGGCGACGCGTGGCGGGAGGTGAGCGTGAAGCTGAACGCCATGGGCCCACGGTAGCCCCGGGCGGGCGGTGGGTCGATCAGGTCAGCCCCCGCTGATGGCGGCGAGGAATTCGACCCGGGAGCGCGGGCCGACCTCCGTGTCGAGGCCACCGCGTTCGCCGTCCACGAAGACGGCGATGTGGCGGCGAATGGCGGGTGAGCTGTCGGCGATGCGGTCGCGCAGGCCGGGGAAGCGGGCGTCGAGGTCCGTGAGGAGCGCGGCGACATGGCCGCCCTCGGCGGGTTCGCGGCGGCCCAGGCCGGGGAAGAGGCGCCCGAGGGCGGCCGGAAGGATGACCTCGGCCACGGCTACTCCTCGAGAACGACGGCTTCGACCGATGAGATGACCGGGAGCAGGCCCGGGAGCTGGCGCCAGGTGTCGCCGTCGTCGCTGCTCGCGAAGAGCTGGCCGGTGGCGCTACCAAAATAGATCCCCGCCGGCGTGAGGGTGTCGTTCGTGAGGGCGCCCCGGAGGACGTTGAGGTACATCGGCTCGGCGGGGAAGCCGGCGGTGATCTCCTGCCAGCTGGCGCCGCCGTCCTTCGTCCGCCAGATGGCCGCGCGCGCGCCGGGCACGTAGCGGGCGTTGTCGCCCTGGAGCGGGATGGCGAACACGGTACCCGGGGTGCGGGGATGCGCGGTCATGGCAAAGCCGAAGTCCGAAGGCAGGCCGGCCGCGATGCTCGTCCAGTGGCGGCCTTCGTCGTCGCTGCGGTAGACACCGCCGTGGTGCTGCTGGAACAGGGTGCCAGCAGCATCGCGCACGATGCGGTGGACGCACTGCCCCACCTCGGCCTCGATGGTCTCCTCGGGGGCGAAGGACATGAGCACGCCCTTGTTGCGCGGCTCCCAGGTGGCGCCGCCGTCCTCGGTGGCGAAGGCGCCGGCCGCCGAGATCGTGATCATCATCTTCGCCGGGTCGGCCGGGTCGGGGATGACACGATGGAGGATGAGGCCGCCGCCGCCGGGCATCCAGTCCGGGCGGGACGGGTGCGCGCGCAGGCCCGTGACTTCGGACCAGGTCTCGCCGGAGTCTTTGCTGCGAAAGAGGCCGGCCGGTTCGACCCCGGCGTAGAGCCCGTCGGCGCCGCGGGCAAGGCTCCAGACTGAGACGATCCCTTCTTCGCCCTCGGGGTAGACGATCCCCTGGCTGGAATGGGTCCACGTTTCGCCGAAGTCGGCGCTCTTCCAGACGGCAGGTCCGAACCAGGCGTTGCCGCCGCCGGCGACGATTGCGCCCGCCTCCGGGTCCCATGCGGCGTGCATGATCGGCCAGTTTTCGCAGAAGGGGCCGCGTTGCGCCCAGGTCTGGCGGCCGTCCGTGGAGTCGAGGATGAAGAGCCCCTTGCGGGTGCCGACGAGGAGCATGACGTGGGACATGGGACGGCCCTCCGGCGCGGGAAATTGGAGGGGAAGTATAGCAGAGAGAAAAGAGAAACGAGGAAGGAGAATAGGGCGAGCCCAGACGTTCGCTCCAGTTTCTCTTCCTCTTTCCTCTTTTCTCTCTACGAGGCTTTGCGGGCGCGGGGGGTGGTGGCCCTGGGCTTTGCGGCGCGCGGCTTGGATGCCGCGGCACGGGTGGCTGCGGGAGCCTTCGCGGTCCCCGCCTTGCGGGCGGCGAAGGCGGCCTTGCCGCGGGCGCTGCGCTCGCGCAGCTTCTGGTTCGCCTCGAGCATCACCTCGCGGGCGCGCGGCTCTGGCTTCATGCCCGGGGTGATCGCGTTCAGCGTGTAGCTGCATGCGGGGTAGTTCCAGCAGGCGTAGAAGGTGCCCCGTTTGCCGCTGCGCGCCTGCTTTTCGACCATCTGCCCGGGCGGATCGACGCACTCGGGGCAGGCCACGCCGACGGGGACGCCGGCGCGGAAGTCGCAGGCGTTCTCCTCGCGGCGAACGCAGTCGATGTAGGGGCCGTAGGGGCCGCTCTTCTGGATGGTCGCAGCTCCGCACTTCGGGCAGTCGTAGGCGGTGACGGTGGGCTGCGCGACGGGCACGGGCTCGCCGGCCTCGTTGACGGGCATCGCGTTCTTGCAGTCGGGGTAGCGGGGGCACGCGAGGAACTTCCCGTTGCGGCCCCACTTGATCACCATGTTCGCCTCGCCGCAGAGGGTGCAGCGGATGTCCGTCTCTTCCTGCTGCTTCTCGGCGGCGCCTTTCGCCTGCTCGATGTCCTTTTCGAAGGCGCTCCAGAACTCGCGAACGACATCGACGTATTCGCGCTTGCCCTCGGCGATCTCGTCGAGGTCCTCTTCCATGGCGCTGGTGAAGCCGGTATCGACGTAGCGCCCCAGGTGCTCGACGAGCATTTCGTTCACGAGGAAGCCGAGTTCGAGGGGCACGAGAGCGCGCCCTTCCTTCTTCACGTATTCCCGCTTCTGGACGGTCTGGACGATGGTGGCGTAGGTGCTCGGACGGCCAATACCGAGCTCCTCAAGCGCCTTGACCAGGCTGGCCTCGGTGTAGCGCGGCGGCGGTTCGGTGAAGTGCTGGCGGGGATCGAGAGAGCGGCGCGCGAGTGATTCGCCCTCGGCGAGTTCGGGGAGCGAGGCTTCGGCGTCCTCGTCCTCCTGCCCGGCCTCGCGTTCGCTGGCATCGACGCCGTAGACGGCGAGGTGTCCCGCGAAGATGAGCTGCTGGGCGCTCGAGCGGAAGGTGCCGCGAAGGGTGGCGCCCTCCTTCGCCTCGATTTCGACCGCGACGGTGCTGAAGCGCGCATCGGCCATCTGGCTGGCCATGAAGCGCTGCCAGATGAGCTGGTAGACGCGGTGCTGCTCGGCGCTGAGGTGGCGGCGGACGTCGTCCGGGGTGCGCGAGGGGTCGGTCGGCCGGATGGCCTCGTGAGCCTCCTGCGCGCCCTTCGAGCGGGTGCTGTAGACGCGTTCCTTCTGGGGCACGAAGTCCGCGCCCCAGCGACGGCCGATGTAGGCCCGGGCATCGCCGCGAGCGAAGGGCGAGATGTTCACCGAGTCGGTGCGCATATAGGTGATGAGGCCGACGGGCCCGGAGCCGACATCGACGCCTTCGTAGAGCTGCTGGGCGATGGACATCGCGCGCGACGCGCCCATGCCGAGACGGTTGTTCGCGGCCTGCTGGAAGGTGCTCGTCGTGAACGGCGGCGCGGGCGACTTCGAACGCTGGCCCTTCTTCACGCTCGAAACGGTGAAGGCGGAGCGGTTGAAGGTCTCGATGAGGCGGCCGGCGGCGGCCTCATCGGGAATGGCGGGCGTGAACTCGCCGGTGCCGGGCCGGATGCTCGTGCCCCGGGGCATGCCGGGAAGTCGCGCCAGCTCCGCGCTGAAGGCGGGCGCCCCCGATCCGCCCGTCTGCGGCGAAAGCCCGGCCGAGATGGTCCAGTACTCCGTGGCGCGGAAATCGCGGATCAGCAGCTCGCGGTCGACGATGAGGCGAAGGGCGACGCTCTGCACGCGGCCGGCGCTTGCGGCCTTGCTCACCTTGCCCTGTACGAACCAGGTCAGTGGGAAGCCGATCAGGCGGTCGAGCACGCGGCGCGTCTGCTGCGCATCGACGAGGTCCATATTGAGGGTGCCGGGGTGCCGGAAGGCATCCTCGATCGCGGGTTTGGTGATCTCGTGGAAGACGACGCGCGAGGTCTTCTCGGCGGGGATGCCGGCCGCTTCGCGGATGTGCCAGGAGATCGCCTCGCCCTCGCGGTCGGGGTCCGTGGAGAGGAAGACGCGGTCGGCGGACCTGGCGGCGCTGGCGATCTGCTCGATCACGTCGGACTTGTCGACGCCGCGCTTCTTGTCCTTCACGACGACGTACTTCGGGCGGAAGGTCTCGAAGTCCTCGACGCCATAGCCGTAGTTCGGGAGGTCGCGGACGTGGCCCACGGAGGCGATGACGCGGTAATCGCTGCCGAGGATGTTCTCGACGGTGCGGGCCTTGGCGGGCGACTCGACGATGACGAGGTTGCGGGCGCGGCCGCGGCGGGCGGGCGCATCGGACACGGGTGCGGCGGAGCGCGCGGACACACGCCGGGCGATGGGCCCGGATGTCCTGGTATCCCGTGATTCAGGGGCAGTGGTCACAGTTCGTATCCTTGCCGCGACCGGTTCGCGGCGGGCTGAGTTTCGAGCCTATCCATAATTCTGCGCCACTGTCGAGAGGGAGGTTCCCCCGGGGCGGGGCGCGACGGGCCCGTCACAGGGCCGCGTAGACCATCGGGCGGTCCTGGCGGACGAGGCCCTTGAGTTCGAGGATCTGGAGCGTGGCGCTCACCTCGGCCACGGCGAGGCCCGATGCGCGGCTCACTTCGTCGACGTGGCGGGGGCCTTCCTGGAGCCAATGCAGCACGCGGCCTTCGCCTTCGTTCACCGGCGGGCGTGGCGTGGGAGATGCCGAGCGCGCCGCCGTCGCGGGTTGCCGGGCAGGCTCGCCAGGGAGCGGGAACTGCCCGGAGGCGCTCACGAGGTTGAGCTCCTCGCAGAGCTGGCCCGGGGAGGCCACGAGCCGCGCGGTCTGTTCGCGAATGAGCTGGTTCGTGCCCGCGCTCTGGCGCGAGTACACCGACCCGGGGATGGCGAAGACGTCGCGCTGCTGTTCGAATGCCCAGTTCGCCGTGTGCAGGGCGCCGCTCCCTTCGCCCGCTTCGACCACGAGCGTGGCGCGCGCGAGCCCGGAGAGAATGCGGTTGCGGCGGGGGAAGTAGTCCGGGCGGGCGGGAATGCCGACGGGGTATTCGCTCACCAGGCAGCCGGCTTCGAGGATGCGGTTCGCGAGCCCCAGGTTCTCCCGCGGGTACACCTGGTCGATTCCGCCCGCGAGGACGGCGACCGTCGGCACGCCCTGCTCGAGGGCGACGCGATGGGCGATGGTATCCACGCCACGGGCGAGGCCGCTGATGATGGCGACACCCGCCTGGGCGACCTCCGTGCAGAACTCCTCGCACGCCTGCCGGCCGTAGGGCGTGACGTGCCGCGTGCCGACGACGGCCAGGGCCTGGGCGAATTCCGGCCCTTTCGCACCACGGACGAACAGCACGGGCGGGCTCTGGGGGATGGGGCGCAGGATCTCCGGGTAGGCGGGGTCGAGCCAGGTGAGGGCGCGGGCATCGTGTTTCGCCAGCAGGTCGAGTTCGCGGGAAGGGTCGAAGGTCGACCGGGCTTTCTGGAAGGCGCGCGCGAACTGGGCCTCGAGGCCGGCGCGGGCGAGCTCGTCCGCGGGGGCATCCCAGGCCACGGCGATGGTGCCGAAGTAGCCGAGCAGGAGGGCGAAATTGCTGCTGCCGAGACCCGCGCGGCGCAGGGCGAGCCACTGCGCCAGGTCGGTGGAGTTGTCGTCGCTCATCGAGCCCGCACTATAGCGAACGCGGCCGGCCTGATGGCAGCCTCAGCCTTCGCGCGCACCCACGGGCTCGCGGGCGATGCGGAGGCGGCGGACGCGGCGGCCCGACATGCTGAGCACGCGCATCGTCAGGCCATCCACGCGCACCTCGTCGCCCACGGCCGGGAGGCGTCCAAGCTCGTGGATGAGAAAGCCGCCGATGGTGTCGAAGTCCTCGGACTCGACGTCGTAGTCGAACAGTTCGTGGAGGACGTCCGTCGTCGTGCCGGCATCGAGCACGACCTCGTCGTCCGAGATCTGTTCGAGGCCGGGGCGGGCGATGTCGTATTCGTCCTCGATCTCACCCACGATCTCCTCGAGGAGGTCCTCGATGGTGACGAGGCCGGCGGTGCCGCCGTACTCATCGACGACGATGGCCATGTGCTGGCGGGTGGCGCGCATCTCGGAGAGGAGCTGGTCCAGCCGCTTGGATTCTGGGATGAAGGTGGGCTCACGGAGGAGGTCCGCGAGGGAGCGCGCCGGTCCCGCGTTCGTCACCGCGCGCAGGAGGTCCTTGGCGTAGACGACGCCCGTGATGTCGTCGATGTTCTCGCGGTAGATGGGGACGCGGGAGTAGCCGCGTTCGTTGACGAGGCTGACGATCTCGGCGATGGGGGCATCGATATCGGCCGCGGCGATGTCGATGCGGGGGATCATGATTTCGCGGGCGGTCTTGTCCTCGAGGGCGATGACGCCGCGGATCATGCGCTGTTCCTGCTCCTCAACGCCGCCCGCCGCCTCCTCCCGTTCGATGACGCTGAGGATGTCGTCCTGGCGGCGTGGCGTCACGAAGGTGATGAAGCGCGCGGCGAGGCGGGCAGGCAGCGACAGCAGGAACGCGGGGGCGCCGAAGACGAGACGCGCGGCCCGCACCACGCCCGCGAGCGACACCGCCGCGTATTCGGGCGAGCGCGAGGCGAGACGGCCGACGGTCATTTCGATGAGGGCCACGTAGAGGCCCCCAAGCGCGCCCGCCGCCAGCACCGAACGGAAGCCATCCCACTGCTCGGCCGCCGTGGCAACGAAGGTGGAGACGATGAGGGCCGCGAACAGTACGCGGCCCGTGGTGAGCGCCCCGAGGAACTCGCGCGGTTGTTCGACGGTCGTGACGAGGCTGCGGGCGCGGGCGTCGCCACGGGCGGCGGCGGCGCGAATGCGTACATCGCTCGCCCGTTCGAGCGCGGTCTCGGCGGCCGCCACCATGCCGAGCACGGCGGTCGCCGGGAGCACGATCAGCAGCGCGATCAGTATGCCGCTGTCCATCCTCAGGACTCGGGGGGAGCCGTGGGGATGATGCGCGCCGGCACACCGACGGCGAGCGCGCCGGGGGGAAGGTCATCGCGGAGGACGGCGCCGGCGCCGGTGCGGGCGTGCGCGCCGAAGGTCACCGGGGCCACGAGCATCGTGTCGCAGGCCACGAAGGCGCCTTCGCCGATGACGGTCGGGTTCTTGTTCACCCCGTCGTAGTTGCAGGTGATGACGCCGGCGGCGATGTTCGCGCCGTCGCCGACGGTGGCATCGCCCAGGTAGCTGAAGTGGTGCATCTTCACGTCGCGGCCGAGCGTGCTGCGGTTCACCTCGGCGTAGTTCCCGAGGTGGCAGTCGTCGCCGATGGTGCTGTTACCGCGGACGTGAGAGAACGGCCCCAGGTGCACCCGGTCGCCGATACGCGACTCCTCGACGACCGACTGGGCGATCTCGGAATCCCGCCCGACGGTGGCGTTGCGCAGGGTGCTCGCGGGGCCGATGACGCTGTTCTCGCCGACGGAGGTCGTGCCTCGCAGGTACGAATTGGGGAGCACGGTAACATCCTGGCCGAGGCGGACAGTGGCATCGATGTAGGTGGTGGCCGGGTCGGCGATGGTGACGCCCGCGAGCATGTGATCGCGGAGGAGGCGCTGCCGCATGCGGCGCTCCGCCTCGGCCAGCTTCACGCGGTCGTCCACGCCGAGTGCTTCGTCCGGGTCGGCGGCGATGGTGGCGGCGGGGGCCCGCTCTTCGTACGCGAAATCGGCGAGGAGGGTGAGGTAGCGTTCGTTTTTCGCGCTCAGGGGCACGCGGTCGAGGCGGTCCCAAAGCCAGGGAGCGGAAAAGACGTACTGGCCCCAGTTGATCTCGGCGGCGCCGGAGCGGCCCGGGTCGTCGGCGAGCTGGACGATGCCCATGACGGCGCCGTCGCGGGTGTCGCCTTCGCGGCGCACACGGCCGAGGGCCAGGCCATCGGGGACCCACTGGGTGGTGAACGCCATGCGGCCTTCGCCCAGCGCGGCCAGCAGGCGGCCGAGGGTGGCCGCGGAGACGAGCGGCTCATCGCCGTTGAGGACGAGGATGGGGTTGCAGCCCCGCATCGCTTCGCGGCATCGGTCGACGGCGCCGCCGGTGCCATCGAGCACGTCCTGCTCGACGAATGTCACATCCCCGGCGGCCGCGGCTTCGCGCACACGTTCGGCGCCATGGCCAACGACAACCGCGATGCGCGAAGGGCCGAGCGCGCGCGCGGTATCGAGGATATGGAGGAGCATGGGTTTGCCGCAGACGGGGTGGAGGACCTTCGGGAGGGCCGAGCGCATCCGCGTGCCCTGCCCGGCTGCGAGCACAATCACGCCGGGCGCGCTCACCGCGAGGCCTCCGCGGGGGGGCGAATGATGACGCGGCGTTCGGGAGGTTCGGTTTCCGTGCGCATAACGGACGCAACCACGTCCGCGGCTGATCATCCCCGTGCCCGGGAAGGGCTGTCAAGCAGGGATGGCGCGCGCTGACCGGGCGGCGGGCCCGGGATGCATGGGCGGCCGGCGTAGTAGCATGCGGGGACAGCTATGACGAACCCGCCACACACCTCCGACGAGATTCGCGAAGCGTACCTGCGCTTCTTCCAGGAACGCGGCCACGCGCTGCTGCCCGGCTGGCCGCTGGTGCCCATCGGCGACCCGACGTCGCTGTTCACGAGCGCCGGCATGCAGCAGTTCAAGCCCGTCTTCATGGGCGAACAGGAGGCCCCCAGGCCGCGCGCCACGACCGTGCAGCGCTGCTTCCGGACGACGGACATCGAGGAAGTGGGCGACTTCAGCCACTGCACCGCGTTCGAAATGCTGGGGAACTTCAGCTTCGGGGACTACTTCAAGAAGGGCGCGATCGAGTTCGCCTGGGAGCTGCTGACGGCGGTGTACCGCATTCCCGTGGAGCGCCTGCATGTCACGATCTACCTGGACGACGACGAATCGCACGGCCACTGGCGCGCGGTGGGCATGCCCGAAGACCACATTCACCGGCGCGACGAGGACCTGAACTACTGGTTCAGCTTTTCGAAGGACACCCCCGGCGCGAGCGGCCCCTGCGGCCCCGATAGCGAGATCTACTACGACTTCCACCCGGACCGGGGGACCGCCGGGGCGGCACTGCAACTCGATGCCCAGGGCAGGCCCGTGGGCGGCGTCGGGTACGACGACGAACGCTTCCTCGAGATCTGGAACCTGGTGTTCATGCAGCTGTACCAGCGGCCGGATGGCACCCGCGTGGAGCTGCCCAAGCAGAACATCGATACCGGCAGCGGCCTCGAACGGGTGGCGTGCGTGCTCCAGGGCAAGCGTTCGGTGTTCGAGACCGACATCTTCCTACCCATCCTCACGGAGGCGGCGAACGTCCTCGGGTACGACTACTTCAGCGGGGATTTGCACTCGCACGAGGCGTACGTCGTGCGGGCGATGAGCGAGCACTGCCGGGCGGCAACGATGCTTATCGCCGACGGCGTGGTGCCTTCGAACGAAGGGCGTGGCTACATCCTCCGCCGCGTCGTGCGGCGCGCCATCTACCTCGCGCGGCGGGCGGGGGTGAAGGAGATCTTCACGCCCAGGCTGGCGGACGCGGCCATCGGCAAGCTGCGCGGGGCCTACCCGCACATCGCCGAGAGCCGCGAATTCATCGCCCGTGCGCTGCGCACCGAAGAAGAGCGCTTCGTGCGGACGCTGGAGGCGGGCACCCACCGGCTCGAGGCGCTGCTCGAACGGCTCGAAGGGCAGGCGGCGGTGCCCGGCGACGAGGCGTTCCTTCTCTACGACACGTTCGGCTTCCCGGTGGAGCTGACGCGCGAAATCGCCGCCGCCCGCGGCTTCACGCTCGATGATGCCGGCTTCGAGGCGGCGATGCGCGAGCAGCGCCGCCGCTCGCGCGAGCACGGCCAGTTCCTCAAGGGTGAGCCTTCGCCGCTGCTCCGCCAGATCGGCGAGGAGCATTCCGCGTTCGTCGGCTACAGCCGCGTCGATGCGGAGGCGAACGTGGTCGCCATCCTCAAGGATGGGGCGCTCGCCGAACTCGCCGCCGCCGGCGAGCAGGCCGAGATCGTGCTCGATACCACCCCCTTCTACCCCGAGGGCGGCGGCCAGGCAGGCGACCACGGCACGATTCGCACGGCCAGCGGCCTGTTCGCGGTCGAGGACACCCAGAGCACCGGCGGCGCCATCGTCCATCGCGGGCGGGTGACCGATGGCGCGGTCCGCGTCGCCGAGGCGGCCGAGGCGGCGGTCGACCATGCCTACCGGGCGGGTTCGGCGCGCAATCACACCGGTACCCATCTGCTGCACGCCACGCTGCGGCGCATGCTCGGGAGCCACGTCCGCCAGCAGGGCTCGCTCGTGACGCCCGACCGCCTGCGGTTCGACTTCACCCACCTCGAGCAGGTTCCGCGGGAAGTCCTCAACGAAGTCCAACAGGTGGCGAACGCGAAGGTGCGCGACGACCTCGAGGTCGCGTGGCGGCGGACGAGCTACCGCGCGGCGGTCGATGGGGGTGCCCTCGCGTTCTTCGGCGATAAGTACGGCAGCGAAGTGCGCGTGGTGGAAATTCGCGATACGGACGGCCTGTTCAGCGCCGAGCTGTGCGGCGGCACCCATGTCCACCGCACGGGCGAGCTCGGGTTCGTGCACATCCTCCGCGAATCGGCCGTCGCCGCTGGCACGCGCCGCATTGAGGCGATGACGGGCCGCGCCGCCGAGGCGCACCTCCTCGAACAGCAGGACCGCCTCGCACGCCTCGCCGAGCGGCTTTCGACCACGCCCGCCGACCTCGAGGAGCGCGTCGAGGCGCTGCAGGCCGAGGTCGAACGGCTGCGCAAACAGGCCGAGCAGCTCGGGCGGCTGCAGGCGGGCGCCGTGGCCGAGGGGCTCATCGAAGGCGCCGCCGCTGTCGGCGATGCCAGGCTCATCGTGGCGAAGGTCGATATCGGTTCGCACGACGCGCTGAAGGATGTCGCCGACCGGGTGCGGGAGCGGGTCAAGCCTTCCCTGCTCGTGCTCGCCGCCGTGATCGACGGCAAGCCGGCCTTCCTCGCCGCGGCCACGCCGGACCTCGTCGCGGGCGGCGTGCACGCGGGCAATATCGTGCGCGAAGTGGCGAAGGCCGGCGGCGGCGGCGGCGGCGGACGGCCGGATATGGCCCAGGCCGGTGCGAAGGACACCTCGCTCATCGATGCCGCCCTCGCGGCCGGGCGCCGCGCCGCCAGCGAAGCCCTCGAACGGAGCACCGCCCGGAGCTAGCCAGCCAGGAGGAGCCAAGTGAGCGACCTGCCACCCGAGTACGACCCCTCCGACGACCGCCAGGACGACGGCGAGGGGGAGCTGCTGGAGGAAGGCCTCGCGAGCGTGATCCTGGTCGAGCCGCGCGACGACGTCGCCGCGATTTGCGGCCGCGTCGATACCGC
>JAYRRO010000103.1:0-3489 GCA_041910095.1 Dehalococcoidia bacterium
ACGCGCGCCGGGCGGCTGGTGCTGAAGGCGCGACGGAAGCATGGCCGGAAGCGGCTGACCGTCGTCTAGGGGAGGAGTTCGGATGGAGCGCTCGTGGCGTCTCCGGAAGGGACTCGAATTCGATACAGCGTATGAGAAGGGGACCGTGACGAACGGTCCCCTTCTCGTTGTCCGGGCTTTGCCGAACGGCGTGGGGCACCCTCGCTGGGGCTACGCCGTGGGGAAGCGGATCGCGAAGTCGGCGGTGGTGCGGAACCGCGCGCGAAGGCGGCTCCGTGAGGCCGCGGCAGCCGTTGGTGATGTGGGGGGATGGGATCTGGTGGTGACGGCGCGCGCGCGGGCATTGAGTGCGGATTGGGAGGAGCTTTCGGGGGCGGTGCGGCGGCAGGTGAGGCGGGCCACCGCCGCAAAGGTGGATGGCCGCCCGAATGCGTCGGCCAGTGCGCACGAGGACGAGGAGGCCGGGCCGTGAAGTGGGCGCTCCTGCGCGCCGTGCGTGGCTATCAGCGAATCATCTCGCCGCTACTGCCTCCCGCGTGCCGGTACCAGCCGACGTGCAGCGCGTATGCCCTGGAGGCGATCGGACGGCACGGCGCGCTGCGCGGAAGCTGGCTCGCGATTCGGCGCCTGGCGCGGTGTACTCCCTGGGGCGGGAGCGGCTACGACCCGGTGCCGTGAAAACCACCCGCCGGCTGTTTCACGTGGAGCGAGGCAGGGATCCGGACACGCGCGTCATTCGTGAGCCCCGGGCCTATGGGGCGGCGCCATCGCCGCGAGCAGCTTCAACGATTCACGTGAAACGCCACCTCCCCAGAGAATCGGGGCCATTGGCGCGGTGGTGCATCGCGATTCACGTGAAACGTGACCTCCTCTACCAGAGACACGCTTCAGGTGAGGCACCTTGAATCAGGATGCGTCGGCCCGGGCCTTTCGCACTTCCACGTGAAACAGGAGACTCTGCACTGCCGCGAGGCTTCGCGCGCCCGCGGCTCCACGTGAAACAGCGCTTCCGGCGTGTTGTGCCGTTCGGGGCCGTGTTTCGGATGGACTCGGTTTCCCTTTCGCGTGAGACCGTGCATATGGGTGCCTATTCCGTACCGGGGTCACGATGCTGCCGGCGGCAGGTGCGACGGCCCGATCTGAAACGTTCGCGCGGTGCGCCGGGACTGTTACCATGCAAGCGTGAACAACCCCCGCTCTCTCGCCGTGGGGCTGCTCCTCGCGCTCTTCGTCGTGACCTCCGCCGCCTGCGGCAAGATCCGGCAACCCGAAGGGTGGGCGAGCCCCGCAGTCTCGGATTCCACGGCGTACTTCTTCGCTGATAAAGACCGCTTCGTCGCCGTCGACCTCGATAGCGCGAAGGCCGCGCCCGACCCCAAATCCACTACCGGGGCCTCCCTTCAGCCCCTCCTCTGGCAATTCCCCTCCAATGACCAGAAGGACCAGGACGCCTACAGCTTCAAGGCCGTCTACACCCAGCCCGTGCGCGACGGCGGTACGCTCTTCATGGCGTCCTACGACGGCGGCCTCTACCGCATCAACGCCGCCGACGGCCGTGGCGAGCGCATCGCGACGCAGGCCGATATCAAGGGGAAGATCGTCGCCGGCCCCGCTGTCGCCGGGGAATTCCTCGTCTTCGGCACCACCGAAGGCCACCTCTACGTGGTCAACAAGAACAACGGACAGCTCCCGGTGGGCTGGGGCAAGACCGGGAAGGACCTCGGCAAGGGCATCTGGGCACCGCCGATCGTCCGGAACGACACGATCATCGTCGCGACCATGGCCGGGGACGTGCGTGCTTTCGGCCTCGATGGCGCCGAGCTCTGGCAGAAGCGGTTCACCGCCTCCGGCGCCGTCGCCGACCTGGCGCTGCTGGGCAACGACACCCTCTTCGTGCCCACCCTCGACCGCAAGGTCTACATCCTCGACGCCGCGACGGGCGCCCAGAAGGGCAGCGAGTTCGTCGCAGAGGACTGGGTGTGGTCCACGCCCGCCTTCGCCGGAGGGGTCGCCTACTTCGGCGATTTCTCTGGAAAGGTGTACGCATTAGACATAACCACGATGGAACCGAAGTGGAAGCCGTATGATGCGGGGCACAGAGTGAAAGCCACGCCCGTGCTCATCGATGGCGTCCTCGTCCTGGCCGACCGCGGCCCGGTGGTGCACTTCATCGACGCTGCGAACGGCACCGGACTGAATGTGGTGCCCGTCGATGGCGCGGGCACGGTGCGCGCAGGGCTCACGGCGGCGGACGGCAAGGCCTACATCGCGACGACGAAGGGGCGGCTCTTCGTGGCCGACCCGGCGAAGCGGAGCGTCGTGGAAATCGGCATCGGGGGCGGCAAATGATCGGCGACGCGTTCACGCTCGTCCTGCTCGACCCGATGATCAATTTCCTGGTCATCCTCAACAACATCTTCTTCGGGAGCTTCGGGCTCGCGCTGATCGCGTTCACGTTCATCATCCGGCTGATCACGTTCCCGCTGACGCGGCGGCAGCTGCACCAATCCCGCGCGATGCAGGCGGTGCAGCCTCGGATGGCTGAGATCAACAAGAAATACAGCGACCCGAAGCGGCGCCAGGAAGAGATGATGAAGCTCTACCGGGAGGCCGGCGTGAACCCGCTGGGCTGTCTCGGGCCGATGCTGCTGCAGTTTCCCATCCTGATTGCGCTCTTCTACGCCATCCGGCAGACGCTCCCCGAAAGCCCGGAGGCGCTGGAGGCGCTCTCTGCCCACCTGTACCCGTGGACGTACATTCAGCACGCGGTGCCGATCAACGAGTTCTTCCTCGGCATCGACCTGAAGCTGGCGCCGAACGAGGCCCCGAGCTACCTCAGCCCGGCGTGGCTGTTCGTGGTGCTGGTGGGCGCGACGACGTGGCTGCAGACCAAGACCACGGTCACGACGGTGACCGACGAACGTGCCCGCGCGCAGCAGCAGATGATGGCGTACATGATGCCGATCATGTTCGCGTTCTTCGCGCTGAGCTTCCCGACGGGCGTCAGCCTCTACTGGACCATCAATTCGCTGATCCAGATTGGGTTCAACATCGTCACCTACGGACTGCCCGCGCTGAACATCGAACCGCTGCTGAAGTCGCCCGCTCCCGCCATGGCGCCGGCACTCGCAGCCCGTTCGGCGCAGTCGCAGCCCGTGGCACAACCCGCCCCCGAACCGAGGACACCGAATGGACCAGGCCGAAGCAAGCGGCAAAACCGTCGAAGACGCCCTGAATAGGGCGCTCGCCATCCTGGGCGCTCGTCGCGACGAAGTCGAGTTCACCGTGCTCGACGAAGGCGCGAAGGGCGGCCTCTTCAAGCGCGGACGCGATGCCGTCGTCCGCGTGGACCGCATCATCGGCAGCGAAGCCGCTCCGGCGGCGCCGCGCGAAGCCCCCGACACGCGCATCCCCCATGGCCAACAGGCACGCGGCGGCGGCGCCCCCCGGGGCAAGGGCCGCGACCGCGGCGGCGACCGCGACCGCAAC
>JAYRRO010000104.1:0-16213 GCA_041910095.1 Dehalococcoidia bacterium
ATCGGTGACGCGGGTGTCGCGGGCGTGGCAGTAGGGGCAGCGCACTCGCCATAATCCTGAGCGTTTGATTAGTCCCTTTAGCAATTGAGCGGCGGAACGGTGCGCATCGTCCCCCAGATGTAGTAGGGCGTCAATCCCCTGATACCAGATCTGGTAGGCGGCGTTACGTCGCGTGTGAATCCAACCGGCTTCCCGTGCGAGAAAACTGCAATGTGGAATTCATGCCGAGCTTTCCGCGCAAGGGCTCTTAGCGCCGCCGGGGGGTATGGAAATCGCAGCCCGGAGTATCCGTCCACGGGAAGGCGATGCCGCTGCCCGGGTGGAGGCAGCTTCCGCGGCCACCATCACGATCCTCGATAAACTCCCGGCATTGCCCGCAGGCTTTGGCGGGTGCGCGACCGAGGAGGGAACCGCGCTCCTCCCAGGGGGCGAGCGCGTCATTACGGCCGAGGAGGGGCGCGTAGCCGGCCGGGTCATCGCCGGGGTCGGCGAAGGGCGCGGGCTCCCAGCCACCGCGCTGGGTGGCGCGCCTGTCGCGTTTGCGTTGTTTGCGGTGTCCCACGAGGGCTCAGCGTAGAGCGCGCGGCGGAGGCCCGCCAGCACAGGGCTCTGCTATCCTCGCGGCATGGCTGAATACGGGATCGTCGTCGTCGATGCGTTCACACAGCAGCGGTACGCGGGGAACCCGTGCGCGGTGGTTTCGCACGCGGAAGGGCTGGACGAGGTGCGCATGCAGGCGATCGCGCGGGAGATGAACCTGAGCGAGACGGCGTTCGTGTTCCCTTCGACGCACGCGAGCTTCCGGGTGCGGTTCTTCACACCGCGCAAGGAGATCCCGCTCGCGGGCCACCCAACGATCGCGACCATGTTCACGCTGGCGGCGGAGGGCCGGATCGACCTCGCGAGCGGACGGGCGCACGTGACGCAGGAATTGAACGTGGGCGTACTGCCGGTGGACCTCGAACGGGACGCGGCGGGGAACGTGCGGGTGGTGATGACGCAGGCGCGCCCCGAGTTCGGCCGGCGGATGGACCGCGCCACGGCGGCGCAGGCGCTCGGCATTGGGACGGATGACCTGCTGGCGGACCTGCCCGTACAGGTGGTGAGCACGGGGACGCCGCAGTGCATGGTGCCCGTGCGGTCGCTGGATGCGCTGCGGCGAATTCGGCCCGACTACGGCCACCTGGGCGACCTTGAGAATACCGGCCGCTACTTCAGTCTGCACGCCTTCACGCTGGAGACACTGGATCGCGCGAACCGGGCGCACGCGCGGCACTTCCTCGCGAACGGGGGGCCATTGGAGGACCCGGTGACGGGGAGCGCGAGCGGGGCGATGGCGGCCTACCTGTGGAAGTACGACCTCGTGCGGGCGACGGCGTATTGCGTCGAGCAGGGGCACATGATGGGGCGCCCGGGCATCGTCGAGCTGGAGGTGGACGCCGACGGCGATGAGCCGACGGGCGTGCGGATCGCTGGCTGCGCGGTGACGGTGCTGCGGGGCACCATCACGGTTTGAGGGGGCCCGGCGACTTTCCCGGGAGGCGAAAACGGACGGCAAGGGGCCGCCATTGGGCCGTAGACGCCCTCCCTGCGGACGGACTATGCTTTCCATAGCGAGCCGTGGCCAGCGGTCGCGGCTAACCTCGCCGGGCGGTGCCCGAGCACATTGAGGGATTGCATGGAAGCTACCCAGACGGAAGTCCTGGTGAACATCACGGAGAAGGCCGCCGCGAAGGCCAAGGCACTGCTCGAAGCCCGCGAACTCACCGACGGCGCGCTGCGCGTGTTCGTCGCGGGTGGCGGCTGCTCGGGCTACCAGTACGGCATGGCGCTGGCGCGCAGTGCCGAGTCGGACGACCTGATCTTCGATCAGGCGGGCGTCAAGATCGTGATCGACCCGGAGAGCGCGCAGTACCTGCAGGGCGCCGAGATCGATTATGTCGATGACATCATGAAGAGCGGCTTCAGCATCTTCAATCCGAACGCGACGAAAAGCTGCGCCTGCGGGTCAAGCTTCCAGACGGCGGACGGCTCGGGCGAAGCGCGGCGCTGCTGCTAGTTCGCCACCATCTCGGGGACTGTCGAAGCGGGGTGACGCTTGCCACCCCGCTTTTTCGTGCCCGGGCCGGTCAGGCGTAGTGGGCGAAGGCTCGCTTCATCTGCTCGGCGACCTGCTCGCGCAGCGCCATCGGGGCTACGACCCGGGCTTCGGCGCCCCAACCGAGCACCCACGGCACGAAATCGAAAAGGACGGGCAGGGTGAGGAAGAGACGCACGCCGCCGTCTTCGAGGTCTTCGAAACGGCGGGATGGGTGCCACGAGCTTTCGCGGACCCGCTGGGCGACGGTGGGCGAGAACTCGACGACGACGTGCTCCTCGCCCTCCTGGCTGACGATGCCGCTCCAGCTCATGCTCATGCGGCGCACGGTGTTGGCGACATCGACGGGTGCGAAGCCGTGGCGGGTGTACTCGCAGGAGCGGACACGGTCGATCGCAAAGGTGCGAACCTCGCCGTGCTCGTGGCTATAGCCGATGGCATAGGCGGTTGAATTCGCGCGGCCGGGTTCGAGCAGGTAAGGGTCGAAGGTGAGGTTGCGCGCGCGGCGGCCGGGTGAGGCGTAGCTCAGGAGCACGGTGCGGCGCGAGATCCAGGCATCGGTGAGGCGCCTGAGGATACCGGCGCGGAGCCGGTTCTGGGGGCGCTCGCGCAGGTCATCGGCGGTGAGCGCGGCGTAGTTGGCCATGACGCCCGGGAAGGCCGCGCCCAGCTTGCCGAGGAGAGTCACGCCATCCTCATCGAGCTCGTCGGCGTTGCGCAGAAAGAGGCGCATGGCGAACAGCAGGGCGCGCGCTTCGTGCGTGGTCAACGAAATCGAGGGGACCGGGTGCATGCCGGGATTCAGGTAGTAGCCGGCATCGTCCATGGGGACGGGTTCGCCCATTTCGTCGCCGAAGAACTCGAGGTCCCGTTGCACCGTGCGGACGCTGCAGTGAAAGCGCTGGGCGAGCTCAGGCGGCTTCCAACGCCGTTCGTGGAGGAGGCGCGCCAGGTCCTGTCGCCTGAGGTGCGAGGTCACGTCTGTCATAGCCCACCGCCAGCGCCGCGGAGCCCTGGGTGCTCGTCGCCGCGTGAGCGGAGTCTACGCTCACGTGACGGTCAAATCTGTGACTTTTCGAATACAGCGGCGGGATTCTTTTCCGCGCCAGCAGGTTGGCGGGCCGAGGCGAGTCAGGGGCGCACGGCGGCGCAGCCTGCGACGCGGATTGACGCGAAAAGCGAACGTGATTCGGGATTGGCTAGAGCGCGAGCGCTTCCCAGAGGCTCGTGGATTCGAGGAGCGCGGCCATGCGGTCGAGTTTGCGTTCGCCCTGGAAGCGGGTACGGTCGAAGATGCCCTCGAGCGCGATGACGGTGTTCTCGGTGTCGGTGCGGGAGAGCAGCACGGGGATGCCGCGGGCGCCTGCCGCGTCGAAGAGGTACCCCGAAGGCTGGCGGCCGCCAGTGAGGATGAGGCATTCGGGGGCGGTCTGCATGGCCGCGAGGTGCATGTCGGTGCGGTCGAAGCGGACCACAACGGCCTTGGAGCCGAATCGGCGGAAGTACGGCTGGCCGGCGTCGGAGGAAATGGGAGCCACGACGACGCGGTCGCAGGTGGCGTTCATATCGTCGCCCTGGACGATAACGTCGGCGTTGAGGGCGGTGCGCGCTTCTTCCACGCTGAACCCGGCGAGGGTTTGGTCTTCGGAGATGAGGATGGCCGGCCCGCTTGCGGTGGCGCTGGCGCGGGGGACGTCGGTGACGACGGTGGCGGCGGGCTTGAGGCCCGCGGGCGCGCTTTTCGGGGCCTCGCCGCGGGCGACCAGAACGACGGTGGCGCCGGGGATGTTCGCGGCTTCGGGAGCGGCCTCGACGACGGTGATCACGGCCGGGTCGTCGGCTGGAGCCGCGGTCGCGGCGATGGCGGATGAACCGGGCGCGAAGGCGAGGGAGGAAAAGTGAGCGGCATCGGCATCGGCGCTGCCTTCGCCCGCGAGGCGGACGAGGCGCACGGGGCGGCCCTGGTAGGCGTAGTGCCGCGCGATGGCGGTGGCGACGCCCGTCTTGCCGGCGCCAGGGGTGGCCGAGGTGACAATGACGATGGCCATGGAACGCTTCCCGGGCGCAGGACGCGCCTGCAGGGATTGTGCAGAGGTTCACGAGTTCCGGCAAGGAGCCGGCGGGCTCGCGGACTGGCGGGGCGGGCACGTACGATGCCGGGATGACCGTCACCCGTCGCGTCACCGTCGAACGCAACCGGCTCCGCTTCGCCGCGGCTCACATGGCGACCTTCCGCGGGACGTGCGAGCCGCTGCACGGCCACAACTACGACATCTTCATCGAACTCGAGGGTGAACTGGCGGAGGATTCGTGGGTGTGGGACTTCGGCGAGATGAAGCGGATGGCGCGTGAGCTGGCGGATGCGCTCGATCACAAGTTCCTGCTCCAGCGGGAGAGCCGCCACCTGCGCATTACGGAAATGGACGACGCGTGGGAAGTCGGGTTCGAAACGCGCACCTACCGCTTTCCCAAGAGCGACGTGGCGGTGCTTCCCATCGACAACACCACGGTGGAGCGGCTTTCGGAGTGGATGGCCGGGCAGCTCGCGCCGGCGCTGCGCGGGATCGAGGGCGGGCGGTTCGCGAAGCTGACGGTGGGGCTGGAAGAGATGCCGGGCCAGGCGGGCTGGTATACTGTCGATCTATGAGTCCGGCGTCGGCCGGGCGGGGAGGTCCGCGACAGATGCAGGAGCTGGACTGGAACAAGGCGATCAACGACATCCTCTCCGAGAAGATGACTTGCCAGGCGTGCAACGCGCTCGGGGATGAGATGATCGTGGGCTACACGCGGAGCGCGGAAGCCGCCGAGTTCGCCCAGCGCTGCCGGGACTGCACCGACAAGACGGACTGCGACGCGCGAAAGCTGGTGGTGGTGTGCGAGCCGTGTGCCCGCATCTACCGGGTGAACGGCGAGAAGGTGGATGAGACGGGCATGATGGCAATCATGCTCGATGAGTGCCGCCACAACCTGGACGAGTCGATCGACTACCTCGCCGGGTACTGGAAGGAAGACGCGGACATCGAGTACGACGAGATGCAGAAGACGCTCGATGAGGTGGATCCGGAACTCTTCAAGGAAGAGGACAGCTGGCGGATGCGGTTGGAGGAGGAGTACCTGCAACTGCACCGGTGGTTCCGCGACCGCCGCCGGCCGATCCCCGACCCCGGCTGGCGCAGCCAGTACGTCGAGGATGTCATCGGGATGGGGTATGGCACGCTGCTGGGGGACTGAGCGGCCGAGGCCCGGACGGGCGGGTTGGACGAAACGGACCCGGTGCTATACTGCGAAGGCAGCGGGCGGAAGTAGCTCAGTGGTAGAGCGCCTCCTTGCCAAGGAGGAGGTCGCGAGTTCGAGCCTCGTCTTCCGCTCCAAATCACATCAAGAGAGCCCGCTTCGAGCGGGCTCTTTCGTTCTCCGGTGTCGACGGGCCTACAATGGCGGGCGGGCCGAAGTGGCGGAATGGCAGACGCGGCGGTCTCAAACACCGCTGGGCTCAAACCCGTGTGGGTTCGAATCCCACCTTCGGCACCACAGTGCGGGCCATGCGTAGACGCTTCTCAATGGCCCGGGGAATGATGAAGAGCGGCAATCAGGCGGGTTGGGTGCCGGGCCCGGAGTGCCGGGAGGCGCTAGACTCCGAGAGCGGCTTCGAGAGCGGCGGAGCGGAGACCACTGCCGAGTGGTGTAACGGTAGCACACGGGTCTTTGGAGCCCAGGGTTGGGGTTCGAATCCCTGCTCGGCAACCAAACTAGCCTTTTCTGAATCTGAGACGGGCATTTTCGGGCCGCTCGCGCAGCTCGCTCTGAGCTTCGTGACCACAGGCCTCGATCGTCCTTGCCGGCGGGTCAAACGCAGTCCTGTGGTCGCTCTTGCCGGGGAAGCACGGACTTCCAAACGCAAGGAGCAGACCATGGCAACCACCCCCCGACGGCGGACCGAAATGCAAAAGGAAAGCCTTCCTCTCACCCAGCTCGTCCAGTCCTACGACCTCTTCAACCGTGCTACCGGAAAGTCGCCGACGACGGTCGCTTGGTACAACGACCGGCTCGGCACGTTCCTCCGCTACCTTGGCCAGGACAGCAGGCTCGCCGATCTCACCGTCGATGCTGCCCGCGGGTACATCGTCTTCCTCCAGAATCGCAACGACCGCTTCGCCGCCAACCCGTACATCATCCACAAGGAAGGCAAGCTCAGCTCGGCCTACATCAACGGCTGCGTCCGCTCGCTCCGGGCGTTCGCGAACTGGCTCTTCGCCGAGGGCTACACCGACGGCAACCGGCTCCAGCCGGTCAAGCCGCCGAAGGTGCAGAAGAAGGTGATGCAGGTTCTCTCCGATGAGGAAGTGCAGGAGCTCCTGGGCTGCTTTGACCGGCGCGACATGTTCGGCATCCGCAACCACGCGATGGTCTACACGCTCCTGGACACCGGTCTTCGTGCGTCGGAGCTGGCCAACCTCAAGCTGCCGGACCTCCATCTCAAGGAACGCTTCGTCAAGGTTCTCGGGAAGGGGAACAAGGAACGGCTCGTACCGTTCGGGACCGGAGCTCAGGCGGCGCTCGCGAAGTGGCGCGACGAAGCCCGGCCGCAGTTCGGCGACGGGAGCGATGGGCTGTTTCTCGATTCGGGCGGAAATCAAATTTCGGTCGTCGCGCTCCAGGAGGTCATCCAGCGAGCAGCCCGGCGCGCGCGCATCTCGCGGGCGACGTGTCACCTCTTGCGGCACACATTTGCGACAAACTATCTCGTCCGCGAAGTTGGGGACCCGCTCCGCCTGCAGCAGATACTTGGTCATACGACCTTGGACATGGTCCGCCACTACGTGGCCATGGCGAGCGTTCAACAGAGTCTCATCGACCGTCGCGCGTCGCCTATGGACCTGATCCTCAGCAAGTCGCCCTCGGGAAGTGGCCACCGCGTACAACCGCGGCGAGCTGCGAAGCTGAGACTGGTTAACTAGGCGTCGGCCGCCAGCTGCGCCTCGGAGAGGGCGTGTCAGTTCGAACGTCGCCGGAGCACGTCATAGATTGCCGCGTACGCGGGCTTCGGCGTCCAGTCCGCCATGAACGGAGTGCCCTCTGAGTCGACGCCTCCGGTTGGCAGCCCGGTAAGCCACGAAAGCTCGTCCGTATTGCCCATGATGGCGAATTCCGTTCCGCCCGACTCAAGGAGCGCCTCCAGCATTGCTTGATAGATCCGAGCCTGATGGACCCATCGCTCCGCGGTGGTTCCTGGGTACCCGTGTAGGTTCACGTCGAACTCTGTGACCATGAGCTTGAACGCGCCACCCTTGAGCTTCGCGAATCGTGCGAGATTTCGCTTCACGTCGTCCTTCTTGAGGGAGTCTGGTGATTTCGCGTCGAGATGCATCTGGAAGCCGACGCCGTCGAGCAGCCCCTCGGCCACCATTCGGCTGGCCAGGTCGAGGTTGGAGTCGGCGGTCGGTGTCGCCAGGTGATTGTCGTAGTCGTTTAGTATGAGCGCTGCGTTGGGGTTGGCGCTCCGTGCTGCCTTCGCAGCAACGAAAGGGTAGTCGTCGCCGATCTTCTCCCGCCAGATGTCGCGGCTACCGTGCGACCACGGCTCGTTCACGATTGTCCAGGTCAGTACCTGCGGATACCGAGCAACGAGCGCACTCACCCATTCCGTCAGGATTGCGATCGCGTCGTTCCGGGTTGGCGCCGTCTTCACCCAATCTGGGGTGAACCGCGTATATCCGGCGTTCGTTCCCCACGCCAAATTGCCGCCGTGCACGGTCATCCCCTTTGACGCGGCCCATCCAACGACGAAGTCGGGCCAATTGAACAGGTAGGTGTCGCGTTGGGGGTGGATCCCCGGGTTGGGCGGGAACTGCATATAGAGTTCGAGCCCGAGCATGTTGAAGTGGCGCGGAATCTGCTGTTGGACAGAGGGACCACCTGCGAACAGATACGCCGCCTGCGTACCAAGCCTAAACGGCACCTGGTCTGCGACCTGCCTCAACGTCGGGCGCGGTTCCGGTTCCCCGTCTGCTGCCAGTCCGGGGACAAACATCCGGCGAAGAAACGACTCGGCGTCGGCTCGCTCAGGAGCACGCGGAAGCCCGGCTGCACTGGCCGCCGTACCCAGGACCAGCCCCCCGGTCAGCCGCATCAAACGTCGGCGATTCACAGGCGACGACCGCCTTCCGTGTGCTTAGGTCAGTGTGCGACTGACCCGGGATACGGTCCTCCTCACTCCAGCTTTCCGGCGTCTCAGGATTCAAGAAGTGCGGGGCCGCAGATTCAGACCGAAGGAGGCGGCGGATGGGCTGCCTACAGCTCCGTCAGCAGCTGGTCGAGGCGGGCGTAGCCTTCGACCAGGCCGGCGTCGAAGAAGGCGTCGCGGTATTCGAAGCTTTCGACGAGCGACTGCGCGGTGAGCCGGGTGCGGCCGTCCCCGAGATCCTCGAAGCGGTGCTTCTCCAGGACGACGAAGTCGGCGACGCCATCGGGCGCGAAGGTCTGGACGATGAGTTCGTTGGGGATGACATCGTGGAACGAGCCGTGCACGCTGCCAGCCATCTCCGGGCCGGACATCGCGATGCGATAGGCGCCGCCGGTGCGGCAGTCGAACTGGTCGAAACGCACGGTGTAGCCCTCGGGCCAATTCCACCGGGCAAACAGTTCGGGGTCGACGTGGGCGCGGAAGACCTTTGCGACGGGGGCGTCGAACTCGCGGATGATCCGCACCAGCGGCACCCTGTCGTCAACGATGACCTGGGCTTCGTTCACTTCGTTTCTCCTTCGTCTTCATCGGGGAGATGGCCCAGCAGGGCGTCGAGGCGCTGGTAGCGCTGTTCGGCGCGGCGCCGGTACCGTTCGAGCCACGTCGTCATGAGGTCGAAGACCTCCGCCTCGAGGTGGACGGGCCGGCGCTGGGCGTCGCGACGACGGCTGACGAGACCGGCCTCCTCAAGCACCCGTACGTGCTTGGAGACAGCCTGGACCGACACGTCGTAGGGCGCGGCCAGCTCATTGACCGTGGCGTCGGCCAGGGTGAGACGGGCGACCATGTTTCGCCGCGTGGGGTCGGCCAGGGCCGCGAACACGCGGGAGAGCTGATCGGCCGCGGCCATATCGACCCCCCTCGGTATCCAACCGATTGGTTGAACGCGGTCACCTTACAATGGCCCCGGTCCTTCGTCAACCAGATGGTTGAATAACAGGTTCCCTGCCCGCTCAGGACGGCCCGCTTGGGCTCCCGGCGGGCGATGTGCCACCAAGCAGCAGCGATGCGGCATCCGTGATGCTGTTGAGGACCCGGCCCGCGCCCGGGAACGGCACACCGCGGGTGAGCCCGGTGCGGATGACCCAGCAGTCGATGCCAGCGGCCCGGGCGGCGGCGAGGCCACGGGGGGCGTCCTCGATCGCGAGGCACCTGGCGGCCGGGAACCCGGTCCGGGCTACCGCGGCGATGTAGGGGTCGGGGGCGGGCTTACTTCGGGCGTAGTCCTCGTGCGTGAGGGCAAAATCGAAGAACTCCAGCAGGCCGGAGCGCCGGTGGATCGCCTCGAAGTGCGACCGGCGGGCACTGGTTACTACGCCCATGGTGAAGTGCGGCTGCAAGGCGGCGAGCGTGTCTTGCACGCCGTCGATCGTGATGTCCTCGTGTTCGAGTAAGTGGAGATAGCGCGCGTTGCGTGTGTCGGTCAGCGCGGCGATGTCGGATTCATTGAGCCCGCGCTCGGCTGCAAGGCGAGAGGTGCCCCCGGAATGCGTGAGGAAGTACTCGGAATAGATGCCGGGAGTGAGATCGATCCCAGCTTCGGCGAAGACGGCGCGGGTGGCGTCGAAGTACCAGCGCTCCGTATCGACCAGGACGCCGTCGTTGTCCCAGAGAATCGCCGCGTAGTTGGGCACATCGGAGCCGGTGTCAGGGGAGGTCATGGTTCCGGCTGGCTCCTCGGCGCACGGGTGCGAGCATCTCACGAACGGTAGCCAGCTTAGCAGCCGGCTTGTGCGGTCGTGGGTCCCGACGGGTTGGCATCCGGAGCGCGGCCGAATACGTCTGCGCGTGTGACCGTGCATGGCCGCGGTCGCACAGCCCTCTGGTATGGGGTCCCGGGGAGTTGGTATCGCGGTTTGCCCTTCTTTTCGCGGAGGGTTGCCAATTCGGGCCAATCGTCGATGGCGAGGAGGCGGATGATGAGACGTCCGGTTTCGCGCGTTTGCATGCTGGACCGCCCCGGGCGCGCAAGTTCGGTGGTACCGAGCCGAAGGTGACGCGAACGGATGGTACCCCCCGGTGAGCGGCTTCGTTTCGTACGTAAGGCGATCGACCCGGTTGACATGGCGCATGTGGACGTTATATTTCACTCGTCGGTTAATTAACCGCAAGGTTCAGCAGCGAGCCATGACCGTTGACCAGTTGTCCAGGATCTTCGCGGCCCTTGCCGACCCGACGCGCAGGGAGATCCTGGTGCGCCTGGCGGACGGCGAAGCAGCCGTCACGGAGCTGGCGGCACCGTTCGAGATGAGCCTCCCCGCGGTTTCGAAGCACTTGAAAGTGCTGGAGAAGGCCGGGCTCATCACACGAAGCCGGGAAGCCCAATGGCGCCCGTGCCGGCTCGAAGGGGAGCCGCTGCGCGAGGCGAACAACTGGCTGGAGAAATACCGCCAGTTCTGGGACGACCGGTTCGATCGGCTCGACGACTACCTGCGGGACCTGCAACAGAAGGAGAAGGATGATGCCCGGTAAGACGAACCTGACCCTCGAGGGCGACCGTGAGCTGGTGGTGACGCGCGTGTTCGCCGCACCCCGCGAGCTGGTGTTCAAGGCGTGGACGGAAGCGGACGCGCTGCTCCAGTGGTGGGGGCCGCGTGTGTTCCCGACGCGTGTTTGCACGGTCGACCTCCGGCCGGACGGGGTGTGGCACTACTGCATGGTCGGGCCGGAGGGCGAGGAGGCGTGGGGAATCGCGAAGTACCGAGAAATCGTGCCACCGGAGCGGCTCGTCTACACCGACTGGTTCTCGAACAAGAAAGGCGAGCCCGTCGGCCTGGGGATGGAGATGACGGTCGAGTTCGTGACGCAGGGCGATGCGACGCTGCTCCGCAGCCGGGCGGTGTTCGCATCGAAGGAGCACCGTGACGAGGTCATCGGGATGGGGATGGAAGAAGGGCTGTCGGAGACGCTGGACCGGCTGGACGAGTACCTCGAGAGGGCCGCGGAGCCGGCGGGAGGTCGCTGACATGCCCACGGATGTCACGATCCTCGAGGGCGGGTTGGAGATACATGTCGCGCGGCAGTTCGATTACCCCATCGACCTCGTATGGCGGGCGTTTACCGAGGCAGCCGGCCTGCGGCGGTGGTGGGGACCGCGCGGGTACGAGGTGACCGCGTGCGAGGTAGACCTTCGCCCCGGCGGGAGCTGCGCATGGTTCAGCGCGCGCCCGACGGCAACGAGTACGGCTTCCATGGGGAGTACCTGGAGATCGAACCGCCGCGGCGGCTGGTGCAGACGTTCATCTTCGATGGCGCCCCGGACGACGTGGTGCACGAGACGATGATGCTGGAGCCGCTCGGCGCGGGGACGGTGCTGCGGGGCGTGTCCCGGTTCCCCTCGCGCGAGTCGCTGGAGGAGTCGCTGGCGGCGGGGATGATGGAGGGGATGCTCGAGACGTACGACCGTCTGGAGGAGCACCTGGCTGGCTCGCGTGAACGGGTCTGAGAACGCGAACGGTGCAGGGGCCGGGCGGGAAGCGCACGACCGGGCACTTCTCCCGGCGGGCCCGGGGCAGCCGCGCTCGGTGCTCTTCGGGCTGGTCTCGGGGCAGCTTCGGCTTACGCCGGGGCCGCCCCGGGAAGCCGGAGATGACCGGACACCTGGCCGGCGGAGCTGATGACATAGAGCACGAAGGCGGCTGTCTTCGAGGACGTGAGCCGTGAGCCGGAGAGCTGACCATGGGTGCCTGACGGGCAGCGGTCTGTCTCGCGAGATACGTGGCGGCGGGGACGCCATGGGCATAGGGTGGTGGGAACCGGTGTTCGAGGAGCCATGCGATGGAAGACGTGCTGTGGGGCATCTGGAATGGCCTGACGGCGTGGCCGGTACTCCTGGTGCACGTGTTCGGCTGGTGGGAGCGGTACCCGGTCTACAATACGGGCCGTGATGGCGGCTGGTACCAGTTCGGTTTCCTGCTCGGCGCCGGTTCGCCGTTCCTGGGGATGATGGGGCGGCGCTCGGGCCACAACCACTCGCACGACTGAGCGAGCGTGGCGAAGTTCACGCTGGGAGCGGCAACCCGGGATCGAGCGTTGACGTGCGTGGTTCGAGCGGGAACGATGCCCGCCACGGACAGATGGAGGACCACCATGAGCGACGCGGCATCGCCGGCGCCCGGGCGCGGTGAAGGGGCGCATTCGAGCACCGTGCGGCAGGAGTTCGCGCGGCAGGCACCGACCTTCGCACAGGACGATTCGTTCTTCGCGAGCGAGGCGCTTTCGCGCTGGATTCTTCGCACGGTGTCACTGGAGGGGATCAAGCTGGCGCTGGAAGTTGCGTGCGGAGCGAGCCACTTCGGCGAGGTGATGGCGAAGCAGGTGCGGCAGGTGGTCGGCCTCGACCTCACCCCCGAGATGCTGGCGACGGGACAGGCGCGCCTCGCGGAGCGCGGCGTAGGCAACGTGCTTTTGCAGACGGGGGACGTCACGGAGCTGCCGTTCCTGGACGGTTCGTTCGACCTGGTGTTCTGCCGGTTCGCGGTGCATCACTTCGACCGGCCTGAGCGCGCCATCGCCGAGATGGTGCGCGTCTGCCGCCCGGGCGGCCGCGTGGCGATCGTGGACATGGTCTCGCGGCTGGAGCTGAACGAGCGGTTCAACACCATGGAGCGGCGCCGGGACCCATCGCACACGCGCGCGCTTGCGGTGGAGGAGCTGCAGGGGCTGCTGAAGGCAAACGGCGCGAGCATCATCGCGAGCACGGACCGCGAGGTCCCGATGCACGTGGACCGCTGGCTCGCGCAGGCGCTGACGCCGGATGGGGAGGCGGACGCCATCCGGGCGGAGCTGCGCGCCGACCTCGCGGGCGGGCCGGCGACGGGGATGCGGCCGCTGGAGACGGACGGCGACCTGCACTTCGTCCAGGACTGGCACATCGCCGTGGCGCGCAAGGGCGCATAGCCGGGTGGCCGCCTCGGGAGAATTGCCGGAGGCCATGGTGCGGAACGTGCTCGCAGTGCGCGGCGAGGAGGCGGGGCGCGCGTTCCTGCAGCGCCTGCCAGGGATCGTCGAGGAGTGCGCCGAGCGGTGGTCGATGACCGTGGGGCCAGCCTACCCGGGGTTGAGCCACAACTGGGTTGCGCCGGCCATCACCGCGGATGGCGCTCGGGCGGTCCTGAAGGTGGGCTTCGCGGACGACCCGGAGTTCCAGTGCGAGATCGAGGCGTTGCGGCTCTACGACGGCGACGGTGCGGTGCGGCTCTTCGCGGCCCTGCCCGAGATGGGTGCGATTCTCATCGAGCAAGCGGCTCCGGGGACCACCCTGCTCGATGTCGAGGACGCGACGGCGACGGAGACGGTGGCGTTCGTGATGCGACGGCTTTGGCGTCCGCTCCCGGCGGACCACGGCTTTCCGACGGTGGCGCGCTGGGCACTCGCCTTCGCAAGGCTGCGAACGCAGCACGGCGGCGGGACCGGGCCGCTGCCCGGGCGGCTGGTCGCGCGAGCGGAAGAGGTGTTCGCGGCGTTCCTGGCGGAAGGACGCGAACAGGTGTTGCTGCACGGGGACCTGCACCACACGAATGTGCTGGCCGCGGCGAGGGAACCGTGGCTTGCCATCGATCCCAAAGGGCTCGCGGGTGAACGCGAGTATGAAGTTGGGGCGTTTCTGCGAAACCCGCTCGATCTCGCCTCGCGGCCGGGCGCGGCGGCGACGCTCGACCGGCGGCTGGACACCTTCGCGACGATGCTGGGGTTCGACCGGGAGCGCATGCGGCTCTGGGCGATGGCACAGGCGGTGCTCTCAGCGGTATGGACGCTAGAGGGCGGCCACGTCGCGGAGGGGATGCTCGAGACGGCGCGCATCCTCGCGGAGGATGTGCGGTAAGCGGACGACAGCGCCACGTTGGCGGAGTCACCGGCCCTGGACGGCGTGGCCTCCGAACTCGTTGCGAAGGGCGGCGTTGACGCGCATCGCAAACGAATCGTCCTCGCGGCTCGTGAAACGGGCGAAGAGGGCCGTTGCGAGAACGTTCACGTTGACGCCGCGCTCGACGCCTTCGATGACGGTCCAGCGGCCTTCGCCCGAGTCCTCGACGTAGCCGCGGAGTGCCTCCAGGCGCGGATCGCGGTCGAGGGCGCGCGCGAGCAGGTCGAGCAGCCAGGAGCGCACGACGGAGCCATGCTGCCAGAGGCGGGCCAGGGCGGGCAGGTCGTACCCGTATTCCGGGGCGGCATCGAGGAGGGCGAAGCCTTCGGCGAAGGCCTGCATCATTCCGTATTCGATGCCGTTGTGGACCATCTTGGCGAAGTGGCCGGCGCCACTGGGGCCGGCATAAAGCAGGCCACCCTCGGGGGCGAGGGCGCGAAGCACGGGTTCGACATGGTCGAAGGCGTCGCGGGGGCCGCCAGCCATGATGCAGAAGCCGTTTTCGAAACCCCAGATGCCGCCGGAGACGCCGGCGTCCAGATAGCGAATGCCGTGCTCGGCCAGGGCGGCGCCGCGGCGCACGTCGTCCTTATGGTTGCCGTTGCCGCCGTCGATGAGGATGTCGCCGGGGGAAAGGAGCGGCGCGATCTCGGTGACGGCGGTCTCGGTGGCCGCGCCGGCGGGCAGCATGAGCCAGACCACGCGCGGCGATGGGAGTGCGGCCACCATCGCGCCGAAGCCGGGGACATCGGAGCGGGCCGGGTCGAGGTCGAAGGCGACGACGTCGTGCCCGGCGGCACGGAGCCGGCGCGTCATGCCAGCGCCCATGCGGCCCTGGCCGGCCATGCCAAGCTTCATCGGGGGACCTCCTCAGCAGGTTTGCCACGCGTGCGAGCCCGGGACGCCCATCGGGAAAGAGTGGTCAATATGGGGGCAAATCACAGACTGGCGGTTCGCGAGACCGTAGGATGCACGGAACGCACGTGTGCCGCGAGGCGGTGCACGCGGGGAGGCTCTTCGTGCCTGAACGCCGCTATGCCAGCCAGCCGCGAAGGGGACAGGTCGCCCGCCAGCGCCCGGTGGATCAGGGCCAGGGCGAGAGCGACGAAGTGCTGCAACTGCAGAAGGCGGCCGGCAACCGGGCCGTTTCGGAGACCATCGGAGCGCGGCAGGCGGAGCCGCCGGCCCAGCGGCTCCTGGATGCCGGTGGGGCGACCGTGCAGCGGGCGTCGTTCGCCGAGCTGATGGCGTTCTGGAAGAAGCAGGAACTGGGGCAGGACCCGGCCAAGGAAGAGGCAAAGGGGGAGGAATCGCCCAACGTGCCCCCGGACCCGGAATTCCTGCCCGAGGAAGTCAAGGCGATGAACCCGGCGGTGGAAGAAGAAGCCGGGGAGCAGCAACAGCAGCCACGGGGCCCGGTTGCGTACCAGGTCGATGGCGGGGGCGAGGAGAAGAGCGGCGGGGGTCTGCGCGGGCCCGTGGCCTACCAGGTCGATGGCGGGGGCGAGGAGAAGAGCGGCGGGGGACCGAGAGGTCCGGTCGCGTACCAGGTGTACGGCGGTGGCGGTGGGGGTTCGGCCACGGACACACTCTCGGAGAGCGGCGGAGAGGAACCGAACGGCGGGGAGGACAAGGCCGGAGGATTGCGTGGGCCGGTGGCGTACCAGGTGGACGGCGGCGGGGCCACGGAGACCGTCTCGGGGAGCGAGAGCGTCGATGGCGGCGGGCAGGTGGAGGCGAAGGGGCCGGTGGCCTACAAGGTATATGGCGGCGGCGGTGGTGGCGGCGGGTACGGTACCTACAGGCCCGAGCCCAGCAATGGCAGCCTCTCCTTGAGCGACGATGAGAGCGAGGCCCCGGCGCAGGAACAAAGGCAGTCGCCGGTGCCGGAACAGAAAAAGGGCCCAACCGTGTATGCGAGGGGGCCGATGGACATCCCCAGCGGCGAGCTGAGCGAGAGCGACCAGGACACCGCGGAGGACGAGCCAGAGCTTCCCGGGATGGA
>JAYRRO010000105.1:0-7790 GCA_041910095.1 Dehalococcoidia bacterium
ACCGGGCAGGGCGTGACGGCGACCGCGACAGCGGTGGCGGGAGCGACGTCACCGACGCCGCGCGCACCAGCGACCGGCCCCGGCGACGCCGCCACCCCCTTCGCGTCCACGCCCATGGCCACGCCGGTGGCGCCGGTGACCGGCGGCGAAGGGGTGGCCCCCCCGGCGACGGCGGGTGCGGCGTACTCGGCGGACGGTGGCGTCACCGGCGGTGCTGTGGCGCCGGCCAGCACCGGCGACGGCGAAGAAGACGGCGGGGGCGGCCTCCGGTTGCTCCAGGCGGCGCTGGGCGTGGTCGCGCTTGGATCGATCGGGGTGGCCGCGGCAATGATGCTTCGGCGACGGAGGATGACATGAGGCGCGGGCTGGCGATGACCCTGGGCGCGGCGATGCTGGCGCTCGCACTGGCGGGATGTTCGGGGGACGACGTGACGATCGAATCGGGTGGCGGCAATGCCGACGTGGCCGGGGTCACCGTCGCGGGACACGGCGAGGCGCGTGTGCAGCCGGACACGGGCTACTTCGACGTGGGCGTGCAGGTGACGGCGGCGACGGTTGAGGCGGCGCGCGAGCGGGCGGCACAGCTGGCAAGTGCCGTCATCGCCTCGGTGAAGCAGAACGGTGTGGACGCGAAAGACGTGCAAACCTCGAACCTCACCATCCAGCCGCGATATGACTACTCGAAGAACGGTTCGCCGCCCACGATCACGGGTTACGTCGTGACGAACACGATCGCGGTGAAGGTGCGGAAGCTGGACAGCTTCAGCAAGCTCATCGACGACGCCGTGAAGGCGGGCGGGAACGATGCGCGGCTGCAGAGCGTGCGCTTCGGCGTGGAGGACACCGCGAAGGCCGCCGAGCAAGCGCGCCAGGCGGCGATGGCGGACGCGAAGGCGAAGGCGGAGCAGCTCGCGAAGCTGGGAGGCGTGACCCTCGGCAAGCCGCGCAGCATCACGGAGTCGCAGGGCGCCACGCCCGCGTACCCGGCGTCGAGGGCCGCGGGCGCACCCGCCGCCGACTCCGGGACCAGCACGCCCATCGAGACGGGGACGAGCACCGTGACCGTCGATGTGACGGTGCGGTGGTCCATCGACTGAACGCGCCGATGGACGGCCGGATGGCGGGATTGGCCCGGATGGCGGCGTGCGGCCCACGGGAGGGCACCGTACCCTGAGGGCATGGGATTCAGGCGTCGCGCGGCCGTGGTCCTCGCGGGGATGCTGCTGGCCATCGCCGGGACGGCCTGCACGCGCGATGCGTCGGCGCCGGCACTTGTGGGCCCCCTCACCACCACGTCCGGGAAGGATGACCGTGCGTCGCTGAACGGGGCGGGGGCAACGTTCCCGGCGATCCTGTACCAGGCGTGGTTCTACGACTACAACCACCAGGTCGCGAAGCACGTGCGCATCAACTACCAGGCCATCGGGTCCGGTGGGGGGATTCAGCAGTTCATCGAAGGGAGCGTCGACTTCGGGGCGACGGACGCGCCGATGTCGAGCAAGGACATCGCGAAGAAGCCATCGACGCAGCACCTGCCGACGGTGCTCGGGGCGGTGGTGCTGGCATACAACATCCCGGGGGTGTCGGAGACGCTGCGACTCGATGGCGCGGTGGTGGGAGGCATCTACCTGGGGACCATCACGCGCTGGGACGACCCCGCGATCGCGGAGCTTAACCCGGGGGTCGCGCTGCCCGCGCAGGCGATCAGCGTGGTGCAGCGCTCGGACGGTTCGGGGACATCGTTCGTGTTCACCGACTGGCTGACAAAGGTGAACCCGGCGTGGGCGGCGAAGGTGGGGGCCTCGAAGAGCCCGAACTGGCCGGCCGGCATCGGCGGGCGCGGGAACGAAGGTGTCTCGCAGCTCATCCGGCAGACGCCATACGCCATCGGGTACGCGGACTACAGCTATGCGCGGCAGCTCGGGCTGCAAATGGCGCTGATCAGGAACAAGACGGGCGCGTTCGTGGCGCCGACGCTGGACGCGGTCTCGGCGGCCGCGGCCGGGGCGGTGATTCCGGAGGACTACCGGGCTTCGATCACGAACGCGGAGGGCGCCGGGGCGTACCCCGTTTCGAGCTTCACGTTCCTGCTGCTCGACCGGGAGAGCACCTCCTGCGCGCGGACGACGGTGCTGCTGCGCATGCTCTGGTGGGCCTATCACGACGAGGCGGCGGTGGCGGAGACGCGAGCGCTGGACTACGCGCCGCTGCCAGCGGAGCTTCTGCCGCGTGTGGAGGCGACGATGCGGTCGTTCACGTGCAAGGGCGAACCGCTGCTGCCACCTTCGGGCGACGCTGTTCGCTAGCGTTCGAAACGCGCGGTATGGCGCCGCGGGGTATCATCGAAGGCACTCACTTCCACACGTTAGGAGCGCTCGCGGGCCCCGGCCCGCGCCATCAATCCATGTCCGAAAGCGAACCGAACATCGCGGACCCACGGGACGCGATCACCAACCTCCTCGAACAGCTCGATGTGCAGCGCTCGGGCGATGGCTTCATCGGAAGGGTGAAGCAGGACGAAGGGCGGCTCTTTGGCGGCCTCGTGCTCGCGCAGTCGATCATGGCGGCGGGCCGGGCCGATGCCGTGGGCAACATCCATTCGATGCATGCGTACTTCTTGCGCGCGGGGCGCCCCGCGAAGGACATCGACTACCGCGTGGAGCGCATCCGCGACGGGCGGAACTTCACAACGCGGCGCGTGACGGCGCTCCAGGACGGGGACACGATCTTCGAGGCGTCGATCGGCTTCGTGGCGCCGGAAGAGGGCCACTTCGCCTACCAGGAGCCGATGCCGGAAGCGCCGGAGGCGGAGACGCTGCCATCGTGGTGGGAATCGATGGCGCGATCGCCGCAGATGCCATCGATGCCGCCGCCGATGATGCGGAACCACAGCCGGCGGTTCTTCAATCCCATCGACATCCGCGCGGCGCGGGGGAACCCGCGCGCGGAGGGCCTGCCGCATCGCACGGTCTGGGGGAAGCCGGTGGCGGCACTGCCGGAAGACCCGCTCATCCACGCGGCGGCGCTGGCGTGGCTGAGCGACAGCGGCATGGTGGCGACGGTCGCGCAGCGCTTCGGGATGTGGCAGCCGGGCGGAGCGACGGCGAGCCTGGACCACGCGATCTGGTGGCACCACCCGCCGCGCTTCGATGACTGGGTGCTCTACGCGACGGACAGCCCGATCGCGCAGTCGGCGCGCGCGTTGATGTGGGGCGGGATGTATTCGAAAGCGGGCGTGCGCATCGCGAGCGTGGCGCAGGAGGGGCTGTTCCGGGCGCCGCAGCCGCGCGCCTGATGGCGCGAACGCCGGACGCACGCGGTTCTGCTGTACGATCGCGGTGATGGGATTGCTTTCGGAGATCCGCGACGACATACGGGCGACGCTCGAGCGCGACCCGGCGGCGCGGAGCGCGGCGGCGGTGGTGCTGTTCTACCCGGGCTTTCACGCGCGGCTGGCCCACCGGCTGGCGCACGCGCTCTACCGGCACGGCATTCCACTCGCGCCGCTGGCGATCACCTACGCCGCTCGCTTCTACACGGGCATCGAAATCCATCCCGGGGCGACGATCGGGCCGCGCTTCTTCATCGACCACGGCATGGGCGTGGTGATCGGCGAAACGGCCGAGATTGGCGCGGATGTGATGCTATACCAGGGCGTTACCCTCGGCGGCACGAGCACGCGCCGCGTGAAGCGGCATCCCACGCTGCGCGACGGCGTCGTCGTGGGCGCGGGGGCGAAGGTGATTGGCGCGGTGACGATTGGCGAGAACGCGCGCGTGGGCGCCGGGTCGGTCGTGGTCACGAACGTGCCGGCGAACGCGACGATCGTGGGCGTGCCCGGGCACATCGTCGCCTTCCGGGATGAATCGAACGGGGCGATGCAGCGGCTGCCAGACCCGGAATGGGAGCGCATGAACGACCTCGACCGGCGCATGCAGGAGCTGCACGACCAGCTGGATCACCTCGACGACCACCTGCGGGGCATCCACGACGGGCACCACGAGGGCACGGGCGAGGCAGCGCCAGGGCGGGCGAACCGGGCCTAAGGCGAACTGGCCCCGAAACGGGCGCTGGGGCATCCTAAACGGCATGCTCGTAGTCCAGAAATACGGCGGCTCGTCCGTCGCCAATGCGGAGCTCATCCGGAACGTTTCGAGGCGCATCGCGCGGCGCGTGGCCGCGGGGGACCAGGTGGTCGCGGTGGTTTCGGCGATGGGCGACACGACCGACGACCTGCTCGCGCTGGCGCATTCGATCACGGACGAACCGAACGCGCGCGAACTCGACATGCTGGTCGCGACGGGCGAACAGGTGTCGTGCGCGCTGGTGGCGATGGCGCTGCAATCGATCGGGGTCGACGCGGTGAGCCTGACGGGGCAGCAGGCGGGCATCTTCACGGGCTCGCAGCAGCACCAGGCGGGGCGCGTCTCACGCGTCGAGGGCGAGCGCGTGCGGCAGGAGCTGGAGGCGGGCCGGACGCCGGTGGTCGCCGGGTTCCAGGGCATCACGGAGGACTTCGAGATCGTGACGCTGGGGCGCGGCGCGAGCGACCTGACGGGCATCGTGCTCGCGATCGCGCTGGGCGCGGACCGCTACGAGAACTGCAAGGACGTGACGGGCATCTACACGACGGACCCGCGCATCGAGCCCATGGCGCGCCAGCTGAAGGACATCACCTATGAGGAGATGCTGGAGCTGGCGACGCAGGGCTCGCAGGTGATGCACAACCGGGCGGTGGAGCTGGCATCGGTCTACAACCTGCCCATCATGGTGACATCGAGCATGGTCGATGCGCCGGGCACGCTGATCCACGGAGGGACGGAGTTGGAAGAACGGAACCGCGTGCGCGCGATCGCGCATGACACCGACGTGGCGAAGGTGACCGTGCGGCAGGTGCCGGACCGGCCGGGGATCGCGGCGCACATCTTCGAGCCGCTCGCCGAAGCGGGCATCAGCGTGGACACGATCGTGCAGAACGCGAGCGACCACAACCTCACGGACCTGACGTTCACCATCGGCCGGAAGGACCTGAAGCGGACGGAGGCGCTCATGCCATCCATCTGCCAGTCCGTGGGCGCGGGGAGTTACGTGGCAAACGGCGAGCTCGGCAAGGTGAGCATCGTGGGCGTGGGCATCCAGACGGCGCACGGCTACGCCGCGCGGATGTTCCGGACGCTGTACGACGCGGGGATCAACATCGAGCTGATCACGACGAGCGAGATCCGGCTGACGTGCATCATCGATGCGGGGAAAGTGCACGACGCCGTGCGAGCGCTGCACGCGGCGTTCGAGCTGGAGAAGGCGGAGTAGGCCGGGGCCGAAACCGGGTTGCGGCCGTTCGGCCGAGCGCGCATTCCGTATACTTCGTCTATGACCGCGATCGCGCTGGAACGGGCGGCCGGGTTCGATGAGGGCTGCGTGGGACGGATCACGACGAGCGTGACAATCACCAACGACTACGATGCCGAGCGCGCGGAGAGCGGGCTCATCGCGGCCGAGGCGGTGCGTGCGGTCGAGCTGCCGCAGGTGCTGGTGGATACAGGCGCCACGACGCTCTGCCTGCCGCGGAGCGTGATCGAACGGCTGGGATTGCGAGCGAGGCGCGATGTGGCCGTGACCACCGCGACCGGGACGGCGACGGCACGCCTCTATTTCGGCGCGCACGTTGGCGTGCTGGGTCGCGAAGGCGTGTTCGAATGCCTCGAGCTCCCCGACGGCACGGAACCGCTGCTTGGCTACACGGTCATGGAGACGCTGGGACTGGAGCCCGACATGCGCCGCCACGAGCTGCGCGTGCTGCCCATGGACCCCGGGAACTCCTACCTGCGGATCTGACGCGCCGCGTTGGGGCGCGCGGCGGTAGACTCCCCGGCACCACTGACCGGAGGAGTTCCCATGCCCGCGCTCGATGGCATCACCGTCCTGGACCTGACGCAGTACGAGGCCGGGACCAGCTGCACCCAATATCTCGCGTGGTTCGGCGCCGACGTCATCAAAGTGGAGCAGCCCGGCACCGGCGACCCGGGCCGCATGACGAGCGGGACGGGCGAGGACTCGCTCTATTTTATGTCGTTCAACCACAACAAGCGGAGTGTCGCGCTGAACCTGGCCGACCCGCGTGGACGCGAGCTCTTCCTCGAGCTCGTGAAGCAGGCGGATGTTGTCACGGAGAACTTCACGCTGGGGATCATGGAGAAGCTCAGTATCGGCTGGGACGTGCTCCAGGCGACGAATCCGCGCGTCATCTACGGCACGATCAAGGGGTTCGGGACGAGCGGGCCGCGATCGCACTACAAGTGCTTCGACTGGGTGGCGCAGGCGGCGGGCGGCAGCTTCAGCATCACGGGGGAGCCGGGAGGGCCGCCGGTGAAGCCGGGCGCCACGGTGGCGGATACGGGTTCGGGGATGCACCTGGCGATGGGCATCCTCGCGGCGCTGCTGCAGCGGCAGGTCACCGGGCGCGGCCAGATGATCGAGATCGCGATGCAGGAGACGGTGGCGAACTACATGCGCATGCCGATGTCGGGCCGGGAGCGCTTCCCCGGGGCGATCCAGCGGCGCGGTTCGGGCGCCTCGGGGATGCCGGCGACAGGGCTGTACCCCTGCGCGCCGGGTGGTCCGAATGACTACGTCTACATCCACATCGTCACGCAGCGGATGTGGGATTCGCTCACGATTGCCATCGACCGGCCGGAGATGCAGGCGGATGAGCGGTTCGCGACGATTCTCTCGCGTGCGGCAAACGGTGACGCGATCAAGGAAGCGGTGAGCGGCTGGACGATGCAGCGCACGAAATGGGAGGCGATGGAACAGCTGGCGGAGGCCGGCGTTCCCGCCTCGGCCGTCTTCGATACCGAAGACGTGCTCAACGACCTCCACCTGCGCGAGCGGGACATGATCCAGACCATCCACCACCCGACGCGCGGCGACTGGGAAATGCTGGCCCCGCCCATCCACATGAGCGAATCGGCGGTGGGGATGACGCCCGCGCCGTTGCTCGGCCAGCATACGGACGAAGTGCTCGGACAGCGGCTCGGGCTCGATGCCGCGGCGCTCGCGCGGCTGGCGTCGGAGCGGGTCATCGGGCAGTGGGAGGGAACCGGCACGGCGTAAGTGCCACCGAACCGTTCCTCCGGCGGTCCCGTTTGGGTACCGACCATCAGGGCATGAACCGGTCGGCGATGGTGCTGGTGGGCTGCGCGCTGGGCGCGGGGGCGTTTGCCTATTGCGGCGGTGCTTCGAAGGGCGGCGCCTCCGAAACGGCGGTCCCGACGGCTTCCGCGCCACATGTCAGTTCGAAGGCGAGCGTTGGCGGCTCGGCGACGGCGACCGCGACGACCGAATCCCACGCGACGGCGGCGGAGACGGCCACGCCCGCCGCCACGCCCGCCGCGAAGGCATCGACGACTCCGACGCGGGAACGGGTCACGCTCGCGCAGCTCCGGGGGTCGGTCCCGTATACACCGGTACCCTCCGGGCGGGCCTCGACGACCGGTGGCGGGGGCGGCACTACGGCCGGTGTGGCGACGCCACCACCGCCGCCGGGAACGGCGCCGGTGCCGGGCAGCGCGACGCCTGAGCCGCCATCGGCGACACCAGGGGTCACGAGCGCGCCTCCACCCGCCACGAGCACCCCCGAGCCACCCCCGCTCCAGCCAGGGCCGCCGCCGCCGGAGAGTTCGGACCCGCCGCCGTTGCCGACGCTCCCGCGCACGGTGCCGAAGACAGGCACGCCGCCCACCGAGCGGTAAGCGGCGCACCGGAAGCCTCTCGCGACGTGGTCAGGGCAC
>JAYRRO010000106.1:0-2894 GCA_041910095.1 Dehalococcoidia bacterium
CGCCTTCGCTGCCCACCTGGATGGGCGCCGACGGAAGCGGGTGTCGGCCGAGCACGGGGTGTTCGACTTGACGCCAGAACCCCGTCCCGGTGAGCCCGGGCAATTCCAGCAGCTCGCGCGGGCCGGGGATGACCGCGAACGGCGCGCGGAACTTCGCCGCGATCTCGAAGATCTCCGCGGCCGTCTTATCCGCCGTCCACTCCGGGATATAGATGGAAAGGAGCGCGTTCGCGTCCGGCGTCCAGCCGCTGGCGAACGCCGGGTCCTCTTTCATCTCCGGGTGGCCGAGGCAGTCGTACACCGCGTAGGACTGCCGGGGCATGGCGGCGACACCGATATAGCCATCGGCGCAGGGGTGGATGCCCCACTGCGCGAACGGCTGGTTGCCCGCCGTTCGGCTGCTTTCGCTGCCGGTGAAGAGCGCGGCCGGCCCCCCGCCTTCGAGCATGCAGGTCTGCACTTCCTGCATGGAGAGGTCGATCCAGTCGCCGGCGCCGCCGGAAGCCTTCGCCGCGAAGAGCGCCGCGAGCGTCGAGGAGAACGCGTTCAGGCCGAGCTGGTACGGCGCCTGGTTGCCGGCCACCCGCAGGGGCGGCTTGTCCGGGTCGCCGCACATCGCCATTTCTCCGCCCGAGGCGAAGCCCGTGAGCGGCGTCGATTGCCACGCCGCCTTCGGGCCGTTCTGCCCGTAGGGCGTCGCCGAGCAGATGACGAGCGAGGGCTGTTCATCCATCAGCCGCGCGGGGTCGAGCCCGTGGGCCGCGAGCGTCCCCGGGGTGGTGCTTTCGAGGAGCACATCGGCCGTGGCGATGAGCCCGCGCACGAAGTCGCGGTCCGCCGTGTTCGCCAAATCGGCGACGACGCTGCGCTTCCCCGCGCCCAGGTAGGCGAAGAGGATGCTCTCGTCGGGCTTTGCCCCGGCGCGCGGCGAAAGGGCGCGAATGGCGTGCCCGCCCGGCGGCTCGACGGTGATGACATCCGCCCCGTAGGCGGCGAGCAGGCGCCCGGCGAGCGCGGCCCCCGGTTCGGTGGAGATTTCGACAACGCGGATCCCGGCGAGCATGGCGGCCTCCGTGCGGGGATGGGAATGGGGTGCGCGCTATCTTACGGGTCGTCGCCGTTGCCGCACGCCGGCCGGGGTTTGGGCTCAGTCGCGCAGGCGCCGCGCGAGCACGGCCGCGTAGAGTTCGTTGCCGCGCGCGCTGAGATGTACGCCATCGGTCTGCCAGAGGTCGCTGTCGGGGGTGCCGGCCAGCTCCTCGCCGAGGTCGATCCAGTCGATGCGGCGGCCATCCGCCAGGGGCCGGACGAGGGCCTGGAGTTCGCGCACGCGGGCCATGGCGCGGGGGTGCCGCCGCCGCAGCGCCGCGCTAAACGGCACCTCGCCGATGACCACCGGCCGGGGGCCTTCGAGCGCGGTCAGCCGTTCGAGCACGAGGATGTACGCCTCGGCGGCCGCGGCGACGGTGAGCATGGGGCGGGCGCCGACGGCGCGGTGCGCGATCATCCGCACGCTGCGTTCGATAGCCGCGGGAGCGCGCCGCCGGGCCGTGTGCCGCTGCCAGGCGCGCTCGACCCTCCCGTAGATCCGCCCGGCGCGTTCGCCGAAGCGCTCGCGCACCTCCCGCGAGACGACGGGCACAGCGCAGGGATAGGCGTTGAGCGACACGAGGACGGCATCGGGTGCGGCTTCGGCGACCTTGCGCAGCGCGAAGCCGGCGGCTTTGGCGCCGTTCGGGAAGAGGTCGATCGCGGTGATGCGCACGGGCAGGCCCTGCGCGGCGAGCAGCGCTTCGAGGAGCGGGGGCCAGGGCGGAGCGCCATCCAGCCCTTCGCCGCGCGTGCCGCTGTGTCCGAGCACGAGCCAGTGCCGCACGTCGTCCATTGCGGCACAGGGTATACACAACAGTTTTACGGCGGGAATGGCATCCCGCGCGCCCCATGGAGCAAGGCTCACCGCCCTGCCGCCCGCACTCCGGGGAGGCTCACCCCCGGGGTATCCTCCTGGGAACTGGGAACGGGGAACTGGGAACTGAAGGGCCCGGAGGGCCCGGCGGAAGAGGCCCACATGGCCCCGGCGGGGAGGCGGCGGCTGACGCAGGCGAGGGGGCTAGACGGCCAAAAGTAAACGCTCAGTCGATATTTCCATTTACAGATAGGTGTATCTGGCGATCTCATGGGGAAATTGGCCCAAATTGGTGCCTTCTATAGGGCGATAGACTCTTGCCGCGCCACGCGGCGTGACTCAGACTCTGGGCATTAGCCTCGGGCTAAGCATCCGCTGCGCCAGGATACTGGCAGGCATTGGGGGGTATTCGTTCCAAGATGGCAGCTGCTCCGGTAAGTAATCCTGGCCTGGACCTGTCCTGGCTGAACCTCGACGAGTGGGGCGCGCGAGCCGAACCGGGCAAGCGCGGGCTCACGCTCGACGACCTGATCACCTTCGGGGACGCACCGGTTGATGCGAACCCGGCCGCCAAGATCGGCATGCGCGGCGCCGCGCCGGACCCGCGTTCGCCCCGCCACCGCAACCAGTACCGCACCAAGGCGGATGTCTGGAGCGAGTCGGCCCGGCTCCTGTACGAAGAGGCCATGCAGCGCCAGTGGGCGTCCGCCGTGGACATCCCGTGGGACGAAGTGAAGCCCCTGCCGGATGACCTCGAGATGGCGATGTGCACGCTCTGCACGTTCCTCACCCAGGTCGAATTCATCGCGGGCGACCTCCCCGGCCGCTTCATGGGCACGGTCCACCCGGACCAGTTCGAGACGCAGCTCTTCCTCGGCTCGCAGCTGATGGACGAGGCTCGCCACGAGGACGTCTTCCGCAAGCGCGCGCTCGTGAACGGCGGCGGCCTTGTCGATGCCGGCTTCGGCGCCTCGAACGTCCTCACCGC
>JAYRRO010000107.1:0-2136 GCA_041910095.1 Dehalococcoidia bacterium
CGGCACCGACCCGGACGGCCCGGACAACGAGCGCAAGCGCACCTGTTTCTGGCTCAGGGGCCTGCCGGTGCTCACGCCCACCGGGACACTGGACGGCACCACGGCGCGGGACAGCGTGCACAAGGCCAGCCCCGGCCCGGACAGGTGGAAACAGCGCTCGCGCTTTTTCCCCGGCCTCGCGGCGGCAATGGCACACCAGTGGGGCGATCATGCCGCACGGGCCTATGAGCGGAGGGCGGCGTGATGCTCTACCGCATTCAGGACGCCGAGGGCCGCGGCCCGTGGCGCCCAGGCTTTTCGCATCGGTGGATCGACCCGATGAAGGATGACAGCCTCTGCCCGCCGATGATGACGGAATTTCCCGACTGGCGGACGCGTGTGGCGCGTCACCCGTGGGCGATCCACATCGGATGCTGCGTCGAAGGCATTGCCGGACTTCATCGGTGGTTCACGCCGGGCGAGTTGGACCGCCTCCGCGGCCTCGGGTTCAGCCTTGTGGACGCCTCCGGCCTGACGCCGCTCTGCGTCGGCCGCAGCCAGATCATCGGCGGATCGCGTTTCCCGCTCGCCTATCTGCCGCGTGTCGAGTGGAGCGTTGCGGCATGACCCGCCTTCCACTCATCCTCGCGTGTCTCGCCACGCCAGCCGCCGCCGAGACAGTCTGCGTGCCCGGTGCCGACCTCGCCGCCGCCGCCAAGGCTGAGGGCCTCTCGCTCACTTTCGAGGGCTTCCTCACGGACGGCGCCGTGCTGATCTTCACCGCCCGCGACGGCGAGTGGGTGATGGTCATCCTCCGCGCCGATGGCAGCGCCTGCCCGGTGGCGGCGGGCGACGCCCATGACATCACACTCGGGAGCCTGATGTGACCGACAAGCCCATCATCTTTTCCGCGCCGATGATCGCGGCCTTGCTCGCGGGCACCAAGACGCAGACGCGTCGCGTCGCCAAAATCACAGCCGTCATGGGCAACAAGGTGCCCGTCACCGCCGCGGAAGAGCGGCTCATCGAACTCGAAGCGGGGGAATTTCGGCGAGGCATCTGCCACTACGAAAGCACTAGCGCGCTGAGTGGACCGTATCGGCTCCCGTATCGTGTTGGCGACCGGCTTTGGGTGAGAGAGGCGTGGCGCATTGATGGCGCGGGGAGACGCGTCTCGGCCGAGGCCTGCCGCGGCCATCGCAGCATCCAATACCGCGCGGACGGATACGACCCCCGCCCGCACGATGAGCGCTCCCCGATCCACATGCCGCGATGGGCGAGCCGCCTGACCCTTCTCGTCACCGATGTGCGGGTGCTGCGGTTGCGGGAAATCAGCGAGGACGACGCGAGGGCCGAAGGCGTCTGTTCGACACTCACCCGCTTTCCAGACGGAGGAAGCATCGGTCATCCGGCAAGTTGGCACTTCGAGCAGCTATGGGGGCAAATCCACGGCCCCGGAGCATGGGACTCGAACCCATGGGTCTGTGCGATCACCTTCGACGTGCAGCGCGGCAACATCGACGACACGGAGGTGGGGGGATGACGCGCGCGGAAGTCCGCATTGAAGCCGCGAAGCGCCGCGCCAAGGCGGCCGAGGCCGCGCTGTCCAAGGCCTATGAAGTCAAGAGGGCTGCGATTGAAGCCGCGACGAAGAAGCATTCGCCGCGCGTGTGGACGGCCGAGCGCAAGGTGCAGGCTGCCCGCGTCGCCGTCGCCACCGCCGAACTGGCGGCGCTCGGCATCACGCCCATGCGGACGATCATCCTCTGGCACCCCAAAGGTTACACGGCGGCGTCCGCTCAGAACCGTTACGCGGTTAAGGTGACGCGCGAAGGATGGAAGCGCTTAGTGCCGGTTGGCAAGAAGGGCTCCATCCTCGCCGGGCGCTGCGACCAGGACGGACCCTATTCGACGGAGTGGCTCAAGGTCACTGTCACGGGAGATGAGGTCAGGGAATGACCCGCCGCGCCACCTTCACCCAAGCTGAGCTGGTGCGCGCGATCCGCGCCGCCGAGACGGCTGGCAAGGTCGCGCGCTGGACGCCTGGCGGAATTGTCTTTGTCGATCCGGGAGACGTGCCGCATGATGCGCCGGCACAAGGCGGCGGGGGCAATTCATGCGACGCGGCATTCGGCACGGGGGCGCGACGTGGCGGGC
>JAYRRO010000108.1:0-5372 GCA_041910095.1 Dehalococcoidia bacterium
ATCGTCCTCATCTGCGGCGACCTCGAAGGCGAAGCACTGGCCACCCTCGCGGTGAACAAGCTGCGCGGCACCATCAACATCCTCGCCGTGAAGGCCCCCGGCTTCGGCGACCGCCAGAAGGACAACCTCGGCGACGTCGCCGTCCTCACCGGCGGCACCGTCATCTCCGATGAAATCGGCCGCACGCTCGATAGCGTCGATATCGCCGACCTCGGCCGCGCCCGCCGCGTGAGCTCGACGAAGGAAGAGACCACGCTCATCGAGGGCAAGGGCAAGAAGAAGGAACTCGACGCCCGCATCGCCCAGATCCGCGCGATCCACGACGAGGCGAAGAGCGACTGGGACCGTGAAAAGGCCCAGGAGCGCCTCGGTAAGCTCGCCGGTGCGGTCGCCGTCATCAAGGTCGGCGCTGCGACGGAGGTCGAGCTCAAGGAGAAGAAGCACCGCGTGGAAGACGCCCTGAGCGCCACCCGCGCGGCCGTCGAAGAGGGCATCGTGCCCGGCGGCGGTGTCGCCCTCATCAACGCCCTCCCGGCGCTCGACAAGGTCAAGCTCCAGGGCGACGAGGCGACCGGCGCGAACATCCTCCGCCGCGCGCTCGAAGAGCCCCTGCGCCGCATCGCCATCAACGCCGGCAAGGACGGCTCCGTCGTCGTCGCCGAGGTCAAGTCGCTGGCCAAGGGCCAGGGTTACGACGCGGCCAAGGACGATATGGGCGTGAACATGGTGGAGCGCGGCATCATCGACCCGGCGAAGGTGACTCGCTCGGCCATCGAAAACGCGGTCTCCATCGCGGCGATGGTGCTGACGACGAACTGCCTCGTGACGGAGAAGCCGGAGAACACCCCGGCCGGCGTGCCCGCCGCGCCTCCGATGTACTAGGCCAGGTTCCCCGCGGCCGGCCTCACGCCGGCGAACGGAACACTAGGAGGGGGCCGGGCGAAAGCCCCGGCCCCCTTCGCTTTCCATCCTTGTTGGGAACGTGAACGATGCTCACCGAGAACGGGTTCAATCTCGATCTGGACGCGGTCCGCGAGGTGTTCACGAAGGCCGACCTCATCACCGTCGGCTTCGCCAGCTTCCCCGAGCGGCTGCTCATCGACCCGCGCACCCTGCCGGATGAAGGCCCGCTGGTGGCGATCGTCGCGCCGGTGGCCTCGGTCCAGGAGCGCTACCTCTGGCTGGGCAAGCACCGCCCGAACTTCCCGGCGCCCGAAGGCTTCTCCTTCTTCGTCTGGCCGAACAGCGTGCGCTGGCTGCGCGATTCCGGCGTGCTGGAGCCGCTGCGCGAGCGTCTCGCGCAGGTTTCGCACGAAAGCGACGCCGCGCTTGAGAACGCCATCCAGCGGCTCGCGCTGTGCGAACGGGAGGCCGTGCACGAGGCCATCACCGGCGCCGATGGCTGGGTGACGGTGTGGCAATCGCCCCAGTCGCGCCACCCGGGCTGACGCTGGATCGCGCGCCGGGCGGGCGTAGACTGGCACCCATGCTCGAACTGACCAGGCGGCTTCTTGTCGCGGCGGAGGGCGGCGAGCCCGTGCTCCTCGCCTCCATCCTCGACCCCGGCCGCGAAGCGCTCACCGCCGGCGCCCGCCTCCTCGTCGAGCGCGATGGCTCCTGCCTGGGTTCGCTCGGCGATCCCGCGCTGGACGGGCTGGTGGCCGGCGGCCGGGACGACCTGTTTCGCCGCCACGCCGCGGAGACCGTGTACCTGGCCGATGGCGCCCTCACGCCGCGCACCGTTGCCGGCGCCGCCGCCATCTACCTGGAGGTCGTCGAGGCCAAGCCCGAGATCCTCATTGTCGGCGCGGGCCACATCGGCCGGTCGTTGGCGAAGCTGGCCGACTTCCTCGATTTCCAGGTCGCGATCCTCGACGACCGCGAGGAGTTCGCCGACGCGCGCGTCGTGCCCGAGGCGGACCAGGTGATTTGCGATGACTACGAGGCCGCCATCGACCGCTTCCCTATCGGCCCCAGCACCTCCGTGGTGATGGTGACGCGGGGGCACAAGCAGGACGAGATCGCGCTGCGGCGAGTGCTCGGCCGCGGCGCGGGCTACGTCGGCATGATCGGGTCGAAGCGGCGCACGGCGGCGGTGCTTTCGCACCTGAAGGAGGAAGGCTTCGACGCCGGCGAGCTGGCGGCGGTGCGCACGCCCATCGGGCTCGATATCGGCGCGGAGACACCAGAGGAAATCGCGCTGAGCATCATGGCCGAAGTCCTGATGCTTCGCCGCGGCGGCACGGGCCAGCCCATGTACCGGCGCCCTGCCGGGCTGAGAGATTAGAGGAAAGAGGAAAGAGAAAAGCAGTGGGGGCAACCCCGCCGCGCATCTCGTCGCGGCGGGGTTGCCCCCTCAGCACTCAGCACTCACACGTGATCGTTGGTGGCGGTGCCGTAGGCCTTGCGGAGGTCGTTCTTGAGCACCTTGCCCATCGGGTTGCGCGGGAGCTCATTCACGACGGCCACGTACTGCGGCGCCTTGAACGAAGCGAGCCGGGACTTGCAGTACTCGGTGATCTCGCCAGCCGTGATGCTCTGGCCGGGCTTGAGCACGACCACGGCCTTCACCACTTCGCCCCAGTCCTGGTCCGGCACGCCGATGACGGCCGCTTCCTCGATCGAGGGGTGCGCTTCGAGGCAGTTCTCGATCTCGCCGGGGGAGATGTTCTCGCCGCCGCGGATGATGAGGTCCTTCTTGCGGCCCGTGATGAACAGGTAGCCGCCTTCGTCCACGCGGCCCACATCGCCGGTGTGCAGCCAGCCATCGATGATCGCCGAGCTGGTCGCGTCCTCCTGCTTGTAGTAGCCCTTCATGACCCGGTCGGAGCGCACGCAGATTTCGCCCTCCTCGCCCGGGGGCAGGAGGCGGTTGCGCTCGTCCATGATGCCGATCTCGACATCGGGCATGGGCTTGCCGACGGAACGCAGGCGCGATTCCTTCACCGCCGTCTCGGTGCTCAGGTCGTGGTCCTCGGGCCCGAGGAAGGTGAGCGTCGCGGTCGATTCCGTCTGACCGTAGGCGTTGATGAGGCCGCAGCCGCGCGGCGGGAAGATATCGCACGCCCGGCGCACCACTTCGTACGGCATCGGCGCGGCGCCATAGGTGATCTGGCGCATGCTCGAGATGTCGTACTTATCGAAGTCCGGCGTCTCCATGATGCGCTTGAGCATCGTCGGGACGACGAAGGCGTGGGTTGTGCGCTCTTCGTGCACGGCCTGCAGCCAGCCCTCGGGGGTGAAGGCCGGGAGGATGACGAGGGTGCGGCCGCTCCAGATGGCGAGCATCATCGCCGTCGCCCCCGCGACGTGGAAGAACGGCGCGGAGACGAGCACCTTGTCGTGGATTTCCGGGTCCGCGGGCGGCTGATTGGTGACGTAGACGGTCATGTCGAGGTACGTCAGCTGCACGCCCTTGGGGAGCGCCGTGGTGCCGCTGGTGAAGATGAGAATGGTCGGGTCGTGGTCGTCGATCTCGACCCAGGGCTCCTCGTCGCTGGCGTCGGCGATGAGCTGGTCGTAGTCCAGGTAGTGGTCGTGCTTGCTGTCGTAGGCGATGAAGTGCTGGGTGCTGGTGAGGGTGCCGCGGATGCGCTCGACGATCTCGATGTAGCGGTCGGAGACGAGGACGGCCTGGCAGTTGCTCACGTTGAGCATGTGCGAGAGCTCTTCGTCCTTGGCGCGGTAGTTCAGGGGGACGAAGCAGACGCCGAGCATCGCGCAGGCGTAGTAGGTAATCACGTAGTCCGCGGAGTTGACGGACATGGTCGCGACTTTCTGGCCGCGCTCGACACCGAGGGCGGTGAGGGCGTTGGCGAGCTTCACGACCGCCGGGTACATCTCCGCGTAGGTGATGCGCTTGTTGTTTCCGCCGACCTCAACCAGTGCCTCGCGGTCGGGCACGACGGCAGACGAGATCTGCAGGAACTCGATGGTATTCAATGACGATCTCCGTGAGGCTTGGAACCGGCCAGAGCGGCGACGGTTTCCGTAATGTGCGCTTGGCGATTCTACTCGCGCCCCGCCAGTGGTGCGAATCGGCGCGCCGGGCGCGCCCGGCGCGAGTTCCCAGGGGTCAGTTCCCGGTTCCCAGGGGATCAACCCCGCCGCGCAGGAGCCCGTTTAGCCCGCCGGGATCAAGCCAGACACGGGGGTTTCCCCTGGCAACCGGGAACTGGGAACTGGGGACTCGCGGCTTCGCCGCGCGGGTTTTCCCCGATTCGAGTGACGCGCGCCGGTTGATTCCATGGGCAAAGCCGGTGGTATAGTGACTTTCCCCGGCGCTGGCGGGGTACTCCTTTGGGAGTGCGCCAGGGGTTTGTCGAGTTGCCCCGTGCCTATCCTGTGAGCAAGAGGGACGGTCCATTGACCGAACCACTCCAGGTTGGCCAGTTCGCGATAGTCGATCACGAACCGGTCGACCGTGGCCCCAATGCCGGGTATTTCCACGGCAAGGGACCCGCCGACGACCGAGCAGAGCTCTACATCGTGGCCGAGGGAACGACACCGGCGGGCGAAGCCTTCGCCGGGCACATCGTCTCCGGCGCGGGCCAGCTCTGGGCCGGGCTCGATATGAGCCTCACGGGCGCGCTTCAGCGCCTCTTCCACGAAGCACACCGCAACCTCGCCGATTGGAACCGCAAGAGCATCGCGCAGCACCGTGTGAGCATCGGCCTTTCGGCGTTCGGGCGGCGCGGGCCCCAGGCCGTCATCGCCCAGGCCGGCCCTTCGGTCGCGTTCCATGCCACGGGCGGGCGCGTCATTCCTTATTACACCGATGAAGAGCACGGACGCCCGCTCGGGTCGGGGCCGCTGGAGCCGCAGCTCACGCGCATCAACTTCCTCCCGGGCGACCGCCTGCTTCTCCTTTCCACGGTCGCGCTCGCCGAATGCGACGACGAACTTATCGCCGGCATCCTCCGGCTCCCGGTCGAGCAGGTGCTGCCGGAACTCTGGCGGCGCCTGCAGGATGCCCGCCACCTGACGGTCCTGCTGGTGACGGCACCGGAAGGGCCCGCGCGCGGTGCTCGCACCTCCGCGGCGGCCTCGCCGGCCACGCTGCCGCCCGCGCCGGAGATGGTCATCGGCGGCGGCGAGCCCACGGCGCACAGCGCCCCACCATCGCGCTTCGATGCCCCCCGTGCCCACGCCGCCCCGCTCGCGCTCACCCTTGAGCCCGTGGACGACGCCTTCCAGCCGAGCCTCTTCATCGAGGAGAAACAGGAAGATCTTGTCGCCGTCGCGCGCGCGCAGCTGACGAGCATCGGCGCGCGTGCCCGGCGCGCGGCCTACCTGCCCATGGAATCGGCCGAGGCGCCGGAGCCGCTGCGCCGCGCCGTGGGCGAAAACGTCCTCGCGCAGCTGGCGGCCGA
>JAYRRO010000109.1:0-3767 GCA_041910095.1 Dehalococcoidia bacterium
ACGTCGTCCCGGACCGCGACCACTTCGGGCGCATTTTCTACAACCAGGCGCGGATGAGCGCGAAGGGCATCTACCAGGTCGCGGCGGTGATGGGTTCGTGCACAGCCGGCGGCGCGTATGTCCCCGCGATGAGCGACGAAACCGTGATCGTGCGCGGCACGGGGACGATCTTCCTCGGCGGGCCGCCGCTGGTGAAGGCGGCGACGGGCGAGACGACGACGGCGGAGGAGCTCGGCGGAGCCGATATCCATACGCGCGTGAGTGGCGTCGCGGACCACCTCGCGGAGGATGACGGCGAGGCCCTTCGCATCGTTCGGAGCATCATGGCGAACGTCCCCCGGCGACGGCGGCCGCCGTGGGAGCTGACCGAACCCGAGGAGCCCGCGCACGACCCCGGGGAGTTATACGGCATCCTGCCCGGCGACGGGCGCCATTCGTACGACGTGCGCGAGGTGATCGCGCGGCTGGTGGACGGCTCGCGCTTCCATGAATTCAAGGCGCGGTATGGGACGACGCTGGTGTGCGGGTTCGCGCGGCTGATGGGGTACCCGGTGGGCATCGTCGCGAACAACGGCATCCTGTTTTCGGAGAGTGCGCTCAAGGGGGCGCACTTCATCGAGCTCTGCGGGCAGCGCAAGGTGCCGCTGCTCTTCCTCCAGAACATCACCGGGTTCATGGTCGGGCGGCAGTATGAGAATGCGGGGATCGCGAAGGATGGCGCGAAGATGGTCACGGCGGTGGCGACGGCTGAGGTGCCGAAGTTCACGGTGGTGATCGGCGGCAGCTTCGGCGCGGGAAACTACGCGATGTGCGGGCGGGCGTATTCGCCGCGGCAGTTGTGGATGTGGCCGAACGCGCGCATCAGCGTGATGGGCGGCGAACAGGCGGCGTCTGTGCTGCTGCAGGTGCGGCTCGACCGGGGCGAAGTGCTTTCGCCCGGCGAGCAGGCGGCGTTCAAGGCGCCCACCATCGAACGCTACGAGGCGGAGGGTTCGCCCTACTTCAGCACGGCGCGCCTGTGGGACGACGGCGTGATCGACCCGCTGGAGACGCGTTGGATGCTGGCCGCGGGGCTATCGGCGGCCGCGAACGCGCCCATCGAGGACCCGAAGTGGGGCGTGTTTCGCATGTAGCGCGCGAGCGGCCCGGGCGCGCCCCGCCGGCGATGGCGGGACGCGCGAGCACAGACTTAGAAGGACACGGGCAGGTGCTTCACGCCGTTGATGAAGTTGGAGCGGAGACGGTCCGGCGTGCCCGTGACCTCGATCGCCGGGAAGCGGCGGAAGAGTTCCTCGAACATGACGCGGATCTCCTTGCGGGCGAAGCCGGCGCCCAGGCAGAAGTGCTCGCCGATGCCGAAGGCGAGGTGCTCGTTCGGGTCGCGGGCGATATCGAAGGTATAGGGGTCGGTGAAGACGTCCTCGTCGCGGTTGGCCGAGGGGTACCACATGATGACGCGTTCGCCCTTGGCGATGCGGTTGCCGCGAATCTCGGTATCGGCGCTGGCAACGCGCGACATGTGGTGCAGCGGCGACGTCCAGCGGCAAATCTCCTCGACGGCGGTGTCGATGAGCGACCAGTCGGCGAGCAGGCGCTGCTTCTGTTCGGGGAACCGGGAGAACGCCACGAGGCCGCCGGAGATGGCGTTCCGGGTGGTTTCGTTGCCGGCGAGGATGAGGAGGAAGCAGAAGGCGAGGATGTCGCCCTCGGAGAGCCGTTCGCCATCGACTTCGGACTCAAGGAGGATGCTGGGGAGGTCGGTGCCGGGTTCGCGGCGGCGCTTTTCGAGGATCTCGCGGAAGTAGGCGACCATGCGCATGCGGCCGGCCTGGGCGGTCTGCCGGGCGGCGGCGCTGCTGCCGCGCTCCTCCTCGGGGACATCGGCCTGGTATTCGGGGTCGCCGGAGCCGAGGACGGAGTTCGTGAGTTCGAACATGAGCGGCCAGGCTTCGCGGTCGAGGCCCATCATTCCGCAGATGACGGCGAGCGGGAGCTGGCTGCTGACGTCCAGGACGAAATCGCAGGAACCACGACCGGCGATGCCATCGAGGATCTCGTTGGTGATGCGGCGAATCTCGGGCTCCATGGCGTTGACGGCGCGGGGGGTGAAGCCCTTGTTCACGAGCCGGCGCATCTTCACATGGCGGGGCGGGTCCATGGTGATGATGCTGACGTTGCCCTGGTTCGCCTGGGCGCCGAAGGGATCGGGGTTGCGGAGCCCAGAGCCGGCGATGCCCTGCGAGGAGATGAACAGCTCGGGGTGGCGGGAGACGTGAAGGATGTCGGCATATTTCGTGACCGACCAGAAGCCGTTGAACTGCTCGCTGCCGGGGTTCCAGTGCACGGGCGCTTCGCGGCGGAGGACGCGGAAGGCGTCGTGTGCCTGGTCGTTCATGAAGAGGTGCGGGTCCTGGAGGTTGATCCCGTGGGGCAGCTTTACCTGGGCGGCAGTCATGGCGAACTCCAACGGCCGGGCGAGATGCAGCCGGCGAGAAAGTGAATGAACGTACAGTAACGTGGCGCGGCGCGGTTGTCAAGTGAGGCGGGGCTAATGGGGGAAGGCGTTCAAGAGCGTTTGGCCCGGCCCTTCTTCCCCTTGCCTCTTCGTTGGAGCGTCGACGGTTCCGTTCCCCCATTGGTAACCAGCTTCGCATCGATCGTGGCGGCGATGGGGCGCTCGAAGAGGCCCTGGCTCTCGGCCGCGAGATCGATGGCGAGGCGCTCTTCGAGCGCGGCAATGCGGGCGGCGAGCGCTTCGACGGACGCGACGAGCGGTGCGAGGTCGACGATGGGAGCCGGCGGGGGGATGGCACGGACGGCCGACTCGAGGCGGGCGAGGCGCGCATCGAGGGCCTCAACGGCATCGAGGATGGCTTCGAAGGCGGGCGCGGGGCCATGGCCGAAGGGAGCCGCAGGGTCGTCGGGCGCGAACGGGAGGGGTGTCGCGGGCGTGCATTCGCTGACGAGCGTGTGGGCCGGCGGGGCCGCCAGCCGGAGCCCTTCGCGCGCGAGGAGGTCGATCGCTTCGTCGCTCACGGGGGCATGGTAACAGGCTGATCAGGGGCTTGCGGGGAAGCGTAGTATTCGGCACCCGGCCCGGGTCATGACGGGCCGAAACGAATGCGGAGGGTCCCCGGTGATTGTCGAACGATTGACGTTCCAGGCGCGCTATGGCCACGGCGACGAGCTGGTGGCGCTGTTCAAGGATTTCTTCGAGACGCAGGGCAAGGCGCTCGGGATGAGCGGCGGGCGCATCTACACCGACCTGACGGGCGAGATGTTCACGCTTCAGCTGGAGACGGAGTTCGAGGACCTGGCGGCGTATGCGGCGTTCATGCAGCGCGACCAGGAGTCGTTCGGTTCGCAGGCGTTCCAGGACTGGTTCGCGAAAACGGTGCCGCTGACGGACGGGGGCAGCCGGCAGTTGCTCAACCTGGATCGGCTGTCGGTCTGACGCGGCGGCATGCCGCCCGGGGGGCGTGTCTGGTACCGTGTGCAACGACCGACACGCTACCCGGAGCCGCTATGTCCACCCCCAGTCCCCGGCTGGGCGTCGATGACGCCCGTATCCAGGCCGCCGTCAAGGAGCTGTTTCTCGCGATCGGGGAGGACCCGGGGCGCGAGGGGCTGATCGACACGCCGCGGCGTATCGCGGAGATGTACGGCGAAGTCTTCGGCGGGCTCGGAGTCGACCCGCGCGAGTACCTGCGCGTGGGGTTCGATGTCGCCCACGACGAGATGGTGATCCTGCGGAACATCCCGTTCTA
>JAYRRO010000110.1:0-7588 GCA_041910095.1 Dehalococcoidia bacterium
GGGTGGCCCGTTTTCGTTCCCCATCGCCGCGAACGCCCTTACTTCCCCTGGCGCTCCCGGAACTCCTTCACCGCTGCCTCGAGCACCCCTTCCCGCAGGAAAAGGTCGAGCCCCGTGAGCGCCATGCCCTTCGCCGCCCGCAGCGTGTTCTCGTGCGCCTCGGGCGTGGCCGCCGCCGCCGTGAAGCCTGGCGTGTGGTTCCCCGAAGGCGTGGGGATGCCGAAGTGCGGGTGGATGGCCGGCAGCGCGTAGCTCACGTTCCCCATGTCCGTGCTCCCCGCCGGGTACCGCATCCCCCGCTCCTTCGATGGCGTCCGCACCCCAAGCGTCATCATGTGCTCGGCATAGGCCGCCGCCATGATGTCGTTGTTCAGCATGTCGCTCGTCGCCCGCGGCTCCCACGCCAGCGTCAGGGAACAGCCCGTCGCCATCGCCGCCCCCTCGAAGCACCCCACCACCCGCTCCTTGAGCACCTCCAACTCGGCCATGTTGCGCGACCGCACGTAGAAGTCCGCCGAGGAGAAGTCCGGGATGATGTTCGGCCGCAACCCCCCGTGCGTGATCACGCCGTGCACCTTGTCCGTGGGCTTGATCTGCTGGCGAAGGGCGTTCACGCCGTTGAAGGCCATCACCACCGCGTCGAGTGCATTTACACCCTCCCACGGCGCCGCGGCCGCGTGCGCGTTCCGCCCCCGGTACTCCAGCTTCACCTCGTGAATGGCGACCACGTTCGCCCACGCGTTATCGCCCGGCCCCGGGTGCAGCATCATCGCCGCGTCGACACCCTCGAAGGCGCCCCGCTCGACCATGTAGACCTTGCCGTGGCCGCCCTCCTCCGCCGGGCTTCCCAGCACCACCACCGTCCCCTCGCCCGGCTCGAGCCCCGCCAGCATGCCGGCTGCCGCCGCCAGCCCCGAGATCGCGATCAGGTTGTGCCCGCAGGCATGCCCGATGCCCGGCAGTGCGTCGTATTCGCACATCACCGCGATCACCGGCCCACCCTGGCCCGCGACCGCCCGGAATGCCGTCTCCATGCCGAAGGCGCCCCGCTCGACGTGGAACCCCTCCGCCTCGAGGTACCCGGTGAGCACCTTGTGGGCGTGGTGCTCGTGCCAGTTCGTCTCGGGATTCTCGTGGATGCTCAGGCTCACCTGCCGCAGGTCGGCGCTGATCGCGTCGATTCGCTCCCTCGCCTTCCGCCGCCGCGCATCGATGTCGCTCACCCGGGCACCTCCTCGTTTGGCCGTACCCTACAGCCCCCGCCACCGGCGCGGAAATCGCCGCTGGGCTACGCTTGCCCCATGCCCTATGCGCGCCCCGTGCTCGTCATGCTCCACGGCGGCACCGGCGATGGCCCGGCCGAACGCATGCTCGCCGCCGCCCGCATCGCCGCCGCGCGCGATACCGCGGCCTCCGCGATCGCCGCCGGCTTCGAAGCCGTCATCATCGCCACCGATTCCCCCCGCGCCTTCGACCCCCCTCCCGGCGTCCTCATCGACCCCGACCCACCCGGCGAGCCGTTCGCCTTCGGGCCCCGCCTGCGCGGCGTCATCGCTCGCTACGGCCTCACCAAACCGGCGGTCATGGGTTCCGGCAGCGTCCCCCTCCTTGGCGTCTCCGAACTCGCCCTCGTGGTCGAACAGCTCGAATCCCGCGATGCCCGCTTCGTCACCAACAACTTCTACTCGGCGGATTTCACCGCCTTCACCCCCGGCGAGGCGATCGAGCGCGCCGGCGACCTCCCCCGCGACAACTTCCTCCCCCGCCGCCTCCGCGACAACGCCGGCCTCGCCTCGGTCATTCTCCCCCGCACCACGGCCACCCAGTTCGACCTCGATACCCCTGCCGACCTCGCCGTCCTCGCCCTCGATGAGACACTCTCCCCCGCGCTCTCCGCGGCCCTCCCCCGCGATGAGCTCCCGCTCGCACCCTACCGTGCCGTCATGCGCATCCTCTGCGACCGCGAAGCCGAGCTCGCCATCGCTGGCCGCGTCGGCGCCGTCACCTGGCAGCATCTCGAACGCGAATCCGCCTGCCGCAAGCGCCTGCTGAGCGAAGAGCGCGGCCTCGCCACCGCGCCACCCGGCTACCGCCCGCGGTCCGTCCTCGGGTTCCTCCTCGAAGAAGTCGGCGTGCGGCGCTTCGTTGGCCGCCTCTGCGAACTCGGTGACGCCGTCGTGCTCGATACACGCGTCCTCGAAGCCCACCTCGGCATCCAGCCCTCCCGCGAAGACCGCTTCCGCAGCGACCTCCTGCAGCCCGCGGGCATCGCCGACGAGTTCCTCCGCAAGCTCACCGAGGCCGTCCTCGATGCCCCCCGGCCCATCCTCCTTGGCGGCCACTCCCTCGTCTCCGGCGGCCTCATGCTCCTGAATGACATCGCCTGGCGCGAAAACGATCGCCGCCTAGGCCTCGCATAGCCCCTCAACGCGCCACCCGCTCCCTGTTATTCGCCCGCCCCCGCCACCGCGCGACCCTTGGGGCGAACCTGCCCGCGCGCACCACCGGAGGGAACCCATGGCCACCATCGCCGAACTAGAACGCGCCATCACCGACACCGTCGGCGTGCCCGTCACCCTCGAACGCGACGGCCGCCGCCTCGTCGTTACCGCCCTGGTCTCCCACGAAGAAGAACGCGACGCCATCCTCGACCTTGCCCGCGACGCGGCCGGCCCCCTCGAGGTCGAAGACAACGTCGAAGTGAACGACGTCCTCGCCGGCGAGATCGGGGGCCTCGTCATCAGCGACCAGGACCTCCAGGGCGGCCCCGGCGGCTCCCCGGGATTCACCGAGGAGTCCCTCGAAGCCGGCGACTTCGCCAGCCAGGACCGCGACACCAACCTCACCGACGGCTGGTCGGCCTCCGGCCCCACCTCCGCCATCGATGATGACCTCGTCTCCGAAGGCGACGCCGTCTTCGTCCCCCCGACCGACCCGGTCGGCACCTCGCGCGAAGTCATCGGGGGCCTCCAGCTCAGCTCCATGGATTCGATCGAAGTCGAGCGCTCCGCCGACGGCACCCTCGGCGACGAAGCGATCGCGGACGCCATCCGCCGCGAACTCCGCGAGGATGCCGCCACCACCGCCCTCGCCATCGATGTCGCCGTCTACCGCGGCGTCGCCCGCCTGCGCGGCACCGTCCAGGACATCGCCGATGCCGAGAACGCCGAGGAAGTCGCCGCCCGCGTGCCCGGCGTCCTCGAAGTCCGCGAAGAGCTGGACGTCGCCGATATGGCCTGATCCGGCGCCCCCTCTCGCACGTATCCTCGCCGGGGCCGGTTCGCGCGCGCATCCGCACTCGCGTAGCATTTCCGCCCTCAGGAGGACGCACCCGCGTGACCGCACCCGCCGCCAACCGGCTCTCGCCAGCCGATGTCGAAGCCATTCGCGCCACCGCCGGCCGCATGCAGGCGAACATCGAGCGCGTCATCGTCGGCAAGAGCGAGATCGTCCGCCTTGCCCTCGTCGCCCTTCTCTGCGAAGGCCACATCCTCCTCGAGGACGTCCCCGGAACCGGGAAGACGACCCTCGCCCGCGCCATTGCCCGCTCCCTCGGCTGCAGCTTTCGCCGCATTCAGTTCACCCCCGACCTGATGCCCGCCGACATCACGGGCATCAATTTCTACAACCAGAAGCTCGGCGAATTCGCCTTCCGCGAAGGCCCACTCGTCGCTCAGGTCGTCCTCGCCGACGAGATCAACCGCGCCACCCCGCGTACCCAGGCCGCCCTCCTCGAGGCCATGGAAGAGCGCCAGCTCACCGTCGAAGGCGTCACCACCCGCCTCCCGCGCCCCTTCCTCGTGCTCGCCACCCAGAACCCGGTCGAGCTCGAAGGCACCTTCCCCCTGCCCGAGGCACAGCTCGACCGCTTCCTGCTCCGCCTCGAGATCGGCTACCCCGGCGAGGACGACGAGGACGAGATCCTCGCCCGCTTCGAGACCGATAACCCCCTCGAAAGCCTCTCGCCCGTGATTGATGGCGAAGAATTGGTCCGCCTCGCGGCCGCGCTCAGCCACCTCCACGTCGCGCCCGACGTGCGCCGCTACGCCGTCCGCCTCGTGCGGGCCACCCGCGAGGACCCCGCCTTCGAACTCGGCGCCAGCCCGCGTGCCTCGCTCGCCCTCTTCCGCTCGGCGCGTGCCTTCGCCGCCATCAACGGCCGCGACTACGTCCTTCCCGACGACGTGAAGGCGATGGCACCGCACGTCCTCCCGCACCGGCTCATCCTTTCGAGCCAGTCCCGCCTGCGCGGCCGCGAAACGAAGGAGCTGCTCGCCGACATCCTTCGCCGCGTCCCCGTCCCCGTCGAGTCCTGACGTGCCCTTTCGCGACGCCTGGCTCCTCGTCGGCGCGCTGCTCGTGCTCGTGGGCTTCGGCGCCTCGGAGCCCGCCATCGCCGGCGTCGGCTTCGTCGTCATCATCATCGGCGGCGTCAGCCGCTTCTGGTCGCGCCACCTGTTTGACCGCGTGAGCCTTAGCCGCCGCCTCGCCGAGCACCGGGCTTTCGCCGGCGAAGCCGTGGGCCTCGAAGTCGAGCTCGAAAACCGCAAGCTTCTTCCCCTCCCCTGGTACGAATGGCGCCTCGCCCTCGCCGACCCCATCACCGTCGAAAGCGAGATGCTCGCCTCCGCCACCGTTCCCGGCCTCAGCTGGCTGGTGAAGCGCGGCGCCATGGGCTGGTACGAAAAGCGCACCTGGCAGTATCAAATCCACGCCTCCGACCGCGGCTACCACCAGGTCGGGCCCGCCTCCATCAAGTCCGCCGACCTCTTCGGCGTCTTCCCCCGCACCACCGAGGATCGCACCTCCGATGCGCTCATCGTGTTCCCCCGCGTCGTCTCCCTCGCCGATCTGGGCCTCCCCGCCGACCGCCCCTTCGGCGAGCGCAAGGGCGGCAACCGCGTCTTCGAAGACCCCCTCCGCATCGCCGGCCTCCGCGAATACCGCCCCGGCGACCCCCTCAAGCGCATCGACTGGAAGGCCACGGCCCGCCACGGCGACCTCACCTCCCGCGTCTACGAACCGTCCGCCACCCAGCAGCTCTACGTCGTCCTCAACATCGACACCCTCGAACACGCCTGGGAGGGCTACCTCAAGGACGACCTCGAGTTCACCGTCTCCGCCGCCGCCTCCATCGCCGTCTGGGCCGCCGGACAACGCTACTCCGTCGGCCTCATGGCGAACGGCTCCTTCCCCAACGCGGACCGGCCCATCCGGCTCGCCCCCTCCCGCAGCCGCGACCAGCTCACCCGCGTCCTGGAAGCACTCGCCGTCATCCAGCCCCTGACCCTCGGCGACCTCGCCGGCACCCTCCACCGCGAAGGCAACCGCATCCCCGCCGGCAGCACCATCGTCTGCGTCGCCGCCCTCGTCCCCGATCCGCTCGCCGGCGTCCTCCTTCGCCTCCAGGACGAAGGCCATCGCGTCTTCGTCGTGGCCACCACCGACCGCGTGACCCCCACGCTGCCCGCCGCCCTCGCGGTGACCGTGATCGCGCCCCACCGGCGCCCGGCCGAGGCCACGACATGATCGCCGCCGCCGCCGTCGTCGCCGCCCTCGTCGCCGAATCCCTGGCCTTCTACACCGCCGCGGAGCTGCTCGCCGGCGCCGGCACCCACGAGACGCCCCACGCCATCGCCGGATGGCTCTTCGCCCTCCTCGGGCTGCTGGCGTTCGGCCTCATGCGCGCCCGCGAGGAGCTCGAACTGCCTCCCGCCGCCTCCACCGCCCTCGCCGGCGCCGTCGCGTACGTCGCCATCGTCGGCGCGCTCCGCATCAGCTTCGAAGGCGATTTCGCCATCTGGGACCTCGGCTGGATCTCCCACTTCGTCGAAAGCGCCGGCGAAACGCTCCGCGGCCGCTTCCCCGTGCTCTTCAGCGCCGTGCTCGCCATCGCCCTCTGGGCGCGCTCCTCGTCCCGCGCCGCCGAGGAGATCGAGCTCGAACTCATGCCCCGCGCCGTCGGCGTGCCCTTCCTCCTCGTCACCACTATGGTCGTGCTCGGCGCCGCCACCGACCGCTCCGGCGAAGTCGCCCGCGCCGGCGTCGCCTTCTACGCCTTCGCCGTCGTCGCCCTCGCCTGCTCCCAGCTCGCCATGAGCGGCGCCACCATCGGCGAACTGCGTGCCGGAGGCATCACCGCCGCCCTTCTCGGCGCCACCGTCGGAGCCACCATCGTCTGCGTCATCGTCTTCGGCGTGCTCTTCGGCTGGGCCGGCCCCACCATCGGCGCCATCCTCGCCCGCGTCGTCGAAATCGTCCTCACGATCGTCCTCACGCCCTTCGCCTGGCTCATCGAAACGATCATGCGCCTCCTCTTCGGCGACCAGAACCCATTCATGAACCTCGCACGCGAGGCCCGCCAGCCCATTCGTCCCGAGCACGAGCACGGCGCCTCCGACCCGTCCACCTTCCGGAACTTCCTTAACATCGTCTTCCGCATGGTCGGGCTCGTGATCGTGCTCGGACTCGTCGCCGGCGCCGCCGCCTGGTACATGCGCCTGCGCCGCCACGCCCGCCGCATCCACGGCGAACTCGGCGACCGTGCCTCCGCCGGCAGCGCCACCGACGACCTGCGCGCGCTCTTCGGCAACCTCTTCCATCGCGGCCAGCGCACGCGCGCCCCCGGGCCAGCTTCGGCCGCCGAGCGCCTCTACCTCGAAGTCCTCGACCAGGCTCACCGCTCTGGCCGCGATCGCGAACCCGGCGACACCCCCGAAGAGTTCGCGCCCGCCCTCCGCGACGCACTCCAAACGCCCGTCACCGACGACATCACCGCCGCCTTCGAACAATCCCGTTACGCAGGGCGCGAACCCGACCCGCGCGCCCTCGCCGACCTCGAACAGCGCTGGCGTACCGTCCGGTAGCGCCCCCTATCCCGCTTCGATGCGAGCCCAGCCCTGGCCGCAGGCGACGACCATCGGCACCGCCGCCGAGGTGTCGAGCCTCGCGCAGAACTCCACGTCATGTCCCAGCCCCAGCGTCCGCAGCAGTGTCGCGTGCTCAGAAAGCCCGATGAGGTCCGCGAGGTCCGGCGTGTGACGCGCCAGCGCGGCGGCGTCCCCGAGCGCAGCCGCCGGCGCCGCGTCCGAAAGCGCGGCCACGATCATTCCCGCCGCCGCGAAGTCCTCCAGCGAAAAGCGCGCACCGGCCGCGTTGCCCGCGCAGACCACCGTCGCGCTTCCGTAGCGCGCCGCCACGTATGCCGCCAGCGCCGTCGCGTTCGCCGCCGCCCCCGCGAAGACGGCGCCCCTGCCCGCCAGCAGGCACAGCGCCGCCGTCCCGTTCGTCGTGAACAGCACCCCGCCGCGCCCCGCGACCGGCGCCGCCGCTGCCTCCACCGCCGAGTTCCCGAAGTCGAACCCCTCCGGCGGCAGCCCGTGAACCTCGCCCATCAGCAGTCGCCCCTCGCTCGCCGCCAGCTCCCGCGCGAGTTCGATCCGTCCCGCCGCCACCAGCGACGTCATCCCCCGCGCAAACAGCGTCGCGATCGTCGTCGTCGCCCGCAGCACGTCCACTACGATGTGCGCCTCGGTCGCGATCGCCGCCGCTTCGGCCGGCAGCACCGCCAGTTCGATCCGTTCGAGCA
>JAYRRO010000111.1:0-10151 GCA_041910095.1 Dehalococcoidia bacterium
GCCTTCGATGCCGCCGTGAACGCGAACGGCGCCACCCGCGGCCCGAGCGACTCCGCCAGCCGCGCCGCGATCGGCCCCCCGAGCCCCGTGGCATCGACCACGAGCCGCTCGAGCCGCCAGTGGCGCGCGATGGCGGCGACGTCGGCCGTCAGCCGCGCGTACGCCGCGGAGCGCCACGCCACCTGCCGGACCACCTCGCAGCGCCCGCCCGCCCCGATTCGCCCGATGGTGAGCACGGAGGCATCGGCGCGCGCTCCCTCGCCCGCGCAATCGAGCGCGCCCACGTACCGTTCGCCCGGGACGGGTGCGCGCAGCCCCGGATGCGTGCCCTCGAGGCGCACGAGCTGGGCCGGCGTGAGCAGGCGTCCTTCGGCCTCCACCGTGCGCAGCTCGTACTGGCTGACGTAGAGGGGATGGCCTGCGCCCAGGCGCCGGCGCTCGTGCCGCACATACTCCCCGTACCCGGGGTTCGAACGCGCCACCTCCGGCCACGGGACTTCGTGGTGCAGCGGCAGGAAGTCGCGGTAGGGCGCTCCGGCCTCGAGGGCATCGCGCGCCCGGTTCGCGGCCACGGCGCGGTCGAGCAGCGAGCGGCCATCCCATGGTGTGCCGAACAGCACGGCAGGCGCGCCCGTCGATGCCGCCATCGGCCGGAACTGGCGGTCGAACCATTCGGCGTCGATCTCCTGCGCCTCGTCGGCGATGAGCGCGAGCGACGCCGTGTGCCCGGCGACGTGCGCCTCGGGCGACGCGCTGAGGAAGGTCGCGCTCGCGCGGCCGACCGTGATGCTGTTGCCGCTGAGGCGTGCCCGCGCGACTTCGCCCGCGAGCGCGTCGGTGGCCCCGAGCGTGCGCCGTACGCGCGCGATGCTGATCTCGGCCTGGGGCGACATCGTCGGCGCGCAGAGCACGATCGACCCACCGGCGCGGGCGTGGGCGCGCAGGAGAAAGGCCACGAGCACGGAGGCGAGCTCGTTCTTGCCGGCCTGGCGCGGGAAGAGCACGGTGAAAGTCTCGCCGCGGCGCCGTGCGATGCCCCGGGCCAGCGCCGCGAACACGCGCGCCTGGTAGGGCCGCAGCACGACACCCGTTCCCGCCATGCTCCGAGCCTCACGCCCGCGCGGGCGATCTGGAACCGGGCGGCGGCAGGGTGCTCCTATCCCTCCTGGAGGATCTCCAGGGTGTAGCCGTCAGGGTCCGTGCACATCGCGATGGTGGCGTTCGAAACCGCGCTCTTCGCGGGTTCGCGCGTCACGGCGCAGCCGTCGGCCCGGATTCGCTCGGTGAAGGCGCGGGTGTCCTCGACCTGGAGCACGAGCTTCACGCCGTTCTCGCGCGGGGTGTGGTCGGCATCATCGAGCCAGCGCATGAGGACGATCCGCGACCCGCGTTCGAACCCCTGCGCGGCGTACCCCACGATCACTTCCTTGAGGTAGGGCAGCTCGATCACGCGCAGCTGCTGCATGCCGATGACGCGGGTGTAGAAGTCCACCGAGCGGTCCAGGTCGCGGACGCTGATGCCGATGGTGCGAAGGATGGTCGTATCGGGGACGGACATGGTGCTCCCTTTGCGCTCATGGCGCGGGCGCAATCCTACGCGAGGAGGCAGCGGCCTTGCGCCTGATCAACGTGCGCGTTGGCAGCCCACTGGTGGCTCTGGCATGGCTCCGCAGCACGTCATGCGTCCCGCTCGCGCCGCCGCCGCCCCCGCTTGAAGAACCGTCAAAGGCGGGAAGGGCGGCGGAAAGATGGCTTCTCGCGGCGTCCCGGCCCGGCACTATGGGTTTCTAGCGCGCTTGAGCCCCGGGGATACCACGAGCGGTCTCACCGAAAGGGAACGGACACGATGCAATCAAAGAACCATGCCGCACGTCTGCGGCTTGCACTGGCGGCGCCTGCCGCGGTGGGCGCCGTGCTCATCGCCTCGGCCGTCCAGGCCCAGTCCCCCACCAGTACCTCGTCCACGGGAACCACGGCCACGGGAACCCCCGCCGCCGGCGGCACGAGCATGGCCGGCGGCAACGCATTCAGCGGCACGTTCAAGCCCGCGAACGGCTCCCATGTGGCGGGCACCGCTTCGCTCGCCGTCTCGGGCGACAACCTCACCATCGATGTCAACGCCACGGGGCTCGACCCCGAGACGCGCCACGAGATGCACATCCACCTCGGCCCCACTTGCCCGGGCGAACCGCCCACCAGCTCCGGCTCCAGCATGAGCGGCTCCGGCTCGAGCAGCAGCGGCTCCAGCACGAGCGGTTCCAGCACGACGAGCCCGAACTCCAGCACGAGCGGCTCCAGCACGACGAGCCCGAACTCCAGCAGCAGCGGCTCCAGCATGAGCGGCTCCGGCTCGAGTAGCAGTGGCTCCAGCACCACCGGATCGGGCTACAGCAGCAGCGCCAGCGGCTCCAGCACGACCAGCCCGAGTTCCGGCGCGACCGCGACGGGCACGGCCGGTTCCGGCTCTGGCTCCAGCGCGAACGCCGCCGACACCAACAAGGACGGCTTCGTCGACATCACCGAGGCGGTGAAGGCCGGCGGCAAGGTCCTCCTCCCGCTCGACGACGATCCCTCGAACCAGGACGAGGACACCTTCCCGCGCAGCGATAGCAGCGGGCGCATCACCTACCACGAAACGGTCCCGCTGAACGACCTGATGAAGGCCATCGGCGGCACCGACGACGACCCGGCCGACAACGTCGGCAGGATCAGCGGCGCCAACGCCGACTGGGCCTCCTACGTCGTCGAAATCCACGGCGTGGCCGACACGATGAATCTCCCGGACACGGTGGCGAGCGAGGACGGCAAGCCGAAGCACGACACCCTGCCCATCGCCTGCGCGAACCTCGAGGCGGGCAGCGCTTCCGCCACGGGCACCCCGGCGAGCGGCGCCACGAGCAGCCCGGTCGCCAACGCGACGGCCGCCGGCGGCAGTGGCTCCAGCACCTTCGGCAACGGCGCCACGGGCGGCTCCACGACGTCCGGCAGCACCACGAGCGGCAGCGGCTCGACGTCGACGCCTTCGGCCAGCAGCACCAGCGGCACCGGCTCGAGCGCGACGCCTTCGACCGGCACCACGAGCGGCGCCCAGTCCGCCGCGAGCGCGACGCCTTCGGCCAGCAGCACGAGCGGCAGTGGCTCGACGGCTTCGCCTTCGACCGGCAGCACGAGCGGCAGTGGCTCGACGTCCTCGCCTTCGACCAGCGGCACGAGCGGCGCTGGTTCGAGCGCGACGCCTTCGGCCAGCGGCACGAATGGCGGGAAGTCCGCGGGCAGCGCCACGCCTTCGGGCACCAATGCCGTGGGCGCGGCCGGTTCGGGCGGCAACCCGACGGCGCCGGACTCCGGCACGGGCCTCGCTTCCACAGACGGCACGAACCCGATGATTGCCCTCGGGGCGGTGTTCATGGCCGCGAGCCTGGGCCTCCTCGGCCTCTCGTCCCGCCGCCGGTAGCGGTCATCACCATCGGAACACCCAGGAAGGGCCGGCAGCCAGCCGGCCCTTTCCCGTGTCCCGGCGATGGCCTGGCGATAGCCGGACCTTCCTTCGCCATTTCGCTTTCCTTTCCGTAGGATGCGCGGCCATGAGCAGCGAGGCCGAAGCCCTTCCCGTCCACGCGCCCCCCGGGGCGATCGGCGCCGCGCACGATTCGCGCAACCCCTTCCGCGTGCGCGGATACGTGTTCTGGTTGGTGGCCTCGGTGCTCGCCGGTACGGGCGTTGGCATCCAGGCCGTGACCGTCCCCCTCTTCGTCCGCGACCGCGTCTCCGAGGACCACCGCGCGCTTGCCATCGCCGCGGTGCTGGTCTGCCAGAACGCCCCCGCGGCGATCTTCGCCCTCGTCGGGGGCGTCGTCGCCGATCGTGTCGAACGGCGCCGCATCCTCATCCGCACCTACGCCGTGGCGGCGCTGGTCTCGGTTGGCTACGTGGTGCTGTCGAGCAGCGAAACGCGCTGGATCTGGCCCGCCTTCCTGCTGAGCGCGATCGTCGGCTCGGCGGGCGCCTTCACGAACCCCGCCCGCCAGAGCATGGTCCCCCAGATCGTCTCCCGCGCGATGATTCAGAACGCCGCCATCTTCGGGACGATGTCCTTCATGGCGACGTTGCAGTTCGCGGGCCCCGCGATCGGCGGCGTGCTCGTCGATGGGCCCGGGCTGTCGTTCGCCTTCGCGATGGAGGTGGCGCTGCTCGCCGCCGCCGCGCTGCTCTTCTCGCGCATCGCCACCGACCGCCCGGTGCCGACGGGCCGCACCGTCTTCCGCGACCTCGCCGATGGCATCCGCTACATCCGCGGCCAGCGCACCATCCTCTCCATGATTGCCCTCGGCACGCTCCCCGGGATGCTGCTCATGGGGCCGCTGACGGTCAACCTGCCCATCTTCGTGCCCGATGAGCTGCACCGCGGCGACAAGTTCATCGGCCTCCTCTTCGGCTCCATGGGGCTCGGTATCGTCCTCGGGTCGACCGTGCTCGCGAGCTACCGCTTCCAACGCCGGGGCGCGCTCGTGCTGTTTTCGATCGTGTCGGGCGGCGCGCTGATCGCGCTTTTCGCGACGAGCCCCACCGTCTGGATGGCAATGCCCGTGATGGTGGTGATGGGCGCGACGGGCCCGGCGATCTTCATCAACTTCGTCGTGGCGCTCATCCAGGAGAATACCGACCCGCGCATGATGGGCCGCGTGATGAGCGTCTACGGCCTCTCGTTCACGTCGTCGCTGCCCGTCGGGTACGGGCAGGCGGCGCTGACATCCACGCTGTTCGGCCCTCGCGTGTCGCTGACGATCAGCGGACTCGTGTGCCTGGCCATCGGAGTCGCCTGCTTCAGCCTGATGCGTGGCGTGCGGCGGCTGAGCTGAGCCTCAGGGGGCGAACGGCTCGCGGGCACGCCGTGCCGGCAGCGAAAGCCGCGGGGCGTGCAGCGCGCGAATCATGGCGCGCACGCCGCGGGCAGCCCTTCCGGCGGCGATGAGCACCGCGGCCAGGATGAGCAGCATGAGCCCGGCGGGCGGCATCGTCGCGCCGGAAATGGCCAGTCGCAGCGCCAGCACCACGCAGGCCGCACCGGCGAGGTAGGCGCCACTCCAGCGGTAGAGCCGGTGGCCGGGGTCCGCGATCGCGAGCACCGTGCGCCAGGCCGCGGCGATGGCCACGCCCAGCACGAGCACGCGCACCACCAGCAGCGCGCCATGCCCGGCGGGCCCGAGGTCCAGCACCTGCAGCCTGCCCGCGAATCCCACCAGCCCGAGGCCGCTGAACTCCGTCGCCGCGAGCGGCCCGGGGCCCGTGCCCCAGGGCAGGAAGAAGGCGGCGAGCGCCAGCGGCCCGGCCAACAGCCGTCCGCCGATGCGCCACGCCGCCTTTAGCGCGTTCACTTCGAAATCGTTACCAGGCCAGACACGCGGGCCACGCCGTTCACCTCCACCGCGTTATACATCAGCCCCTCAAGCGCCTTCGTCATCTCGTCGAGCACCGGCGGCACGCCGCCTTCGGTCAGCCGCGTCAACTCGGTGAGATTGAAGAAGGCATAGGTCCCGAGCGTTTGGCCGGCCGTCGCGCGCTGGTACACGCCGAGGTCCGTGAGCGGGTTCTCCTTGCGGTCGATGGTCGCCTTCACGGCATCGAGCGCGCCCACGAGCGCGTAGCCGTTCGTGATGCCGAAGGCCAGCTTCTCGCGGTCCTCCCCCGTGATCACCGTCAGTTCCACGCCGCCAACGGTCTCCTTCGTGGGGCGCCCCACCGCCGAGGCGTTGAACACGCGATCGAGGACGGACCGCGCCTTGGCCTCGTCACCCACTTCGAAGAGCAGCAGGCCGGTCGCATCCTCCTGCCTGCCGCCGGGGAACCACGCGGCGATGGCCGCCTCGCCGTTCAGCAGCTCGATGATCTCCTCGATGCTCTTGAGCCCGACCTGGCGGCCGGCGTCGCGCAGCGCCTCGTCGAGGTCGCGGTACGTGCCTTCCTCGCGGATCGCCGTGTCGATGTCCGCTCGCGAGTTCGTCACCGCGTCTTTCCAGGTCTGCGCCAGGTTGTTCGTGGTCATGAACACCGACGCGTTCTGCGGCACGATCTTCGCGAACTTCGAGACGTGCGGCTGGAGCATCGGCCCCGCGACACCGCCGTCGCTGGCCGATGCGATGACCTGTTCGAAGCTGTCAGCCTTCGCGCTCATCACCATCGCCAACGGTTCGAACACGATGTCGCTCGTGCCCGATTGCTCCAGCGCCCGCTTGATCACTGGCTCGTTCAGCAGGAAGTCGCCGGTCAGGTCCGCCGTGTTGAGGTACACGAAGCTGAGGAAGTTCTTCGTCAGCTCATCGCGCAGGTTCTGGAAGTCGGCCGTGCTCGCGAGCGATTTCGCCTTGCCCTTGTGCACGTCGATGACGGCTTCCATCGTGTCTTCGTCCGTCGTCACCACGAGGTGGCCATCGATCACGGCGAACAGCAGGCCGCCGTCGCTCCCGGCGTATTCCGTGCCCTGGTAGGTCTTCTTGTCGAAATCGAACCCGGACTGCTCGACGAACACCTTCGAGCACTTCTTCTCGTCCTTGCATTTGACGATCACGCCGCCCTGGAAGTCGAACATCTCGACATCGACCTTGCGCAGGAAGAAGGCGGCGTTCCCGCCCAGGAAGGGGGCGATCTCGTCGTCCCAGTCCATGCCGAACGCCTCGTCCTTGAGCGTCTGCCTGGGGTTTTCGGCGCCGAGCCGCTCGGCCAGGTTGAAGGCTGCGACCCACTGCTCCGAGGAGAGGTCGGTGTTGATGGCGACGTACAGGCCGGCATCGGCCGGGACGAGCCGCGCGGTCGTGAGGTTGACCTCGCCCGCCTTGCTCGAACTCGTGAGGATGAAGACGGCGACCACGGCCGCCACCAGGGCGAGCACCGCGGTGATGCCGATCCCGGCGGCACGGCGAGGCAGAGCAGGCATGGGTCCTCCAGCGGCGGGCGCGCTCCGGCAGCCCGCTCCCTATCGTCACTATCGGTTGCTCCCGGCCCATCCGCGAGCGCGTTGTGTGAACGCGCCGACGCAGTTCGGAGTCCGCACGGTGTCGGGCGGTGGCTTGAGGCTCCCGGCCGGGGGCGGTACAGTCCCGCCGCGCCCGCCGCTAGCGGCGCCATCGCCCGGAGGCTTCCATGGACATCCCCTCGCCCGTCACGGGCGTCGTCAAGGAGATCCTCGCCGCTCCCGGCGATGCCGTGAGCGAGGGCCAGGAACTCCTCATCCTCGAATCGATGAAGATGGAGATCCCGGTGGAGGCGCCCGCCGCGGGCACGCTCGCCGAACTCGTCGTGGCCGAAGGGGCGCAGGTCGAGGAGAACCAGGTCCTGGGGCGAATCGCGCCCGCTACGTGAGCACCGCCCGCGCCACCCCGGCGGCCGCGCCCGCGAGCACCAGCCACGCGCTGTTCGGGCTCCAGCGGATGAGCCACGCCGCCGCCACCGCGAACAGCGCCAGCGCGAAGCCGCCGTCGAGCGCGTCGCGCGCCAGTTCGAACGTGACCAGCGCCATCAAGGCGACCGCCGCCGCGTTCACGCCATCGAGGAAGGGCGCGGCCCACGGCGTGCGCCGCAAGACCGGGATCCAGCGGTGCGTGAGCGCCACGAAGGCGAACGACGGCAGAAAGAGCCCGAGCGTCGCCAGCGCCGCCCCGCGGTAGCCATCGATCACGAAGCCGGCGAAGGTGGCCGACGAGAACACCGGCCCGGGGGTGAACTGCCCCGCCGCGATCGTATCCACGAGCTGCCCTTCGGTGAGCCAGCCGCGGTGCTGGACGAGGTCGGCGTTGAGAAAGCCGAAGAGCACGTAGCCGCTCCCGTAAAGCACGCTGCCGATGCGCAGGAACACCCAGAACAGCTCCCAGGGCGAATAGCCCGCGGGCGTCGCGACTGCGACCAGGGGGAGCACCACCTTCGCGGATGTGCGCCCGAAGGCCGCCGCGGCCCGGCGCGCGAGCCTCGCGAACGCGCCCGGCCAGCGCTGCAGCCTTCCCCCGGCCCCCGCGCTCGCCGCGAGCGCCAAGAGCCCCGCACCCGGCACGAGCAGTGCCTGGTTCACGCCGGCGAGCGCGAGCAGCACGGCGGCCAGCGCCACCGCCGTCGCGACGGGTCCCTTGAACGCCGCCGTTCGCAGCCCCCAGATCGCCTGCACGATGATCGCCAGGACGAACGGCTGGATGCCCGCGAGCAGTGCCTCGGCGGCCGGCGTCGTACCCCAGCGCACGTAGGCCACGGCCAGCGCGAGCACGATCGTGACCGCGGGGAGGATGAACGCCGCGCCGCCCGCCCAGAGTCCCCATCGCCCGGCGCGCGAGGCGCCAAGGTGCATCGTCATCTCCGTGGAGTTCGGCCCCGGGATGAGGTTCGTCGCGCCGAGGAGGTCCACGAAGGCGGCGTCGTCCACCCAGCCGCGTTCGCGCACGAGTTCGCGCCGCATGATGGCGATGTGCGCGGCCGGCCCCCCGAAGGCGATGACGCCGAGGCGGAAGAAGTACCGCGCGACCTCGCCCACCGTGCCGCGCGGCGCCTCGCTCGTCATGGCCGGCGAATGTAGCACAGCCGCTCGCGGCCCGTGGCCGGCGCCGCCCCGTACAATGCGCCCACACCACTTCCGCTGGAGCCATCCCATGGCCGGGTTCCTTTGCACGCGTCACATCCTCGACCGCTACGGCGACGAAATCCGGGCCGCCGCCGCCGATGGTGGTGTGGCTCTCGATGTCATCCTGCTCCCCGCCGACCCCGCCGAACGGCTCCCGGCCGAGACGCTGGCGGGGGTCGAGTTCTCCTTCTTCAGCGGCGATGTGGTGCCCGAGTACGGGCGCTCGTACTTCGCGGCCACGCAGGGCGCGCCCAACCTGAAGTGGATGCACACCATGAATGCCGGGCTGGATAACCCCGTGTTCGGCCGCTTGCTGGCGAAGGGGGTGACCATCACCACCTCGTCCGGATCGACGGCGGTGCCCATCGCCCAGACGGCGATCGGCGGGCTGCTCATGCTCTCGCGGCCGTTCCTCGCGTGGGCCGAATCGCAACGGCGAAGCGCCTGGGAGCCGCGCGAGGGCCGCCCGCCCGCCGACCTCGCGACGGAGACGCTCGTGGTGTTCGGGCTCGGCGCCATCGGCCGGGAGATCGCTCGCCTCGGCCGCGCGCTCGGCCTGCACGTCATCGGCGTCCGGCGCAGCCCTCGCGCCGAAGGCGACCCCGTGGATGAGATGGTCACGCCCGCCGCGCTCGCGGAGGTGCTGCCCCGCGCGAACTGGCTCGCCCTCGCCTGCCCGCTCACCGATGAGACGCGCGGCGTGATCGACGCGGCGGCCATCGCGGCGCTCCCGGAGGGGGCCCGCATCCTCAACGTCGCCCGCGGCGAAGTGGTCGACCAGGAGGCGATGGTCGCGGCCCTGCGCGCGGGCCACCTGGGCGGCGCCTACCTCGATGTCACGACGCCGGAGCCGCTCCCGCCCGATTCCCCGCTCTGGACGCTGCCGAACGTGATCATCTCGCCGCACAACAGCGCGGTGGCCTCGGGGAACGAACGCCGCCAGGTCGACATGTTCCTCGCGAACCTGCGGCGCTGGGGCCGGGGCGAGCCGATGGTCAACGCTTCGAGCTGAGGCCGCTCAGTTCGCGAAGGTATCGCAGGCGGAGGCTTTGCCCGTTTCGAACCCCTTCTTGAACCAGTTCACGCGGTCCTGCGAGGAGCCGTGGGTCCAGGTCTCGGGATTCACGCGTTGCCCGGCCTGCTTCTGGAGACGGTCGTCGCCCACGGCCGCGGCGGCCGCGAGCCCTTCCTCCAGGTCGCCCGATTCGAGGATGTCGCGCTGGTAGGTGGAGTGCGCCCACACCCCGGCCAGGCAGTCGGCCTGCAGCTCCAGCCGCACGGAGAGTTCGTTCGCATCGTTCGGCTTCTTGCGCTGGGCGTTGGCCACGTCCGCGCTGATGCCCGTCAGCTTCTGCACGTGATGCCCCACTTCGTGGGCGATGACGTACGCCTGGGCGAAGTCCCCCGGTGCTCCGAAGCGCTGCGAAAGCTCCCGGAAGAACCCGAGATCGATGTACACCTGCTGGTCGCCGGGGCAGTAGAACGGCCCCACGTCGGAGGTCGCGCCGCCGCACGCGGTCGAGACCTGGCCATCGAAGAGCACGAGCTTCGC
>JAYRRO010000112.1:0-2056 GCA_041910095.1 Dehalococcoidia bacterium
CCGCGGCCACGCCGATCAGGAAGGGGTCCGCCAGAGGGTTGCGGAACACGCCCTGGTAGGCCACCCCCGAGGCGGCGAGCGTCGCCCCCACGATGCCCGCCGTCACCACCCGCGGCAGCCGCACATCCCAGACGATGCGGTCCGCCACGGAGTCGGGCGTGGCAGCCCCCGGCAGATGGAGGTGGTGCGCGATCACCGCCGCCGTCTCCCGCAAGGGGATGGACACCGCCCCCATCGACGCCGAGACCACGGCCACCACCGCCAGCACGGCGAAGCCCGCCGCGAACGCTGTCACCCGCGGGCGGGGAAGCGCCCGGCGCACGGCCATCACACGTGCGTCGCCGCGGACCGTCATCGCGCCGGGTAGAGCACGGCCACGAGCTGTTCGAGCGCGTCCAGCACCCGCGGCCCGGGCCGTGAGAAGACGTCGGAATCGATCACCACCACCCGCCCGTCGCGAACCGCCTTCACCTTGTCCCAGCCCGGCCGCGCCTTCACCATCTCCGGCGTCTGGCCGCCGTCGTCGCCGCCGTCGGCGAGCAGGATGACCGCCGGATCGGCCTTCAACACCGTCTCCACGCTCAGCTGCGGGAACGCGTTCGACATGTCCGTGACCACGTTCTTCGCTTTCGCGATCGTGAGCAGGTGCCCCACGAAGCTGTTCGGGGACACGGTGAAGAGGTCGGGGGTGATTTCGTAGAACACCACCGGCGCGTCCGTCTTCGCCGCGACCGTGGCCTTCACCTTTTCCAGCCGCCCTTCGAGCGACGTGACCAGCTTCGCCGCCTCCTCGGCGTGCCCCGTCATGCGGCCCACATTCCGGATCTGTTCGAACACGGCCGGCACGTCGCCCGGCTCCTTGAGGAAGACGACGCGCAGGCCCAGCTGCCGGAACTGCGGCACCTGCCCCTCCTGCCGCCCGGACATGATGACGAGGTCTGGCCTCATCGCCAGCGCCGGCTCGGGCGAGGGCTTCGAATACTGCACGTGCGGCAGCGCCTTCGCCGCCGCCGGATAGTCCGAGAACTCATCGACGGCGATGACCTGCGCGCCGGCGCCGACGGCGAACAGCACCTCCGTCGCCCCGGGGGAGTAGGAGATGATGCGCTTCGGAGCCTCCGTGAAGGCCACCTGCGTGCCCGTCGAGTCGGTGAAGGTGAACGGGAAGGCGGCCGTGCTCCCGGAAGCCGCCGGGCTCGCGCCGTTCGCCGCGGCCGTGAGCTGCGTCGCCGCCTCGCCGGTATCGTCATCGCCGCCGCAGGCCGCGATTGCCATCACCAGCGCGCCCAACGCGATCGTCGCGAGCGCGACGGCACGCCATCGCCCCTTGAAATGCCCGGAAATCCCCGGATGTGCCGTCATCTCCCCTCCTGCGTGGGACATGGCAGGCCTGCGCGAAGGGACCATCGCCGGGACGCGAAAACGCCCGGCATTCGTGGCCGGGCGGGGGGCGCGCCACTCGGGACGCGCACCGCTGCCTCTTCCGCGAAGGCTCAACGGTCGGGAGGGAGGCGGTTTTCTGGCTCACCCCGGATGGGGCATACAGTTGCGCGACAGCGCCGGCCTTGCACCGGCTTGCCCGCTGGTTCCCTCGTCGTGTGTGCGAACGAAACGTGCGCCCGGGGGTCGAACCTCCCGGTCCGGCTAGCGTAGTCGTGCCCGGCGTGGGCGGCAACGCCCGGTCAGCCGCCCGCTTTCACCGCCGCCGTCGCGAAGTAGCCCGGCATGTAATCGGCCGTCGCGCCCGCGTGCATCGGCGCCTCCACGAACCGCGTGACCACGAAGCCCGCCCGCAGCTGCCCGCCGACTTGCTCCGCCATCGTGTGGCTGTATTGCAGCGGCGCGCCCGGCCCGTTGAGGGCCTCGTGCTCACCCGGCGCCAGGTGCGTCAGGTCCGAGTACGGCAGCCTGTGCCGCACGACCAGCCGCCCCTCCTCCAGCGCCGCGTCGTCGAAGAGGTACAGGTCCGGGTTTACGAACCCGGCGAGCAGCGATCCGCCCGGCCGCAGCACGCGGTAGCACTCCCGCCAGACCGGCTCGACCTCCGGGCAGAAGC
>JAYRRO010000113.1:0-11046 GCA_041910095.1 Dehalococcoidia bacterium
ACATCGCCTGCGCGCCCGAGCCGTTCGTAAGGTCGAGCGACCGCGTTGGAGCCGAACCGAGACCGCCTCCGGTGGAAGCGCCCTGGGACTCCAGGCCCGTGGAGGCGGGTACCCCCTGAGGCTCAACGCCGGAAGCAGGGGGGACGCCCTGGGCGGGCGGTTCCACCTCGGGGGCGGCGTTGAGATCGAGCATGCGCGTGGGCGCTGAAACGAAGTCGCTTGCCGGCGGGCCCGAGGTCGCCCCATTGCCGTCCGCCACCTGCGCGGCGGCAGCGGCGCCGCCGGCCCCGGCCGCAACCGCGCCCGCTATGGCCGTCCCACAGCGGCTGCAGAAGCGCGCTCGTTCAGGGAGTTCCCTACCACAGGATGGGCACTGCATCGCGCCACCTCCGCCGCAAGCATGGCTTTCATTGCGCCGTGGATCCCCGTCCGTTCGATCCCCGGCGAACGTTCGAATGGACACGACAGAGCACCTCGGAAAGGAACGCCACTGGGGCGTGGCAGTGGGGCCCGCCCGGCCCTTGAGCAGCCATCACGGGGGCGCATGCTGCAGTCGACTTACCCCAGGAGTCCGGCCGTGGCCGTGCAGCTCGTTGTGCAGACACCCGCATCCGCGCGTGAGCTCCCGCTTGAAGGGACCCTCACCTTCGGTCGCGCACCCGACAACGCCATTCGACTGGACGACATCGATGTCTCCCGCCACCATGCCTCGCTCGTCGTCACGGCTGAGGGGGCGCTCTTCACGGACCTGGGGAGCGCGAACGGTTCGCGGGTCAACGGGCAAGAGGTCGAACCGCGGGCACCGGTCCGCGTGCAGGCGGGCGACACGATCAGCATGGGAAACTGCAGCATCGTGCTGCGGCCCGGGGCGGGTGGCGCGCCGGCGATGCCTCCGGCGGCCCAGGCAGCCGCCGAGGCCGGCGCCACCACCATGCTCCGCTTCGAGCCGGCGGTGGACGTGCTCACGGACGCCGGCGCCCGCACCGTGCCCCTCGCGGGCGACACGATCACGATTGGCCGGGCGCCGGACAATGCCATCGCGATCGAGAGCGACCTGGTCTCGCGTCATCACATCGTCTTGCGACGGCAGGGCTTGGGCTTCCTAGCGGAGGACCTGGGCACGACGAATGGCATGACGGTCCGAGGTAGGCGCGTCACGTCCCACGCGCTCGCCGACGGCGACGAGGTCGTGGTTGGCGGCGCGGTCACGCTCCGCTTCCACCTCGCACCGGCCGCGCCAGCAATGCCGGAGGGTGAGCGCGAGGTACGGCTCGACGTGTCGCAGCCGATCATCATCGGCCGCGACGCATCGTGCGACCTGCGGCTGCCGCACCCCACGGTTTCGAAGCTCCACGCGCGGATTTCGCCGGCGCCCGGGGGGCAGCGCGTCATCGAGGACCTCGGGTCCACCAACGGTACCTTCGTCAATGGCGTGCGCCTGCAGCGCGGCGAACGGCGGACGCTGCTCGCCGCCGACACGGTGCAGGTGGGGCCGATCCGGCTGCACCTGGGCGGCGCCGGCGTGGTTCGGCAGGTCGACCACTCGCGCGACATCCGCCTCGCGGCCGTGCACCTCAACCAGCGAATCAACGCCCGCCTGAACCTGCTGCAGGACATCTCCGTGGTGATCGAACCCCGGGAGTTCGTGGCCGTGGTGGGCGTCAGCGGTTCCGGCAAGTCGACCCTGTTCGGCGCGTTGAGCGGCCTCCGGCCCGCCACCGACGGCGACGTCATGCTGAATGAGACGTCGCTCTACACGCACTTCCAGGCCTTCCGCACCACGCTGGGCTATGTGCCGCAGGACGACATCCTCCACAAGGAGCTGCCGGTCGCGCGGGCGCTCGGCTACGCGGCCGAGCTGCGGCTCCCGGACGACACGCCCGCCGAGGAGCGCGAATCCCGCGTCGAGACCGTGCTTGAGACGCTCGGCTTGCGGGAACGGCGCGATACGCCCGTGGGGCGCCTGAGCGGCGGACAGCGCAAACGCGTCTCGATCGGCGCCGAGTTGCTCACACAGCCAGGCCTCTTCTTCCTGGACGAGGCGACCTCGGGACTGGACCCCGGCACCGAGAGCCAGCTCATGCGCCTTCTGCGCCACCTCGCGGATGAGGGGCACACGATCCTGCTCATCACGCACGCGACGAAGAACGTGATGCTCTGCGACCAGGTGCTCTTCCTCGCGCGCGGCGGCAACCTCGCCTACTTTGGCCCGCCGGACCAGGCGCTGGGCTACTTCGGCGTGCCCGACTTCGACGGCATCTACGAGAAGCTCGAATCGAACGAGAAGACGCCCGCCGAATGGGGCGCCCTGTACCGGGAGTCGGCTCAGTACCAGCAGTTCGTGGCCGGCCGGCTGGCCTCGCTCGCGGCCCAGGGCGCGGTCGCGGCGCCGGTGGCCCCGCCGGTGGCCGGGCGAACATCGTCGGCCGTGCGGCAGCTTGGCGTGCTCTCCCGCCGGTACTTCGACCTCATCCGGCGCGACCGCGTGAACCTGATGCTGCTGTTCCTGCTCGCGCCCGCGCTGTCGCTCATCGACCTCGTCGCGTGGCCGCGCGATGTCCTAGACCCGGTCACGGGGGAGGCGACGACGGCGATGACGATGATGTTCCTGGCGGCGCTCATCCCGTTCCTGATCGGGTCATTGAGCTCAGTGCGCGAGATCGTGAAAGAGTCGGCCATCTACAACCGGGAGCGGGCCGTCTCGCTGAAGATCTGGCCGTACTTGGGATCGAAGGTGGCCGTGGGGGCGCTGTTCGCCTTCTACCACGCCGGCATCCTCCTCGGGGCGAAGGTCCTGCTGATCGACTACCCCGGCGGGGAATACTCGGACTTCGCCGTGATATACGTGACGCTCGTCCTGGCGGTGATCTCGGGAGTGATGTGGGCGCTGCTGATTTCGACGCTCACCAGCAAGGAAGAACAGGCGATGATGCTCGTCATCGGGCTCATCGTGCTGCAGGTGGTGTTCTCGGGCGGGCTCGTGAACCTGGAAGACCTCGGCGTGGCCGGGCTCATCCTTGGGAGCATCACGCCGACGTCGTGGGCGCTCAAGGCGCTGACCGTGGGCTTCGGAGTGTCGGCGGACGGCTGCGCCGGGGACCTCGCGACGTGCAACCTGCCGGGCATTCCGGGGATGGCCTCGCCGGAGGTGCGCGCGGCGACATTCGCCACCATCGACGACAAATTCGGCCCCATCTTCAACGCCGACGTACTCACCTGCTGGGGCGCGATGGCGGCCATCATCGTCGTGCTCGGGGTGGCGCTGTACGTGCTCCAGAAGCGGAAGGACACGCTCTGACAGCGGCGCCGCGGCCTACCCGCGCCGCCCCTTCGTCGCGCGGTCCAGCGCCGTTTCGACCGTGCGGAGCACCTTCAGCCGCGCGTGCAGCTTGTCCTCCGCCTCGACGAGTGTCCATGGCGCGATCTCCGTACTGGTGCGTTCGATCATCTCCGCGGCGGCGGCCTGGTATGCGCCCCACTTCTCGCGGTTGCGCCAGTCCTCCGGCGTGATCTTGTAGTGCTTGTAGCCCATCGCCTCGCGTTCCTGGAAGCGGCGCAGCTGCTCCTCGGCGGAGGTCGTGAGCCAGAACTTGAGGACGACGCACCCGGCATCGACGAGTTGCTCTTCGAACGCGTTAATCTCGCCGAACGCGCGCCGCCAGTCCGCGGGAGCGCAGAACCCCTCAAGCCGCTCGACCAGCACGCGGCCATACCAGGAGCGGTCGAAGATCGCGAAGTGGCCCTGTTGGGGCAGGCGCCGCCAGAAGCGCCAGAGGTACGGACGCGCGCGCTCTTCATCGCTAGGCGCGGCGATGGACACGACCTCGTAAAAGCGGGCGTCGAGCGCCTGCGTAAGCCTGCGGATGCTGCCTCCCTTGCCCGCGGCATCGGTGCCTTCGAACACGGCAACGACGGAGCGGCCGCTGCCCCGAAGGTCCCGCGCGAGGCGGCCGATCGCGATTTGGCGCCGCTCGAGCTCGTGCCGGTACTCCGGCTCCGGGACCGCGAGCGAGAGATCCAGCGCGCTGATGACGTTTCGCGGCGCGGGCACCGGCAGCGGCTCGCCCTTCGGAGGCTCGAACCCGGGCTCCGCGAGGCGTGCGTTGATGGCCCCAAGAAGGGTCTCCGCGACGGTCAGGTGCCGGTAGCGCGCGTCCCAGGCCTCGATGATGTGCCACGGCGCCGGGCCGCTGCTGGTGCGCCGCAGGGCCTGGCTGGCCGAGTTCACGAAGGCGTCGTAGGTCTTGTGGTACTGCCAGTCGAGCTTGCTCACCCGCCAGCGGGTGTCCTTGTTGGCGGCCAGCTTCTTGAACCGCTTGGCCTGCTGCTCTTTGGTGATGTGCAGCCAGAACTTCACGAGCAGCACGCCCTCGTCAGCCAACATCGTTTCGAACTCGGCGATGCGGCGCAGGCCATCCTCGAACCCAGCCTCGTCGAGCTGGCCGAGCGAGTGCATGGCGATGGGCCGCGTGTACCAGGATCCGAAGAAGATGCCCACCTGCCCCTTCGCGGGGAGGCGCCGCCAGAAGCGGTAGTATTCGGGCCGCTCGCGCTCCTCCTCGGTGGGGGCGCCGAGGGCGTGGGTGGCGATGCCGCGTGCGTCGAGCCAGTTGAGCAGCAGGTTCACCGTCTCACCCTTGCCCGCGCCCTCCGCGCCGGCGATCACGACGACGACGCTGAACCCGGCCTCGCGCAGCCGGAACTGCACATCGAGTAGCTCCTCGCGCAGGCCCGGCTCGCGCGCATCGAAAGTGGCCTTGTCGACCGCCTGGCCCAACCGTGCGTTCTCGAACACCGCGTCCTCCGGGTTCAGGTCTGTTTCGCGATCACGAGCGCGGGGTCGAAGGTGTCCGGCTGCGAGCGAAGACACTCGACGGAGCGCGCGAGGAGCTGGAGGCTCGGGACGTCGTATTCACCGCCGTGGCTGAGCAGCGTCGCGAGCGACTGGCAGGCGTCGGCCCACTGCCGGGCTTCGAACCATTGCAGCGCGCGCTCGAACTCGTCGCGGCGGGCCCGCCAGGGGGCGTCCGTCTCGCCGGGGTAGAGTTCGAAGACGTCAATAGGGTCGGCGAAGCCCTGCACCCGCAGCCCGCCAAGCCGCCGCGTACCGAAGCCGGCCGGCAGGCGGTCGCGGGTAGCGCGGGAGATCAGCGGGCTCACGCCCAGGTACTTGGTCGCGTTCTCGAGCCGGCTCGCGAGGTTCACCGCCGAGCCCATGGGCCCGTACTTGAACTTCACCCGGCTGCCGGTGTTGCCCACGAGCGCGACCCCGGTGTGAATGCCCGCGCCCAGCCGGATCGGCTCGCCCGCCTCGGCCGCCCAGCGTTGGGAAAGCGCCGGGAGGTCCGAAAGGAACGCCACGGCGGCGCGGCACGCCCGCGCGGCGTGGTCCGGTTGCTCGGCCGGGGCATTCCACATGGCGAGCAGGCCATCGCCGACGTAGTCCACGACGACGCCGTCCTCCTCGCGGATGCGGAGGCTCTGCAGCTCCATCACGTCTTGCATCATGGCGAACGTGCGCTGGGCGCCCAGCCGTTCGGAGATGCGCGAGAAGTTGCGGACGTCGGTGAACAGGAGCGTTATCTCGCGCTCGCGGCCTTCGAGGAGAGAGGCGTCTGCGGCGAGTTCACGGGCCAGCTCCGGGGAAAAGAACTGCTCGAACTGGACCTGGTTGCGGACGGCGCGCGCTTCCTGCTGCTGCCGTTCCAGCCCCGCGCCCACGGCGGCGGCCAGCACCTGCACCACGAGCGCCTCGAGGCGGGTGACGCGCGGCGGCTCGGACCCGGGCTTTAGTTCGCGCGCGCCGTACACGACGCCGGCGACCTCGTGGGCGGCATCGAGAATCGGAGCGGCCACGACCGTATCGACGCCCACCAGGCTGAGCGACAGCGACTCCGTCCCGAAGTTGCGGTAGACGGTCTGCTTTCGCCGGGCGACCTCCGCCACGATCGTCGAACTGAACTGTGGCCGTCCGGGCGGGAAGATGGCGCGAGGCATCCAGTGGCCGTCGTCGCGAAGGAGGACAAGGCCGCGGTCGAGGCCGACGAGCTTCACGACCGCCTCGGCCGTGGCGTCGAGGAAAGCACGCGACGACGCGGCGGCCTGCTGCACCAGCACCAGCGTCTCGAACCAGTGGGCCAGCTTCTCCGCATCCGGCGCGGCGCCCAGCGCCCCGAGGGAGACCACTTCCGCGCCAGCCGCGGCCGGGGCTTCCACCACCTCGATGCGCGGGCCGGGGGGTTCGTCCGGGGGCGCGAGCGTGGCCGGTTGCTCGGCCGGGGCGGCGGCCGACGGGTCCGGGAGCCATTCGAACTGGACGAAGCTGTTTCCCGCACGGAGCGTGCGCGGCAGGGACACCTCGGCGTGGTCGCCCGGAGCGAGCGTGGGCCCACCGTCAACGAACACCGGGCTGGTCTTGCTCACGTTCAGTACGCGGAGGGCGGCGTCCGTGAACTCCACGCGGAAGTGGTCGCGCGAGGCGTAGGCATCCCCGAGCTGGACGCGGGGCAGGCCTTCGCGCGCGGGCCCACGTCCGAACTCCAGCGGCCCGGCGCCGTGGTCCAGCTGCTGGCTGCCGGTGCCATCGCCGCGAACGGTGATGCGCAGCATGCGCGCCTCCCCTACCCCGGATTAGCGCACCCTACGCGAACCGCGGCGAGGGCAAAACGGCGACCCGAACCCTATCGCGGGGACCGTGGACCCTCGGCGATGGTGCGCTCGGGCACGCTGGCTGAAAGAATGCGCCGTCCAGGGTGCAGCCCCGGAGGAGGTATCCATGAGCGGCGATCGCACGATCGTCGAGCGCCGAATTCGCGCGAACGGGCTCACCTTCGCGGTGACCGAGTGGCCCGGGGCGGGTCCGGCGGTGTTCCTCGCGCATGCCACCAGCTTCCACGCTCGCTGCTGGGACCAGGTGGCCGAGCGGCTCCCCGGCGTGCGCTGCCTGGCGATCGACATGCGCGGCCACGGCCGGAGCGATCGGCCGCCGCCGCCATATCCCTGGCTCGCCTTCGGCGAGGATGTTGCCGCAGTCACCAGGGAGATGGGCATCCGGGGCGCGCTGGGCGTTGGCCATTCCAAGGGCGGCCACGCGGTGATCAACGGGGCCTCTCTGAATCCGGGCTCGTTTGCCGCGCTGCTGCTGGTCGATCCGGTGGTCGCGCCGAGGGCGCGGTACAGCCTCCCGGCGCCGACAGGGCAGCACCCATCCGCAAAACGACGGAACCGGTGGGCCTCGCCGCGGGAATTCTTCGACCGCCTTGCCGGGCGCGAGCCGTTCTCGCTCTGGGACCCCGCCGTGCTGCGGGACTACTGCGAATTCGGGCTGATGCCGAGGGCCGATGGCGACGGATACGAGTTAGCCTGCCCTCCGGAGATCGAATCGTTGCTGTACTCAGGCGGGGCGGGCGAGGCCGACCCGTACCCGGCGATCGAGAGCCTCGACATCCCGGTCCGGATCCTTCGTGCGCGGGAGCGGGCCGAAGGCGAACAGGCCGCGCCGATGTCGACTTCGACCTGCGCGCCGGACCTCGCCACGCACTTCCGGCACGCCGAGGATGTGTACCTGCCGGAGTACGGGCACTTCATCCCGATGCAGGCGCCGGCGCTGGTCGCGGGACACATCCGTGATCTCCGGGAACGACTCAAGGACGGCTGACGGGAGGCCTCGGGCTATTCGAGCGCGCGCATCTTGGGGAGGAAAAGCGCGACGAGCACCATCGCCGCCACGAGCACGGCCGCAAGCCCGCCGATGGCCAGCCGCGGGCCCACGCTCTCGGCGAGGATAGAGACGGCGAACGTACCGAACTGGACGAGGCTGAACTGCATGAACCAGACCGATTGCACGCGCCCCCGGAACTCCTCGGCCGAGTAGCTCTGGATGAGAACCTGGCCGATGGCCATGCGGCCGGCCTGCGCGGCCCCGATCAGCACCATGATCGGCAGGGTGACGTAGTAGTTCGTCGAAATTGCGAAGGCGAGGACCCCGGCGCCGAGGAGCACGCCCCAGGCGATCATCATGCGGCCACGCCGCTTCGCCGCCGAAGATGCCACGAGCACCGAGCCGCCCAGCGCGCCGATGCCCTGCACGCTCTGGAGGGTTCCCTGTTCGAACGCGCCCTTGTGGAGCACCTGCTTCACGAAGCCCGCGAGGAGCATCGTGTACGGCATCGCCACGACGACGATCATGAAGTTCACGAGCACCAGCATGCGGATCGTCGGGTCCGTGCCGACGTACTTCATGCCGTCGAGCAGGTCCTTGAAGCCACCCCCGCGTTTCCCGGATGCCGCCCGCGCCGAGGCCGCGGCTTTGCCCCCTTCGCTCTGCGCGAACGCGTACTGGGGTTTGGTGGGCAGGCGCATGGTGAACGACACGGCGATGGCATACATCGCGGCCATGACGGCAAACACCACGGAGGCACTCCACGCGGCGATCATGAACCCGGCGATGCCGGGCCCCACCAGCTGCATGAACGTCTGGGCGGAGGAGTTGGTGCCAATGGCGTTCATCAGCCGTTCGCGCGGCACCAGGTCCGAGATCATGGACTGGCGCGACGGCATCATGATCGAGTTCACCCCGCCCTGGAGGAACGAACTCAGGAAGAGATGCCAGAAGTGCAGTTCGAAGCCGAAGACGCCCGCGGCGAGGAGCGAGAGGATGGCCGCGTTGACCACGTTGTAGCCCTGCGCGAGTTGAATGACCACCTTCTTCGGCGCGCGGTCGGCGAGGACGCCGCCAATGGGTGCAAAGATGACGCCCGGCACGGCATTCGCCAGCGCCATGGTTCCCAGCGCCGCGAACGATCCCGTGATGTGGAAGACGAGCCAGCCCCGGACGACCAGCTGCATCTGCATGGAGCCGAACTGCATGAGGTTGCCGAGAAAGAGCCAGCGGAAGTTCGCGTCCTCAATGACGGTGCCGAAGGTCCGCCGGAACCATGGCTGCTCCACGGGCGCGGCGGCAACGGGCGTCTGGGTCGTCGTCACGCCCGTAAGCTTCCGCTTTCGCGTGCTTGCGCGGTAGTAGCGTCCGCCCCTATGGGTAGGTCAGGGCCAGGGTGATGGCGGGCGAGACAGAGAAGCCGTTCCAACCCCACGACCAGACCCAGTAGAAGTAAAACGTGTTCGCGGTGCGGCCCGTGTCTTCGTAGGTGGCGGTGCCCGCGGGCAGCCATTCCACGAGCTCCCAGCCGCCCGCGCCAGTTGCCCGGAAGATGATGAAGCCAAGCTCGTTGTTCGAGGTGTCGTTCCAACTGACGTGCACGGTCGTTTGCGAAGTGCCGACCGCCGCAAGGGCGGAGGGAGCCGACGGCGCGCCGCCGACGGTCACAACCTGCACCGCGCTGCTCCAGGCGGCGCCGCTGGCGTTGCTGGCGACGACCCAATAGAAGTACAGCACCGAGGGCATCAGCCCCGGGTCGTCGAACTGGAGCTGCGACGCGGGTATTACGCCCGCAAGTTCGACCGGGTTCCCAAGGCCCCACTTCCAGCGATACACCGAAAACGCGACCGTCGCCCCGGGCGAACCGTCCGTCCAGGTGAGGTGTGCCCCCGGCCCGGCGACCGCGCTCGCCACCAGGTTCGTGGGCGCCACCACGCTCGCGATGGAGACGGCGACCGGCGTGGCGCTCGTCAGGCCCGGGCTGGTCGCGGCAAGCTGGTGCACGCCGCCGGTATCGAACTGGCATCCGGCGAACATCGCGGCGCCGCTGGCGGTGTTGACGGGGTTCGCCGTGCAGCCGAGGTTGCCGCCGCCCGAGGGATGCGTGAGGGTGACGGCCCACGGCCCGCCTACGGTCACGGTCTGGCCCAGCCCGTCCTGGACGGCGACCACGGGCTGAGGTGCGAGCGGGGCGCCAATCGACCCGGAGACGGGCGCGGCTGTGAAGGCGAGCTTCGCCGGAGCGCCGACGACGTTGAACTCGGCGGAATCGGCCGCGGTGAGCACGGGGCTCGCCACCGCGTGGAGGTGCACGGCGCTGGCCCCTCCCGGTGCGGTGACGGTACAGGTCGTGCTGGCGACGCCGGCGGAGGCGGTGATGGGGTTGGAACCGCACGAGAGCGTGCCGCTGCCAACCAGGGAGAGTGTGACCTGGGTGCTGCTGTCGCCGGTCACGCGCGCGTGGGCGGCATCGCGCACGTCGACCGCGACGGGGAAGCTGACGCCCGTGGAGGCATTGGGGGGCGCGGCCGTGAAGGCGAGCTCCGTCGCCAGCACGGGCAGCCACGCGAAACCGGTGCCCCACGTGTTGTTCGGCACCGCCCCCCGCGGCAGCGCCGCGCCCTTGAGGTAGGCGACCACCTCGGCCGGCGTCAGCAGCGGGTACGCCTGGCGCACGAGGGCCGCGAGCCCGGCCACGTGAGGCGCGGCCTGGCTTGTCCCGGGGAAGTTGCCCGGGCCGTAGGTGACCGTGTCGGCACGGTCGGCGCCCACGATGTCCGGCTTCGTGCGCCCATCGGTCGTCGGCCCCTGGCTGCTAAAGGGCTCGATGGTGCTGGTCGTGTTCCAGGCCGCAGCGCCGACCGTCAGCATGCCCGCGCTGGAACTGTCGGCGGGCACCCCGATGCTTGAGGCCGGGCTGGCGAGGCCGAGTGTGCCACGGCCGAAACTGTGCACCTGCACGAGCGGCGGGGCATCCCCGTCGAAGCGGTCGACCACGATGCGGTACGTGCCGGCGGACGGCGCCGTATACACGATGCGCTCGTAGGGAATGCCACCCTGGCTCCCGTCCTGCACGTTTACACTGGCGGCCACCACGGTATCCGCGACGGGGTCGAACAGGTACAGGTCCAGGTCGCGGGCCGCCGCCGCCCAGGAATCGGCCCAGCGCAGTTCGATGATGGCCTGGCTGCCGGCGTTGAGGGTGAGGCCATTGGCTTCGACACCCAGCATGTACTCCATGAACCCGTCGGCGTCCGTATCGACGAACGAGCCGGTCCAGGTGCGCGCTGCATCGTTCCCGGCGGCGTTGACCCAGACGATGCCGTTGGCGGTCGCGAGTTCGACCGAGGCGAGGGGGCTCGTCGAGCCGACCGGGACACCGTCGC
>JAYRRO010000114.1:0-5590 GCA_041910095.1 Dehalococcoidia bacterium
CCGGCCGCACGCGCCGTCGCCGCCTCCGCGCGCACCACGGCGATGCCTTCGCGCAGCACGGCCCGCCGCCGTTCCGGGCTCCCGGACATCTGCGCGCCGTGCACGCGGTATCCGTAGCAGGCGGCATCGAGCAGGGTGATGGGCCCCGCGCGCGACAGCGCCATCCAGAGGGCGAAATCCCCATAGTTCGTGAGGCCGCTGTGATAGCCGCCCACGGCGTGGTAGGCCGACGCGCGGATCACCGTGCCCGAGTGCATCACCGAGAATTCGCGTTTCGTCAGCACGCGCCGCGCGAAGGCGCCGCCGCTGAGGGTGCGAGGGCGCGTGACCAGCCGCCGCCGGCCGATCCGTTCGCCGCGCGGCCCCACCTTCACGAAGCCGGTCATGCACGCGGTCACCGCCGGGTTCACGCGCAGGGCGGCCACCTGGCGGGCGAAGGTCTCCGGTTCGAGCACGAGGTCGTCGGCGCTGACCATGACGAGGAATTCGCCCCGTGAAAGCACGCCCGTGCCCTCGCGCAGGGTCGTCACGAACCCTTCGTTCGTCTCGTGCGCGACGACGCGCACGCGCGGGTCGGCGGCGTAGCGATGGGCGATGGCGAGGGAGTCATCGCGGGAGCCGTCGTCGAGCACGATGACTTCGAACGAGGGAAACGTCTGCGCGAGCACGGATTCGAGGCACGCGGCGAGATACGCCCCGTAGTCGTGGCTGAGTACGAGCACGCTGAGCACGGGAGCGTCCGCTTCGCCGGTGGGTGCGGGGCCGGGCATGCGGAAGGATAGGCGGGCGGCGGCGGCTCGTGCGCGCGCACCCGGGATTGAACAGGGAAGTTCAAGGTTTTGGTATCATACGGGCTGGTATTAGGGCGCGGTTCGCGCTACCTTGTTCATGTGATGAATCCCCGCCCCACCATTAAGGACGTTGCCCGCCGCGCAAAGGTCGCTACCGGAACCGTTTCACGCGTGACGAACGGCGATACCACCGTTCACCCCGTGATTCGCGATGCCGTCGAGGCGGCGATCAAGGAACTCGGCTACCGGCCGAGCCCCATCGCCCGGAACCTGCGCCGGGGCCGCTCGGGAATCATCGGCTTCGTCCTTGCGGACATTTCGAACCCGACCTACGGCCCGATGGTGCCCGAGGTCCAGGAGCTCACGCGCGAGGCCGGTTACACCCTCATCGTCATGGACTCGGCGATGGACCCGGAGCGCGAGCGCCGCAACCTGGAGACGCTCGCCGCCCTGCGCGTCGATGGCGTGGTCCTGAACCCGCTGCTCCCTGTCGATACGGGGATCCCGGAGCTGCTCCAGGGCATCCCCGTCGTCAGCCTTCCCGGCGTGCCTGAGTGGGAGGGCGCGAAGGTGCGCGCGGTGAGCACGAACGCCACGCTCGCGGGGCTCGACGATTGCCTCGAGAACGGCCATCGGCGGCTCGCATTCCTCACCATCAAGGGCCTCGGCGGCACCCAGCGCGACCTCCTTTCGATGATGCGCGACCGCATCCGCGCGGCGGGCGCGACCTTCGTCTCCGACGCGTCGTGGACGTTCGTTTCGCGCGAACAGTGCGCCGAACAGCTCCCGGCGATGCTCGCCGCGCCCGGGCGGCCGACGGCCGTGCTTACCGCCTCGGCGCTCCTGCCGGGGCTGCTCATCGCCGCGCGCGAGTCGGGCATGAAGGTCCCGCGCGACCTTTCCGTGGTCTCGATCGCGACCTCCGAGCTCGCCGACGCGTACGACCCGCCCATCAACGTGGTCAGCTTCGATGCGCGCGGTCTCTCCAGCGAAGCGGTGTGCAAGCTGCTGACGGCGATGCGCGGCGAGGAGCCCGGCGAAGCCGTGGAAAACGACTCGCGCTACATCCGGCGCGGATCCGTGGGCCCGGCGCCGAAGCAGTCCTGAGTGCTGAGTGCCGAGTGCTGAGTCAGTTCTCGGGCCCCAGTTCCCCGCCCCCAGCGGCTATGCTGCGACCATGGCCCTGATTCCGCCCGATGAGGGCAGCGCCGTCGTCCTCTTCGATCGCGACGGCCGCGTGCTTCTGCAGCAGCGCGACGATGACACGCCCCCCGAGGGGTACGGTCGCTGGGCGATCCCCGGTGGCGGCCGCGAGGGCGGCGAATCGCCCCTGGAGACGGCCGTGCGCGAATTCGCCGAGGAGACGGGCGTGCGGCTCGCGCGGCTCCGCCACTTCCGCACCTTCACCCCCGGCGACCGCCCGGAACTCCGCCCGCGCCTCCTCCATGTCTTCCTCGCCGACGACGATGTGGCCCCCGCCGCGATCCAGGTGAACGAGGGCCTCGACTTCCGCTTCTGGAGCGAAGAGGAAGCGGCGGGGCTGCGCATGAACCCGGCCGGCCGCTTCGTCCTCGACGCTGTCCTCGCGAGCGAGATGTACCGGGGCTGGCTGGCATGGAAACGCCCCAATCGCCGCTCCGTCTCCACCCTCGAAATCGACCGCTGGGGCCGCATCCTCCTGCAGTTGCGCGATGACGACCTCCCGCCCGACCGCTACCCGGGCGTCTGGTCGCTCCCGGGCGGGCTCATTGACGACGGCGAAAGTCCGGATGCGGCCGCGCTGCGCGAGTTCGAGGAGGAGACCGGCCACCTCCTGGAGGAGCTCAAGCTTTTCCGATCGTTCCACCGCGAGGACCTCCCCGAGTCCACCGTGGAGGTCGAGCACGTGTACTACATCGACGCCGACATCCCGGAGGAGCACATCGACGTGCGCGAAGGGCAGGCGTTTCGCTACTGGCATCCATCCGAGTTCGCCGCCCTCGACATGCCGCCCCACGCCCGCCACATCCTCGAGGCGTTCGTGACGAGCGGCGCCTACCGGGGCATGTTCCATTGAGAGAGAAGAGGAAAGAGGAAGGAGGGAAGGGGGCAACCCCCACCGGGCCAGGCGCCCCGCGCGGGGCTGATCGCCTGGGAGATGGGAACCGGGAACTGGGAACTTTCGTGGAGGCGTTCCGGGGGCGGGGGCGGCAGCTGTGGGCCGTCGGGGGGGCGTTGCGCGATGAGTTGCTCGCCCGCGGCGGCCACGACGAGGATTTCGCCACCGACGCGCTCCCCGACGAAGTGGAGGAGATCGGCCGCGAACTCGGCGCGCCGCTGGTCACTGTCGGCAGGCGCTTCGGCACCATCGGCGTGCTGCTCGATGGCCGCTGGTCCGAGATCACGACCTTCCGCGGCGATTCCTACGCGGGCGGCACGCGCTGGCCGGATGTCACCTTCGGCAGCACGATCGAGGAGGACCTGGCCCGGCGCGACTTCACCGTGAACGCGCTCGCACGCGAGGCCACCTCCCCGGACGGCGCCATCCTCGACCTCTTCGGCGGGCGCGAGGACCTCGCGGCGGGGATCATCAGGGCGGTGGGCGAGCCCGCGCGGCGCTTTCGCGAGGACCCGCTGCGCATCCTGCGCGGGCTCCGTTTCGCGGCCCAGCTCGGCTTCGAAATCGAGCCCGGCACGCTCGCGGGCATGCGCGAGACGGCGCCCCTGCTCGCGACGCTTTCGCAGGAGCGCATCACGACCGAGCTCGACAAGATCGTGCAGGCGCGCTGGGCCGGCGATGGGCTCGAACTGGTGCGCGAAGTCGGCGCCTTGCCCATCATCCTCCCCGAGCTCGCGCCCATGGTCGGCTGCGAACAGAACTCCTTCCACCAGTTCGATGTCTGGGGCCATACGGTCGCGACGGTACGGGCGGTGGCGAAGGAGGGCCCGGATGCGCGCGCGCGGGCCTGGGCGGCGCTCCTCCACGACCTCGGCAAGCCATACGTTCGCCATGTGAAAACGAACGGCGAATGGGGGTTCTACCGCCACGACGCGGTCGGCGCGGAGATGACGCCGGTGCTGCTCGAACGGCTGCGCATGGCGCGCAAGGACATCCACCTGGTGACGCTGCTCGTGCGCCGCCACATGGACCGCCCGAAGCCCGAGGACCGCCGCTCCGTGCGGCGCTTCCTTTCGAAGCTTGGCGGGCACTGGGAAGACCTGCTGGCGCTGAAACGGGCCGACAACGCCAGCCATACCTACGACGACGAGGGCTACCACGCCGCGCTCGAAGCGGCCTGCCGGCGCGCCGTGGCGGAGGACGCGGCCGCGCTGCGCGCCGAAAGCCCCCTCACCGGCGACGACCTCGTGGCGATGTTCGGCCGCGAGCCCGGGCCCTGGATCCGCGTCCTCAAGGACCGCATGAGCGCCATGGTCCTCGACGGCGACCTCGCACCCGGCGACCAGGACCACGCCCGCCGCATCGCCCGGGGGATGATGAGAGAAAAGAGAAAAGAGGAAAGAGAAAAGGAGGCATGAGGAATGAGCAATGAGGAGGAGGAGCAGGAGGCAACCCCGGTGGAGCCCGGTACCCGCGGGGTCGCCCCTGGGAGCCGGGAACCGGGAACTGGGAACTCGGCCGGGAACTTGCCGGGGATGGGGGCAGACCCGGCGATGCCGGCGCAGTTCGGGCGGCTAATTGAGCGGCTGTTGCTGTACTGCGACCTGGCCGTCGATGGCCTCACCACGGAGCAGCTCTGCGACACGCGCGGCGGCATCACCAATTCGATCGGCTGGGACGTCTGGCACACCGTTCGCACCACCGACAACATCGTCCACTTCGTCTTCGACCGCCAACAGCCTATCTGGCTGCGCGGCGGCTTCCACGAACGCTGGGGGCTGCCGAAAGTCGACCAGGGCACCGGCATGGACCCCAATGACGCCTACAGCATGCGCTTCCCGGACGCCGGCGAGTTCTCGCGCTACACGCGCGCCGTCGCGGCGGCGGTGGTGCCGCGCATCGAGGGCATGAGCATGGAGTACCTCGCGACGCTGCAGACGATCCGCCCGTGGGGCGAGATCGCTCGCATGGAAGCGATCGGGCACGGGCTCATCGGCCACGGCAACGGCCACCTCGGCCGCGCCTCCTACGCCCGCACCCTCTTCGGCCTCAAAGGACTGCCGTACTGAGAGAAACGAGAAAAGAGGAAGGAGGAAAGGGCGTGAGGCCGCTCACTGCTCCGGCGGCGGAAGCGTCTTGTCCGGGAAGCGGCGTTCGAGCATGAAAAGGCCGCCGGAAAGCACCGTCCCGCCGATCGCCCCCAGCACCACGCCCAGGAACACCTTGTCCGGGTCGAAGCGGATGAAGAGGTAGATGACGAAGGTAACGACGAAGCCAATGAGGAAGTAGTTCAGCTGGCGCCGCAAGAAGCTCCACATGGGGGCAATGTAGAGAGAAACGGGAAAGGAGGAAAGAGAAAGTTCCCGGTTCCCCGTTTCCAGTTCCCAGGAAAACCCCCCGGGGTTGCCCCCGCCTCGAACCTCGCGCCTCGAGTCACAAGCCCCCCCCCTTTTCTCCTTCCTCCTTTCTCTTTCACACTTACCCCATGGCCTACAACCCCCGCGACAAGTGGTTCCTGAAGGCGAAAGAGGAGAACTTCGCCGCGCGGTCGGTCTACAAGCTCGAGGAAATCGACCGGCGTTACAAGATCCTCAAGCCGGGGATGAAGGTGCTCGACCTGGGCGCGGCCCCGGGGTCGTGGTCGCAGTACGCCTCTCGGGTGATCGGCGAGAAAGGCCGGATCGTCGGGGTCGACCTGAAC
>JAYRRO010000115.1:0-35369 GCA_041910095.1 Dehalococcoidia bacterium
CGCGACCTCTTCGACCAGGCCAAGAAGAACGCCCCCTGCATCGTCTTCGTCGACGAAATCGACGCCGTCGGCCGCCAGCGCGGCGCCGGCCTCGGCGGCTCCCACGATGAGCGCGAGCAGACCCTGAACCAGATCCTCGTCGAGATGGACGGCTTCGATACCGGCACGAATGTCATCGTCATCGCCGCCACCAACCGTCCCGACATCCTCGACCCCGCCCTCCTCCGCCCGGGCCGCTTCGACCGCAAGGTCATCCTCGATGCCCCCGACGTGAAGGGCCGCGAAGCCATTCTCGCCGTTCACACCAAGGGCAAGCCAATTGGTGAGGACGTGCGCGTGCCCGTGCTCGCCAAGTCCACCCCGGGCTTCAGCGGTGCCGACCTGGCCAACCTCGTCAACGAGGCCGCCATCCTCGCGGCCCGCCGGAACAAGAAGATCATCACCATGACCGAGTTCGAGGAGGCCGTGGACCGCGTCATCGCCGGCCCCGAGCGCAAGAGCCGCGTCATGACTCCCCACGAGAAGCGCCTCACCGCCTACCACGAAGGCGGCCACACCGTCGTCGCCCACTTCATGGAGCACCACGACCCGCCCCACAAGGTCACCATCGTCTCCCGCGGTATGGCCGGCGGTTACACCCGCTTCCTCCCCGACGAGGAGTCGCACTACCGCACGCGCAGCATGTTCCGCGACCAGCTCTGCACCGCGCTGGGCGGCCACGCCGCCGAGGAGCTCATCTTCGGGGAAGCGTCCACCGGCCCCTCGAACGACATCGAGCAGGTCACACGCATCGCCCGCGCCATGGTGACCCGCTGGGGCATGAGCGAGCGCCTCGGGCCGCGCACCTTCGGCAAGACCGAAGAGATGGTCTTCCTCGGCCGTGAAATCGCCGAGACCCGCAACTACAGCGAAAAGATCGCCGAGGAGATCGACGACGAAGTCCGGCGCCTCATCGAGGAAGCACAGGAGCGCGCGCGCAACATCCTCCGCGAGCACCGCGCCGTCCTCGATAAGCTCGCCGCCGTCCTCCTTGAGGTCGAAACCCTCGAGGGCGAGACCCTGACGAAGCTCCTCAATAGCGACCCGAGCGAGCCGTGGCCGCCCCCCGGCGAGCCCCGCGCGCCCGAGCCGCCAGCCCCGCCGCGCCCAACCGAGGACACGCCCCGCCGCCCGAGCTTCGAACCCAAGCCCGGTGGCCTCGCATGGGAAGGCGGCAACCAGGCACGCCTGGATGGCGGCTCCTAGGTTCCCCCGCCAGCAGCACCACAGGGGACCCCGGCCGCCGTTCGTTGACCCAACCGGCGGCCCACCCCTAGACTGATAGACTGTCCACGGACTGTCTGGAGATTCGAAATGGAAGCGATCGTTCGCGCCGACGGGCGTCAGTTGCGCCTCGTCGAGGGGCAGGAATTTGAAGTGGGCCGGGTCGATGGCGGCCTCGGTGACACCGTCTCCTACGAGGTGCTCATGCTCCTCGATGGCGCCGATGTCACCGTCGGCACGCCCGTGGTGGAGGGTGCCTCTCTCAAGGCGCGCATCGCCCAGCACGGCCGCGCCCCCAAGATCCGGTTCATGAAGTACAAGAACAAGGTCCGCTACCGCCGGACCTTCGGCCATCGCCAGTACGTGACCCGGCTGGTGGTCGAGTCGATCTCGAAGGGATAACGCGATGGCACATAAGAAGGGCGTCAGCAGTTCCAAGAACGGCCGCGACAGCCAGAGCCAGCGGCTCGGCGTCAAGAAGTTCGATGGCGAGGCCGTCCAGCCCGGCGCGATCATCATCCGCCAGAAGGGCACCCGCTTCCATCCCGGCAACAACGTCGGCCTGGGCCGCGATTACACCATCTTCGCCCTCATCGATGGGCAGGTGAAGTTCGAGCCGTTCGCCAAGGGACGGCGCAAGAAGGTCAGCGTCTACGCCCCCCAGGTGGCGGCCGCGGCCACCGCCTGAATCAGGAAGGAACCCCGGTGAAAGCCAACATCCACCCCAACTACGCCGACGCCACCATCCGGTGCAGCTGCGGAAACGAGATCCACACCCGCTCCACGCGGCAGACCGCCATGCACCTCGACGTCTGCAACGCCTGCCACCCCTTCTACACGGGCGAGCAGCGCATCGTCGATACCGCCGGGCGCGTCGAGCGGTTCAATCGCCGCTTCAGCCGCGCTCGCTAGCGGGCAAGCGCCAACCGCCACCCGACACACCTGCGAGGGGCGCTCCGGCGCCCCTCGTGCGTTCTGCGAGGGACCATGAACAAGGCGCCCCAGGGCCCGGCCAACGTGTACTACGGCGGCCAGGCTGTCCTCGAAGGAGTCATGATCCGCGGCCCCGAGCACATGGCCGTCGCCGTCCGCCACCCCCGCGGCCACATCGTCAGACACGCCGAGCCCCTCAGCTCCATCTACACCGGCCGCCTCCGCCGCATCCCCCTGCTGCGCGGCATCATCGTCCTCGCCGAGACCATGCAGCTCGGCATGCGCGCCCTTACCTACTCCTCCCGGATCGCCTTCGAAGAGGTCAACGGTGACGACGGCGAAGAGGCCGAGTTCCCCGCCACCGTGTTCTGGGGCTCCATGGTCCTCGCCATGGCGTTCGTCATCGGCATTTTCGTCCTCGCGCCAATCCTCGTGTCCGCGCTCCTCCACACCGTCGATGCCAGCCGCGTCGTCATCGTCGCCGTCGAAGGCGTCCTCCGCCTCGCGTTCTTCGTCGCCTACATCGCGCTCATTGGCCTCATGCCCGATATCCGGCGCGTCTTCCAGTATCACGGCGCCGAACACATGACCATCCACGCCTACGAGGCCGGCAAGCCCCTCACCGTGGCCGCCGTCCGCCCCTTCCCCAAGGAGCACACCCGCTGCGGCACGAGCTTCCTCTTCGTCGTGGTCGTGATCGCGTTCCTCACCTTCTTCGTCTTCGATGTCCTCGTCGATAAGGGCCTCATCGTCCGCTTCGCGTCCCGCATCGTGCTAATTCCGTTCGTGGCCGGCATCAGCTATGAGATTCTTCGATTCGGCGCGCGCTTCGGCGAAAACCCCATCGTGCATGCGATGTTCATTCCCAACATCGCCCTTCAGGCGCTCACCACGAAGGTTCCCGACGATTCCCAGATCGAGGTCGCCATCGCCTCCTTCGAAGCGACCCTCGAAGTCAGCGGTTTCGCCCCCGCCAGCGAAATCGCCGCGCTGGAAGCGTCGCCGCCGCTCGACTGACCGCGGCCCCCGCAGGGCATGAAAATGGGGGCTCCAGCGAAGCCCCCTTCCGTACCCTCTCGCCGGCCGGCGCTTACCGCTTGCGCGCGACCGCGTCTTTTGCGGCCTGTGCCAGGCGTGCCGGCGTCAGTTCGAAGTAGTCCAGGAGCTGGTCCCACTTCCCGCTCGTTCCATACCGGTCGACACCGACGAACTCGATCGGCGCCGGCGTCGTCTCTACCAGCACGCGCGCCACCGCCGTGCCAAGGCCGCCGTGGGTCTGATGCTCTTCCGCCGTCACGATCGCGCCCGTCTCCCGCGCCGCCGCGATCACGGCCTCGCGGTCGATCGGCTTGATCGTGGCCATGTTCAGCACGCGCGCACCGATACTCTCGTTCGCGAGCAGCTCCGCCGCCTTCAGGGCCACGCTCACGAGCACGCCGCACGCGATGAGCGTCACGTCGCTCCCCGCCCGCAGCATGCTCGCCTTCCCAATTTCGAACCCATACTCGGGCGTGTACAGCCCCGGCACCTTCGGCCGTCCGGTGCGTACGTACGCCGGCCTGCCCGTCTTCCCGGCCGCCACCACTGCCTGCTTCGCTTCTTCGAAGTCGGCCGGCACGATGACGTCGAACGGGATGAGCGCCGTCATCAGCGCCAGGTCCTCGATCGCCTGTGCGCTCATGCCATCTTCGCCCACCGTGACGCCGCCGTGGCTCGCCACCAGCTTCACGTTGAGCCCGCCTTTGGGCTGCGCCACGGACGTGCGGATCTGGTCGAAGCAGCGCCCCGGCAGGAACGACGCGAAGCTCGCGATGAAGGCCGTCTTCCCCGCCGCCGCGAACCCGGCCGCGATTCCGACCATGTTCTGCTCCGCCACCCCGACCGTCTGCCAGCGGTTCGGGTGCTTCTCCCCGAACTGGTACCCCATCGTCGAGACCGAAAGGTCCGCGTCGATCGCGACGACATCCACGCCGTCATCGACCAGTTGGAGAAGGCCCGCCGGGTAGGCTTCGCGTGTCGCGGCCGAGACAGGCTCGCTCACAGCCCGGCCTCGATCTCTGCCAGCGCCTGCTGCAATTGCTCCGCCGTCGGCGCCTTGCCGTGGAAGCCGGGGTTGTTTTCCATGAAGCTGACGCCCTTCCCCTTCACCGTGTGCGCGACGATGCAGCGGGGCCGGTCGTCCGGGCGCTCCGCCTCGCTCAGCGCCTGGTCCACCGCCGCCATGTCGTGCCCGTCGCACTCAATCACCTTCCAGCCGAATCCCTGGAACATCTCGGCCGGGTGCGTCTTCATGATCGAATCCGCGAAGCCGTCGTTCTGGATGCCGTTGCGGTCCACCATCGCGATCACACGGTCGCCAAGCCCGAAGTGCGGGACCGCCATCGCGGCCTCCCAGCACTGGCCCTCGTTGAGCTCGCCATCGCCCATGAGCACGAAGCAGCGGAAGTCCAGGTTGTCGAGCCGCCCCGCCAGCGCGTGGCCGATCGCGAACGAAAGGCCCTGGCCGAGCGAACCGCCGCTCATCTCGATCCCCGGCGCCGCGTTCATCGAAGGGTGCCCCTGCAGCGGCGTCCCCAACTGCCGGAACCCGGCCAGGAGTTCCGTGCTGAAGAAGCCGCGCTCGGCCAGCACGCTGTAATAGAACGGCGTCGCATGGCCCTTCGAAAGCAGGAAACGGTCGCGCGCGGGCCAGGCCGGGTTCGCCGGGTCACAGCGCAGGTGGTTCCAGAACAGCGAAACGCCAAGCTCCACCGCCGAGAGCGATCCACCGGGATGGCCACTCTGCGCGGCATGGACCATGCGCACGATGTGGCCCCGGACCCGCTTCGCGATGTCCTTCAGCTCGTCGATGGATACGGCGGCGGTAAGTGCAGTAGACACGGGCGTTCAGTCTACCGTCGCCCGCGCCTAACCGCGAAGCGCGATCGCCGCGCGCGGAGCCCCCGGGTTTACCCTCGCAGGGCCATCCCCGCGGCCCGTCCAGACCCACACGAACTTGCCCGTGCCGAAGCCCCCGGCTAGTATCCGAGAGGTAGGACGTACCGCGCGGCCCCGTGGTGTAGCGGCCTAACATGCCACCCTGTCAAGGTGGAGATCGGCGGTTCGAATCCGCTCGGGGTCGCCAGCCTTCCCGCCCGCCAGCTGCGGGCCTTCACTCCCCACTCTCCCCGGCCACGATTCCGCGTCACCCGTGCACACAGCGCCGTGAACGCGTGCGCGGTTTCCCACTTCGCGGCGGGCACGAAAAGGCCCCGGCCCGCGAAGCGTGACCGGGGCCATCATTCGCTCCGTTCGCTGCCTACGCCTTCGGCGGCTGCGGCGGCTGCGGGTTTACCAGCCCCCGGCCGATCGTCTGCGGGAACACCTCGTCGAGTGCATCGAGCGTCCAGCCGCCGTCCCGCGTAATCGTGTTCACCGGCACCGGCTGCGAGTACAGGCTGATCGAGTTCCCGCCGACCCCGAAGTCCTGCCCGTTCACGTTGGCCGCCGCCGCGGTGCAAAGCCACACCACCAGCGGCGCGATCTTCTCCGGGCCCCGGTCCGAGAGCCCGCCACCGGCCCGGGCCACGCCCGCCGCGGCCGACCGCGCGCGCGCCTGCTCCATCTCCGGCGACATCGTCAGCCGCGTCGCCGCCGCCGGCCGGATGTAGTTCGCCGTCGCCCCGTAGCGGCCGAGGTCACGCGCGAGCGTGCGGAACAACCCGGCGATGCCTTCCTTCGCCGCCGCGTAGTTCGCCTGGCCCATGTTCCCCAGGCCCGAACTCGAACCGGTGCCGATCAGCCGCCCGCTGCGCTGCTGCCGGAAGAGGATGCTCGCCGGCTTGGTGATGGTGAAATGCCCCTTGAGGTGAATGGCGATGACGTCATCCCACTCCTCCTCGCTCATGTTGAACACCATCCGGTCCCGCAGGATGCCGGCGTTGTTCACCACGATGTCGAGCCGCCCCCATGTATCGAGCGCCTGACGCACCATCTTCTCGCCCGCTTCCATCGAAGCGACCGAGTCGAAGTTGGCGATGGCTTCGCCGCCCGCCTTCTTGATCTCCGCCACCACCTCCTCGGCCGGGCTCGAATCCGCGCCCTGGCCGCCGGGCGAGCCCCCGAGGTCGTTCACAATCACCCGCGCGCCTTCCGCCGCGAGCAGTAGCGCCTCCCCGCGCCCAATGCCGCGCCCCGCACCCGTGACGATCGCGACCTGCCCTTCCAGCCTTCCTGCCATGTTTCTCTCCCGTATAACGTGCTGGTCCATCCACCCGTGCGGGCGATGGGAATGCGTATGGCCGCGCACCGCGCCGCCCCGTCACCCGGCTCGCGACCCATGGTCAGCGAGCCGCGCGCATGCTACCCACGCGAAGGCAGCGACACCACCGCGTGCCCCGGCGAGGTCTTCTCGCCCTTCTGGTTTCGGACATCCACCTCCAGGCGAACCAGGTTCCCGTCCGCGTTCTTGTCCACGACCTTCGCGTACGTGGTGAGGATGTCGTCCTTGTGGTTGATCGCGCGGAACTGCATGCCCAGCTCCTTCACCTCGCCCTCTTCCCCCACCCACGCGCGAAGCGCGTTCAGGATGTAGGCCCAGCGGAGGTTACCCATGCCGAACGCCGCGCCCTGGCCCGCTGCCTTCCCCGCGGCGTCGTCCATGTGCACATACACGAACTCCTCGTTGATCGCCGCATACCGGTTCCAGCTCATGAAGTCCGTCTTCCGTTCGAAGACCGGCACTTCGTCGCCCACGTTCACCTGCTCGAAGTAGGTCGTCATCGCTTGCCTCCTAGTAGCGGATGCCCGTCGAAATGCGTGTCTTCACCAACTCGCCCTTCTGGTTGCGCCACTCTGTTTCGTTGAAGACATAGAGCGTGAGACCGTTGCGGCCGACGCGTTCCTCCCAGTGCGAAAGCCGCGAACGAGCCGTGATCACGTCGCCCGGGCGCATTCGCACCCCGTATGTGTCCACCTGCCCGCCGTTGAGGATGTTCTGGCCCTTCGCCGGCGTCTGCCCCGGGAGCGCGCCCGCCGCGCGGAATTCGCCCTTCGGCACTGCCCACGCGAACGGGTTGAAATCCTCGGGATCCACGATCCCGCCGAACCGCGTGCCCTTCGCGTACTCCTCGTCCCAGTACAGGCGCGGCGGCGTCTCCGGCCAGTACACGCCGATCGCCCACTTCCGGATGTCCGATTCCGAAATGGGGTACGACGACCGCGCCTCGCCCCACACCCCCTTCTGGCGGTGCATCTCCTCCGTCACGAGCGTTTCCACGGCTTCCGGCATCACGGCACTCCTTCTTCGCAAATCGCGCCGCGAACCGCCCGTTCTCGCGCGCGCCGTGGGCCGGGACTATACCCACAGTGAAACGATTCAACAATCGGCCCATCGACGGTCGATCGCGCGCACGCGAAAAGGGGCCCCGCAGGACCCCTTCCGTTCGTGCCTCCGGGCCAGCCTGCCTCAGATCGGCCGGAACACCGGGATCGGGTACTCCCCCGAGTCCTGCTTCTCGAAGTCGACCCGCACGCGCTGGCCGATCTTCACCAGCTCCAGCGGGTTGCCGTCGACCATCACGTTCGTGAGCATGCGGAACCCCTCATCGAGGTCCACGTATGCCACCGCGTAGGCACCCAGCTCCTGGAAACCCGGGATGCGGTTCTGCATCACCACGGAGTACGTGTACACCGTGCCCTCGCCCTTCGAAACCTTCCACGCGAGGTCACGCCCTCCGCACTTCTGGCAGTGCGCCGTCGGCGTGAAATTCACGGCGCTGCACGAAGGGCATACCTGGTAGCGCAGCTCCCCTTCCTTCGCCCCATCCCAGAAGGGCTTCGTATCCGGCTCGGGGAAGTGCGGTTGCGGACGATTTGCCATCGCTTCGTTCCTCTCCTTCTAGTCGGCGGCCAGGACGACAGTCCCGCCCGTGTGCGTCCCGCCCAGCAGGCCGCCGTTGCCGTGCGCGACCGCGAGCTTCGCGCCGTTCACCTGCGAGGTAGATTCGCCGCGCAGCTGCCGCGTCGCCTCCAGCAGCAGGAAGAGGCCCCGCATCCCCGGGTGATTCGACGACAGCCCGCCGCCGTCCGTGTTGATCGTCAGGCCCGGCCGGTCGAAGGCGAGGTGCCCATCGCCGATGAACGCGCCGACTTCGCCCTTCTTGCAGAATCCGAGGTCCTCCAGGCAGGTCGCGACCGTAATCGTGAACGAGTCATAAATCATGGCGATGTCGATCTCGCTCGGCGTCACGCCCGCCTGCGCGAACGCCGCCGGGCCGCTCTGCGCGCCTGCGCTCGTCGTGATGTCGCCGCCGTTCTCGCGGTACTTCGTCGCCTCCCCGGACCCGATGATCCAGACCGGCTTCTTCTTCAGGTCCCGCGCGATTTCCGGCGCCACGAACACCGCCGCGCCGCCCCCATCGGAGACCATGCAGCACTCCAGCAGCCGCAGCGGGCTCGCCACCATCCGCGATTCCAGCACGTTCTCGACCGTGATCTCATTCACGCCCACGAACTGCAGGTCCTGCATCGCCTTCACGGCCTCCGGATTCCGCATCGCGTGCTTGCGCGTCGCGACCGAGATCTCCGCCAGCTGCTCGTTCGTCGTCCCGTACTGGAACATGTGCCGCTGCTTCACCATCGCGTAGTTGCTGATGAGCGTGGAGCCGTACGGGCCTTCCATGTTCGTCTGCCACGAACCGCCGCCGCCGCGCCCGCCGGTGCCAATAGCGATGCGGCTCGACGCCGCCGTCGACCCGTACGTCGTCACCGCCACCTTCACGCGCCCGGCGGCGATATCGCGCAGTGCGTGCGCCGCGTGGAACTCGTACGACGATCCGCCCACCTGCGTCGTGTCGATCACGCGCGGCTTCAGGCCGAGGTACGCGGCCAGCCCCAGGCCGCCGCCGCCCTCGCCGTCACCCGCGTCGTAGAGCCCGTCCACGTCCGACCACTTCAGCCCCGCGTCGTCGAGCGCGGCCTTCAGCGACGCCGCCTTGATCTGCATCGCCGAAACGCCAGGGGCGACTCGCAACGGGTATTCGTGGATGCCACCAATGGCAGCCTGCCGGGTCTGAGCCATGAATGAACCCTCCTCCAGTCGGCCGCGCCCAATTCTGGTGCGCGAAGGTGGTGTGAACGCGCGCTCCCGCCACGGTCCGGCCGGCCGCCCCGGGGCTTGTCCACGCAACCGCGCGAGTATAGCGTGCGCTCGTGCGAATCGGGCTCATCACCGACACCCACCTCCCCTCCCTTGTCCGGTCCCTCGATGAACTCGGTCCCCAGGTCGCCGATTGCCTCCGGGGCGTCGATCTCATCCTCCACGGCGGCGATGTCACCGCGCCCTCCGTTCTCGATTGGTGCTCCCAGTTCGCCGACGTCCTCGTCGCCGAAGGCAACAACGACCTCTTCGACCATCCCCGCATGGCCCGCAAGCAGATCCTCGATATCGAAGGCTGGCGCATCGGCATGGCCCACGAGCTGCGGCCTGAATCCCGCCCTATCGCAGAACTGCTCCGCTCCTCGCTCGATGGCGAAACCGTCGACATCCTCATCGGCGGCGATACCCACGTCGAGCGGCTCGAATTTCGCGAGGACACCCTCCTCATCAACTCCGGCAGCCCCATCCTTCCTCACCATCTCTCCACACGGCTCGGCTGCATGGGCGTGCTCGATATCACCCGCGCTCGCGTTCGCGCCGAGATCGTCGTGCTCGGCGAAAGCGAGGGCCTTCGCAACCCCTGCACGCCGCTCTCCCTCGAACTCCCGGCGCACGCCCTCACCCGAAATGGCGGCGGGATCGCCGAGGCCGCCCGCTAAGCACGGCCCACCCGCTCTGGACGCCACCCGCCCCATCGTGCAATACATATGCCGCCGCGCCTCGCCGGGCCGCTGCCTGCCCGAGCCCATGCCCGCGGCCGAGGGGGATTCACCATGGCATCCGGACCACTCACCGGGATCAGGGTTCTCGAATTCACACAGATCATCGCCGGCCCATTCGGCTGCCAGAACCTGGCCGACATGGGCGCCGATGTCATCAAGGTCGAACCGCCCGAGGGCGAGCCCTGGCGCCAGTTCAGCCAGTTCATCCCCGGCGAATCCAAGTGGTTCCAGACGCTCAACCGCGGCAAGCGTTCGCTCGTCCTCGCCCTCCAGGACCCCGAGGCCCAGCAGGTCGTCTACCGCCTCATGCCGCACGTCGATGTCGTCGTCATCAACTACCGCCCCGATGTCGCAGGACGCCTCGGCATCGACTACGAAACCCTCAAGGCGCTCCGCCCCGACCTCATCTACGTCGATAACACCGCCTTCGGCCGCAAGGGACCCTGGGCCGCCCGCCCCGGCTACGACATCGTCGCCCAGGCCGTCTCCGGCCTCATGATCGGCGAAGGCAAGTACAACCGCGAAACCGGCGCCCCGGAGGCCATCTCCTCCACCGCCCTCGCCGACTACGGGACCGGCCTGGTCATCGCCTGGTCCGTCTGCGCCGCGCTCTTCCATCGCCAGCGCACGGGCGAAGGCCAGCTCATCGAGACCAGCCTCCTCCAGACCGCCCTCGGTTTCCAGAACAACCTCGTCTTCGACCTCCCCGTCGCCGATGCCATGGTCCACGCCCGCATGGACCGCGTGCACCAGCTCCAGGCATCGGGCGCGACCTACCCCGAGCTGCTCGCCGCCTACAGCCCCGCGGCACAACTCCGCTCCGCCAACATCTACTACCGCCCCTACCAGACCCGCGATGGCGCCGTCGTCATCGGCGCGCTGTCACCCTCGCTTTGGACGAAAGTGCGCGCCGCCCTCGATACCGACTTCCTCGGCATCGCCGACCCCGGCTTCAACCCGCTCGATGCCGCCTGGCTCGCCAACGCCCGGGCGCGCGTCGCCGAAGTGGAGGCGAAGGTCCGGGAGCAAACCACTGAGCACTGGCTCGCGCGCTTCGAGGCCCATGGAGTACCGTGCGGCCCCCTCAACTTCCCCGAGGACATGCTCGACAACGACCAGGCCCAGGCCAATGGCATGATCGTCGAGCTCGAACACGACATTACCGGCCCGCAGCGGCAGGTAGCCCCGCTGGTGCGCATGTCCGGGACGCCGCTTGAGGCCCAGGGCTCCTCGCCGCCCCTCGGCCGCGATACTGACGACCTCGTCACCCTCGCCGGTTACTCCCCCGAGGAGATCGCCGGCCTTCGCCAACGCGGCGTCATCGCCTGACTCGCTCCGGGGGCTGCACTCGCCGCCCCCTCATTCCTCATCCCTCGTTCCTCGTCTCTCCGCGGGGCTACCGCACCCCGAGCGCGGCCTTGCCCGCGTTCAGCAGCACCATGTCCGATTGCGGCGTGTGGATGCGGCCGCACAGCACATCGCGATAGTGCCGCTCCAGCGCGTTGTTGCGCGACAGCCCCGGGTTGCCCACCAGCTCGAGCGCAATCTCCACCGCCCGGATAGCGTTTTGCGTCGCCGCGTGCTTCACCACCCCACCCTGCAGGTTCCCCTCGCCCGCGTCCGCCGCCCGCGCAAGCCCGTGGATGAGCTGCGCGTTTGTGTACATCAGCACCTGGATCTCCCCGACCGCCGCCTGGTGCCGTGGCAGCGTCGCGAGTGACGCCCCAAGGTTCGAAGGCACCCGCTCGTGGAGATACTTCATCAGCCAGTCTCGCGCCGCCGTGGCGACCCCGTGGTACATCGCCGCGATGATCACCGTGTTCCACGCGCTCGACTGCTGGTCCTGTTGCTGCTGCCACTCCTGCGGTGTCTTCAGGTCCAGCGCGTACTCGGCCGGCACCTCCGCACCTTCGAGGATCAGGTCGTCGCTTCCGCTCGCCCTCAGCCCCATGTGGTTCCACGTCTTCTCCAGGCGCAGCCCGGGCGTCCCCGCCGGCACGAGGAAGTGGCCCGTGCGCGGCGCCTCGTCGTCCGTTCGCGCGAACACGAGGTAAAACCGCAGGATCGGGCTGCCGGTCGCGTAGATCTTGTGACCGGTGAGCCGCCAGCCCGTCGCGGTCCGTGTGGCCGCCGTCGCGGGCATGCCCCCGCGGGCCGGTGTGCCCAGTTCCGGCTCCACCCGCAGCGCGTTCATCAGCGCGATGCCACCCACCGATTCCTTCGCGACCGCTTCATAGACCCCCGCCGGCCACTGCCGCCGCTTCCCCTCCAGCGCGTGGTAGACGTACTGCATCGACAGCACCAGTGCCGTCGACGGGTCACCCGCTCCCACCGCCTCCAGGATGTGCGCGGCCGTCTCCAGACCGGCGCCCTCGCCCCCGAACTCCGCAGGGACGGTCAGGTTCAGAAGTCCGGCGTCGCGGAGTGCCTCAAAATTCTCGAAGGGGAACGAGGCGTCCCGATCGTGTGCCGCCGCCCGGCTCGCGAAGTCGGCGGTCAATCCCCGGGCGGCGGCGACCAGTTCGCCGGCGGTTCGGCGGTCCGTGGAATCGGGCATGGACATCTCCTGTCATCGGCGGAAGCCGCGACGGCCCATCCTAGCCGCGAGGAGAGCGTCGCGCTCGCCCCCTCCGGCCAGGGTGGCGGCGGCCGCGCCAGATCCCGCCATGCTCCGCCGCGCGCGGTTGATTCCCTTGCGATGGACCGCCGGGCACGCTCGCACCAGCCGCAATGTTCCCCGCCGTCATCGCGGATCCGCGGACCCAGGGAATCAGGGATATGCCCGATTGCCGTAGCAGACTGCGTTTTAGGAACGAACCACGTGGTCTTAACCGCATGATGGTTGTTGCCCGGCGAACAATTTGCGGCGACTTCCGGCAGCGAAACCCGGGACCGTTTGGCCCCTCCGGCATATCACAACGCCGGTCATCATTTCGCAAGTAAGGTTACCTGAGGAGGGAATCTCATCCATGTCCAGGCGCTCTTTGGACATCCTATTTGCCGGCGGTGCTGCGGTCATCGCAGTACTCATGATCGTTCTCGGGTTTGTGCTGGCCGACCAGGCCTCATTCGCCGAGGACTACGTCAAGGAACAGCTCGGCGAACAGAAGATCAAGTTCGCTACCACTGAAGACCTCAAGAAGGACGAAGAGAACCCGGCCAACGCGGAGTACAAGAAGATCACCGAGTGGAAAGAAGGCTCCAAGTGCCTTGAGGAGTACGCCGGGAAGGACATGACCACCGGCAAGATGGCGGAGTGCTACGGCAACTACTACATCGGCATGCACATGGCCCGCACCGCCGCCCTCACCAAGGTCGATGGCCAGAACATGGGCTGGGAAGGCCAGACCTACGCCACCCTCGGCACCGTCCGCACCGACCTCTCCGCGAAGATCGCCGCCGCCAAGGCCGCGAACAACAACGACGAAGCCGCCAAGCTCCAGAAGCAGCTGGACTCCGCGACCGCGCTCCGCAGCACCATGCAGACGGGCGAGACCCTTCGCGGCCTCCTGCTCACCAGCTACGGCTTCAGCATCTTCGGCGAAAAGGCCGCCCTCGCCTCCACGGTCTGCTACATCGGCGCGGTCGTCCTGCTCATCATCGCCGCCGGCGGCTTCGTCCACGCCTTCCTCACGAAGAAGTAGCCGCCAATCATCAGCAACCAGGCACCCGAAAGGGCCGGCACACGCCGGCCCTTTTTCTTGACTCCTCTCAGGCCACTCCCGCCCTTGCGAACGCTTCATCCACCATCGCGTGCACTTCCTCGTCGGCGATGGCGATCACCCGCCCGTCGTCGTATTCGCGCATCACCAGGTCGAGCACCCGCAGGATTCGAGGATCACGCTTTTCCAGCCCGGCTGCCTCCATCGGGCGGTGCTTCTGCATCCACATCAGCAACCCCGCCGCGCCGCTCTTGTCGGTGATGGCCACGCCCGGCGGCCGGTTCAGCAGCCGGGTCGTGTCGAAGGGGTTGTAGATCTCCTCGTCCTTGATCATCCCGTCCGCGTGAATGCCGGCCCGCGTCACGTTGAAGTTGTCACCCACGAACGGCAGCCGCTGGTCCACCGTCTCGCCGATGGAACGGTAGTAATCCGCGATCTCGGTGATCGCCGCCAGGTCCATCCCGTGCGTCTCCCCCGTGAGCCCCACGAGCCAGAACACCAGTGCCTCGATCGGCGTATTGCCGCTCCGCTCGCCGATACCCAGCAGCGTGCCGTTGTTCGCGCTGGTGCCGTACAGCCAGGCCGCCACCGCGTTCGGCACGATCGCCGCGAGGTCGTTCTGGCCGTGGTACTCCAGCGCCTCCGAGGGCACGCCTGCCGCGCGCAGCGCCTGCGAAAGCCGCGGAATGCCGCGCGGCAGCGCCGCGTGCGGGTCCGCGATGCCCACGCCCATTGTGTCCGGGTAGCGCAGCTTCACCTGGATGCCGGCCTGCCGCCCGCGTTCCATCAGCTCGCGCACGAAGGGCACCACCACCCCGGGAACGTCCGCCCGCGTGCTGTCCTCGATGTGCACCCGCGGCACCACCCCATCCGCCAGCGCCGCATCGACCACCTCCAGGTAACCCGCCACCACCTTCTCCCTCGTCGAGCCGAGCTTTTTGAAGATGTGGTAGTCGGAGATCGAACAGAGGATGCCGGTCTCGCGCAGCCCCGCGGCCCGGACGAGCGCGTAATCCGCCATCGTCGCCCGGATCCAGCCGGTGATTTCCGGGAACGGCAGCGCGAGCTCCTGGCAGCGCTCCACGGCCTCCCGGTCCTTGCGCGTGTAGAGGAAGAACTCGGACTGGCGGATCATCCCCTTCGGTCCGCCCAGCCGCGCGAGCAGCTCGAACAGCCGCACGACTTCGCCAACCGTATAGGGCGCGCGGCTCTGCTGGCCGTCACGGAAGGTCGTATCCGTGATCCAGATCCGCTCCGGGCGCGCGAGCGGAACCGGGTCATCCTCCAGGTGGACCAACGGCGGCAAAGAGTAGGGAAACGTCTCGCGGAAGAAGTTGGGAACGCCGGATTTGTAATGCATGGCTGCCTCCTGTGTACAAAGCAAATTGTATACAACTCCTGGCATTCCGCTAGCACCCGCGGTCTATCGCTGGGCGCGCAGCTATTCGCGTTCGGCAACGGACCGCGAAACGGCATTCGGGTTTGCCATGAGTTCCCGGTCCAGCGCCCACCCAAGTGGCTACGGCGCCGCCACGTCGGCTCACCAGCCATTTCCAGATTCGAAATACCCGTCTGCGAGTGTCCTTGATGCGATCTTCCCAGGGTAAATAAAGGACAGTTGGATGCCGCCTTCCGGCGTGGTACGAAGTATCCAACCCATCTACTCGGTGCCTCGGGGCATTACAGAACGGCAAACAAGGGGGCGTCAGGCCCTTCGCACGCCGCGCTCTGCCCCGCACGGAGGGCCAATGCTCCGAACGCTGCTGCTCACCGCTGTGCTCTTCGCCAGCGCTGGCGTCCTCGCCGGTGCGCTCCCCGGCGCCGCCCAGGCCGCACCCGCCATCCTCGCGCAGCCGGGCTGCGATCCGGCCGACAACGTACCCGGCGGCTCGAAGCCCGGCGAAGCCGCCTCCGAACCGTGCTCCCCCACCATCGACCGCGCTATCGCCACCGCGAAGATGAACGCCGCGCTTTCCTACTCGGCCTACCTTGAAGGCAAGGGCTCCAAAGCCACCGTCGATGCCTACGAAGCCTGGCTGCGCGCGCTCACCGGCGAACAGCCCCGCGCGGTCGTCCGCCTCGATGATCCTTCGGCCCGCGCCAGCGCCAGCATCCAGAAGTTCTTCTGGCCCTATGAACAGATCAACCCGAACTACTGCGGCCCCGCCACCGCCATGTCCATCCTCCGGTTCCTCGGGCCCAGCACCTCGAAAACGCCCAACAAGCAGGGCATCCGCGACCAGCTCACGGGTGTCGCCGAGACCGACCAGGAGATGTTCGCCGGCAACTTCTGGCTGGCGACTGCGAAGAACGGCCAGACCTACTGGGGCGAAAAGTACATGCCCTTCACCCTGAACGGCTGGCGCGGAACGAAGTGGTACATCCAGTCCGCGACCCCGGGCCTCGAAGGCGGCACCCTCACCAGGGACCAGGCCCTCGCCGCCATCAAATTCGATACCGACCGTTCCTACCCGGTCGCCGAGAACGTCCTCTATTCGAACCGCACCTACTATCCCGCGGGCTTCTGGCCCGGCGTCACCTACGCCCATTGGGACACTGTCTACGGCCACTACCTGCAGAACGGCCGCCAGGTTGTCCAGGTCGGCCAGGTCTACCACGACAAACGCCTCCCCTTCGACCGCTTCCAGGACGTTGATTGGGAGACCCACTGGAGTGCTCTCGGGGGCTGGCATGGCCTGGTCTGGTAACCGCTTCCTCGCCGCCCTACCCCTCGCGGGTGTCCTCCTCGCTGCCTGTGGCGACGGGCCGGCCCCGGTCGCGCCCGCGGGCAACACCGCTGGCGGCCGCAACGTCGCGACCCTCGCCATGGACGCGCCCGGCCCGCGCCTCCCCCTCGAGACCACCAAGGGCGAAGCCCAGGTCCCCGTGGCCGGCGTCACCGGGGGCGTGGTCCTTGCCGTTGGCGGCGGCGAAACAGGCACGCCCCAGACGTTCGCCCTGTGGGACCCCTCCAACGGCGCGACCCGCCCCCTCTGGACGGGGGTCGCCGGCCGCCAGGACATCGTCATGGGGGCATCCGGGGACTGGCTTGCCACGGTGCGCACCGGTCTTTCGCTCCCCTTCGCGGAGTGGGAGCTGATTGTCCGGAACGCCGCCACGGGCGAGTCGCGCACCATCGCCCACAACGAAGGCGATGTCGCGGCAGCGAGCGACATCCAGCCCGGGCTGCCGTTCGGCTTCGCGCCCCGCGCCGTGGTCGATGGCGCGCGCGTGGCCTGGATCCAGTACACAGGCACTGCCGCGGCGCCCGCTCGCGAACTCCGTACCTACGACCTCTCTACCGGCCAGTTGGCGGTGCTCGACACCCTTCCCCTCTCCGCGGGCGACCTCGATACCGTCGCCGCCGGCGGCGGCCGCGTTGCCTGGCTGCGCGTGGACGCGACCGCGCAGCGTTTCCTGCTCCGCGAAACCACCGGCGCGACGAGCGAGATCGCGGTCGACGGTGCCCCCTTCCAGGCCGCCCTCGACGCAACCGGGCGCTATCTCGCGTGGGACGACGGTCTTACCACCAAGCGGCTGCTGGACCTCGAAACCGGCGCCCGTTCCGTGTTCGCGACGGATGAGGGCTGGGGCATGACCGCATCGGGCGGGCGCTTCAGCTGGGCCCCGGCCGCCGCGTACGGCGGCGCGCCCGGTTACTTCGATGCAACCACCGGTACCACGTATCTGCTCGAGCGCCGCGACGGCGTGCGCAGCAACTACGCCGCCCTCCTCGGCCCCTGGTTCGCGTGGCAGTCCGCCGGCCCCCGCGGCGATGGTTCCTATCACTTCACCTGGCACGGCCAGTCGTAGCGAACGAAGGAGAACGAGCATGCTCATCACCGTCTGGCGCGATTTCGATACCTCCCGCGCACCCCGCCGCGCCCGCACCCCCAATCACAAGCGCAAGCTCTCGGAGTTCATCTGTCACATCCACCGGCAGAATTACTTCGAAAAGCCCCACCGCGTCGTCACCCTCGCGGAGTGGGACCTGACCCCCGAACACGTCGAACTCTGGGCACGTATTCGCCAGCTCATCGCCGGCTCCGAGGCGGATCCCGTGAACGGCGGCGCCCCCATGCGCCCGCTCTTCCTCTACGCCCAGGAACTCGACGAAGTGACCCCCAGCCACAACAACCTGGTCGCCGCGCGCCGCGACCTGGAGGCCGCGATTGGCATGCGCGCCGCCCTCACCCGCAGCGATAGCGAGCGCGACCTCAGCTTCGCCTGAGGCCTGCACCGTGCCAGGCAACGAAACGGCCCCGCGAACTCGCGGGGCCGTGCGCATTTCCAGGGTTGCTCGCGTTATTCCCAGCGTGCCGGCAGCTTGAGCCGCTCCAGCTCCGCGTCACCGACCTCGGCGACAATCTTGTCCCAGTCGGCCAGTTCCCACTCGCTCACGAAGGTGACCGCCGTCCCCCGCTTCCCCGCTCGCGCCGTGCGGCCGATGCGGTGGATATACTCCTCGGGATTCTGCGGCACGTCGTAGTTGATCACGTGCTCGATATCCGGGATGTCGAGGCCTCGCGCCGCCACGTTCGTCGCGATGAGAAACTCCAGCCGCCCGCTCCGGAAATCCGCCATCACGCGGTCGCGTTCGCCCTGGCGGAGGTCTCCGTGGATCGCCCGGGCCGGCACGCCACAGTCCTGCAGCTGCGCGGTCAGACGGTCCACCCCGATCTTCGTCCGCCGGAAAATGAGCGAACGCCCGAGATCCATCGTTTCGTACAGGTGCCGAAGCGCGAAGAACTTGTCGCGTTCGGCCACCTCGGCGAAGTATTGGGTGACGCCCTCCGCGGTGCGCTGCTCGGGCGCGCACGCCACGCGCTGCGCTTTCCGCATGTAGCGGTACACCAGCCGCCCGATGCTCTCTGGCATCGTCGCGCTGAAGAGCGCCGTCTGCCGCTGCTTCGGCGTCACACGCAGGATGTAGTCGATGTCGCGCGCGAAGCCGATGTCCAGCATCTGGTCCGCTTCGTCCAGCACGGCGAAGCGGATGCCCTCCAGCCGTAGCGTCCCGCGCTTGATGTGATCAATCACCCGGCCGGGCGTCCCGACCACCACCTGCGCGCCGCGCTCCAGCGCCGTGAAATCGCCCGTGAGCCGCTTGCCGCCCACGAGGCCGATGGTTTCGAAGCCGTAGAAACGGCCGAGATGCTCCATGACCTCGCGCACCTGGTTCGCCAGTTCCCGCGTCGGCACCAGCACGAGCGCCTGCACGGCCCGGTCGGCGGGATCGATGGTCCGTGCCATCGGGAGCCCGAACGCGAGTGTCTTGCCGGTGCCCGTCTGTGCCAGCCCGACCAGGTCCTCGCCCTCGAGCAGCAGCGGGAGCGCCTCGGACTGGATCGGCGTGGGCTCGGTAAACCCGAGCGCGGCGATGGCGTTCAGGCCGGTTTCATCGACGCCCAGGCGCCGGAACGTCTCCGAGAGCGGGGCCTTCGCCCCGGGGAGTCCGGCGAGGCCGGCCGGGGTGGCGGCTTCGCCCGTCGCGGTTCCGCCGCGGCGGCTGCGGCGGCTCCGCTTTCGCCGCGAAGGCCCGCCGTCGTGGTCTTCCTCGCCGTTCGGGGCCTGCACTCCCGGCGGCAGCGTTGCGATGGAGGCTGCGAAGGTGCCCGCCTGGGGCCGGACTTCGAACGCCTCCGGGAATGGCTCACGGCCGCCCTCGGGCGCCTCCGTGAAGTCGATGACGATGTCCTGCGGCTTTTTTCGCCGGAAGAGAGACAGAATCAGGGTAGGGTGGTTCCTTTCGCGGGGTGTCTCGCTGCCCCGCCGGGAGGGCGCGCTCGGCCTTGCGGCTGGCGCTGCCAGGAGGCGGGTCCGACGGACGGCGATGGGCGCAAAGACGACGAACGGAAGGCCGGTAGAGCACGGCCGAACGGGGTAGTGGACCGCCACGAGTCCGTCACAAACAACGTGAGTTCATGCTACCACAAGTTTATGGCGAGTCGTTACCCTCGGTTCACGCTTCTCAGGCAATGCACAGGGGAATCGGTGCCTCCTCGCATTTTGCGGGCCCATGCTCAGGGTCGGAGGTCACCCATGCCCGTCTCACAGCTCCGGATCGTCAGCGTCAGCACCAATCTCCCAACGTCCGTCTGCGCCTGGTGCACGAAGGTCATCCACCCCGGCACGCGCGAGATCAGTCACGGCATCTGCCACGCCTGCGCCCGCGCTCTCGTCGCCACCTTCGGGGCATCGCCGCCCGCGGCCTGAGCCCTATGGGTTCACCATCGCCGCCAACGCCAGCATGTTCCCGTCGGGGTCGCGGAAGAACGTCATCCACTCCTCCGTCCCGTCGGCGTGGGTGAAGATGCGATGTGGCGGACCGTCGAACGGCACGCCCTTCGCCGCCAGCGCCTCCTGCGCGCCATGAATGTCCGGGACTCTGAAATAGAGCACGGAATTCCCCCTTCCCTGCGCTTCCTCCAACGCGTCCAGCATGAGCCGCACCCCATCGCAATCGAAGAACGCGAGCTGCCCGGCCGTGAAGAGGTGCGGAATGCCAAGCACATCCCGGTAGAACGTCACGGACCGGTCGATCTCGGTCACTGTCAGCGAGACCTGCGCGATGTGCCCGAGTCCCGTCGCATCAGTCCTTGTCATTTCCTCCTCCTGTCATGCCCCGGATTCTATGCCTCCCCGCGCCCGCGGCCGCCCTCCTGCCCGAAATGGTGGGCTGCCGCCGCGTCCGCGGCCCGTTAGAATCCGCCCACCCCGGAGGTGCGATGTGGCGAACCAGTATTCGGCCATCCTGTACGAAGTCGAACGCGGGCGCGCTCGCATCACCCTCAACCGCCCCGAAAAGCTCAACGCCCTCTCCCGCCAGCTCCAGGAAGAGCTCAACGAGGCGCTCTGGGAAGCCGACAACGACACCAACGTTCACGCGGTCATCCTCCGCGGCAACGGCCGCGCCTTCAGCGCCGGGTACGACCTCACCCCCCTCGCCAACCGCGCCACGGCCGCTGGCGAAAGCTACACCGCCGTCTACCGCGGCGGCCGGAGCTACGACGACGATGCCTGGCAGCTGGAGAAAGCCCAGCGCCTGCGCATGGCCATCTTCGATATGCACAAGCCCGTCATTGCGCAGGTTCACGGCTTCTGCCTCGCCGGCGGAACCGATGTCGCCTTCCTCTGCGACATCGTCATCGCCGCAGATGATGCCACAATCGGCTTTCCGCCCGCCCGCGCCATGGGCGCCCTCCCCAACAACATGTGGATCTACAACTGCGGTCCCCAGTGGGCCAAGCGCCTCTTCCTCACTGGCGACACCATCACCGGCGCCGAGGCCGCACGCATCGGGCTCGTGCTCAAGGCGGTCCCCTCGGACCTGCTTGAATACGAAGTCGAGCAGCTCGTGGACCGTATGGCCATGATCGACTCCGAGCTCCTGAGCGCGAACAAGCGCATCGTCAACCTCCAGCTCGAACTCATGGGTGCGCGCACCATCCAGCGCATGGCCGCCGAGAACGATGCCCGCGCCCACCTCGCCCCCAGCGTGCGCGAATTCGGCCGTGTTGCCGCCGAGCAGGGACTCCGCGCCGCCCTCCACTGGCGCGATGGCAAGTTCGGCGATGGCCGCGCACGCGTCGATGGCCCCGAGCTCCGCGACGAGAACGGCTACCTCAAGTGACCATCAAGGCATCCGCCCTGCTCGCCGTCGTCGTCATCTGGGCCGCGATTATTCCCGCAGTCGCCGCCGAGCATGATGCCTGGTGGGCGCTCATCTTCGCGTTCCTCGCCACCGGCGCCGTGGCATCGAGCTTCTGGAGACGCCTCGGCATGTCACGCGTGGCCGGCATCGCTGGCGCCTGGGCGGGCGTGGCCATCGCCATCGTCGAGTCCCCCGACGCGACCTGGGCGTCCATTCTCGCCTTCGTCTCGACGCTCACCATCCTTTACAGCGCCCTGCGCCGCGAGGCGATCCTCCACGGCGCCGCCATCGCCGCGGCCTGGCTCGTCTTCGGCGGCATCGTCACTGTCAGCGAAGGCGACGCCACCTGGACCTGCGTGTTCGCCTTCCTCACGACGGCCACGATCGCCAACAGCCGCGGAAACGCCCGGCCGCTGTCGGCCATCCTCTGGTGGGGCATTGCCGGCGGCGTCATCGCCGTCGCCGATGGCGACTTTGCCTGGCTCACCGTCATCGCGTTCCTTCTTACCGCCACCTCCGTCGGTTTCGGCGACTTCAACTTCCCTACCGGCATCGAATGGGACCTCTTTGGCCGCGGCTCCACCGGCGACGAAGACGAGCCCTTCGTCCGCACGTCCCGCGCTGAGCGGCGTGCCGCACGCCGAGCCCGCCGGCACGGCGGCTGGCGCGAGTTCGACACCAACGACCCGGACCCTGAACCACGCGCCCCCTCTCCGGACGCTCCGCGCCGCGTCGTCATCGTCGAACGCGACGACGATCCCGGGGAGGTACGCTAAGATCCTCCCGTGAGACCCGATCCCGCACCTCTCGAGGACGACCGCGAAGACGACGCGTTCCTCCTCGGCGACGCGCTCGCCGAGGACAATTTCGACGGCCCCGACCTCGGCCCGGACGACCGCGATCGTGACCTCATGGACGGCACATGGGAGGAACGCCACTACGCCGGGCAGCACCGCCAGCGCGACTGGCACGCCATCTACCTGGGCGTCTCATTGCTCGTCCTCCTCGGGCTCATCATCCCCTCGCTCATGGTGCTCCTCCGATGACGAGCTTCGCAGGCAAGGTCGTCGCGATCGTTGGGCCGGGCGGCGAACGCGTCCGGGCCGTCGCCGTCGCCTTCGCCGAAGCGGGGGCCGACCTGGCCCTTGGCACACAGTCCCGCGCCCAGGAGCACGAATTCGCCATGGCCTCCATCGCGAACGAGGTCTGGGTCATCGGCAACGAACAGTTCCTCCGCGTGATGGAGAGCTCCGATACGGCCGAGGTCGAAGGCTTCGCCGATGAAACCTGGGGCGAACTGCAGGGCTGCGACGTGCTCGTCGCCTTCGTGCCCGATCCGTCCGCACTGGTCCGCGTCTTCGCCCCGCGCATGGCGTCCGGCGGGGTCATCGTCCTCGTCGCCGCCGGCGACGAAGAGAGCGGCGCCCTCGCTGCCCAGGCAACCATCCTGCCCTCCCTCGCCCCAGGCATCCGGCTCGAGACGGTGACGATGGCACTCCCCGGCGAAGAGGCCGCGGTCCTCGTGGCGGCCGCGCCCCACTGACGCCGATTCACGCGCGCACAACCGTGCGGCGCGCCCGCGAACCCGCTACCGTGAATCGCAGACCCGCCGAGGTGTCAGCCCCGCATGCCCGACAATCCCGCAGGCACGAACCGCCTCGCCGGTGAGACCAGCCCCTACCTCCTCCAGCACGCCTCGAACCCCGTTGATTGGTACCCCTGGGGCGAGGAGGCCTTCGCTGAGGCCCGCGCAACCAACCGGCCCATCCTCCTCTCCGTCGGCTACAGCTCGTGCCACTGGTGCCACGTCATGGCCCACGAGTCGTTCGACAACGCCGCCACCGCCGCGCTCATGAACCGCTGGTTCGTGAACATAAAAGTCGACCGCGAAGAGCGGCCCGACGTCGATGCCATCTACATGAACGCCGTACAGGCCCTCACCGGCCGCGGCGGCTGGCCCATGACGGTCTTCCTCACGCCCGACCTCCGGCCCTTCTACGCCGGCACCTACTTCCCACCCGAGGACCGTCACGGCCTCCCAGGTTTTCCCCGCGTCCTGGAAGCCCTCCACGGCGTCTGGGAGACCGAGCACGACCGTATCCTCGCCCAGGCCGAGGGCATCACCGACCACCTTCAGCAGGCGGCGAACCGCGTCGCCGTCGAGTCCGCGGCCATCACCGAGGATGTCGCCGTTCGCGCCGTCGAGAGCTTCCGGGCATCCTTCGACGGCGTCTGGGGCGGCTTCGGCCAGGCCCCCAGGTTCCCGAGCCCGTCCAACCTGGAATTCCTGCTCGCGCATCATGCCCGCGCCGGCTGGGGCGCCGAGCCAACCCCGCTCGAGATGGTGCTGCTCACTCTGCACCGCATGGCCTGCGGCGGTATCTACGACCAGCTCGGCGGCGGCTTCGCCCGCTACAGCGTCGATGAACGCTGGCTGGTCCCCCACTTCGAGAAGATGCTCTACGACAACGCCCAGCTGGCGCGCGTGTATCTCCACGCCTACCAGATGACCGGTGACCTCGCTTTCGCCCGCATCGTCCGCGAAACCCTCACGTATCTCGAACGCGAAATGCTCGACCCCGAGGGCGGCTTCTACGCCGCCCAGGACGCCGACAGCGAAGGCATCGAAGGCAAGTACTTCGTCTGGACCCCGGCCGAGGTGGCCGCCGAACTCCCCGAAGCGGATGCCGCCCTCTTCTGCGATGCCTTCGGCGTCACGGAGGACGGCAACTTCCGCGACCCGCACCACCCGGAGTTCGGCTCCCGCAGCGTGCTCACCCGCTGGCGCGACCGCGACCAGCTCGCCGCCGCCCACGGGCTCACTCCCGCCGCCCTCGATGCGAAACTCGATGCGCTCCGCGCGAAGATGCTCGCCGTCCGCGAGCGCCGCGTCCGCCCGGGGCTCGACGACAAGGTGCTCACGTCGTGGAACGGGCTCGCGCTCGCGGCCTTCGCCGAGTGCGGCCGCGTCCTCGGCGACACCCGGCTTGTTGGCATCGCCGCGCGCAACGCTGCCTTCGTCCGCGAACGCCTCTGGAAGGATGGCCGCCTGCTCCACACCTACAAGGGCGGCACCGCGAAGGTCGATGGCATGCTTGAGGATTACGCCTTCTACGCCCTCGGCCTCGTCAAGCTCTATCGCGCCACGGGCGATGTCGCCCACCTCGAGTGGGCCCGCGATCTCTTCGTGGTCATGCTCGATCGCTTCGCCGACGCTGAACGCGGCGGGTTCTTCGAAACCGCCGCCGATGCCGAGCACCTGCTCGTGCGCACCAGGCCGCTGTTCGACCAGGCCACACCTGGAGGCAACGGCGCCGCGGCGCAGCTCGCCATCTGGTTGGGCCGCTACTTCGGCAACCCGGAATGGGAAGCGATGGGCGCCGCGATCGTCGCCTCTGCCGGCCGCTTCCTCACGGAGATGCCCTCCGGCTTCGGCAGCACCCTCCTCGCCGGCGAGATCCTGCTCGCTCCCCGCCAGGAGCTCATCATCACGGGCGATCCCGCCGCGCGCCTCCCCTTCGAGCGGATCGCTTCCGGCACGTTCCGGCCCTGGCTCGTTGTCGCTTCCGGGCGCGGCGATGAACCGCTGCCGCTCTTTGAAGGCCGCATGCCGCCCGCCGGCGAGGCCCTCGCCTTCGTCTGCGAGGACATGGTCTGCGCGCTCCCCGCCCGCGACCCCGACGCCTTGCGCAGCCAGCTGGGGGCCCGCTGATGCCCGCCATGCACACCTGGGATCTTTGGTACCCCGGCGCGGCCTCCCAGGGGCTCGCCTTCGCTCGTGCGCGCATCGACGCGACCGCCACCGTGCTCGCTCACGCTCTCCCCGAGCGCATCCGCGTCGAAGTGAGCGACGACAAAGGGGCGGCGATCGCCACCGGCGATGGTCTCGGACGCACGCTCGATTCGCCCATCGCACGCCTGACCGTGCGCGACGGCGCCGTCGCCCGCGAGGACATCTGGCCCACCGAGGCCGACCTCGGCGGTGTGGTCATCCTCCCCGGCGGAGAAGCCGGGACGTTGCGCGCGTGGTGGCACGCCCCGGATCACTCCGAGTGGCGCTGGTCAGTGGAGTTCTACAACCACCGCTGACGTCAGGCGGCGCTGCTCGCCTTCTTACGGGCCGCCGCCTGCACGGTGCCGTTGCCCCACGGCGCCCATGCGTCGTGATCCCCCAGGCACGCATCCAGCGCGACCTCGTGGTCGATATCCAGCACGAGTTCGTCCCCGTTGCGAATCACCGACCGGAGCCCCGGGTTCCGCGCGAAGTCGCCGCCGACCTGCTGGCACGCCGAAGGGTCCACCGTGATCACCTCTACCACCTCATCGACAACCAGCCCGATGCGGTTCTGGCCATACGATACGAAGACGAAGCGCGTCTCCTGGTCGAACGGCACCGCCGGGAATCCCAGTACGGCCCGCAGGTCCGCGACCGGTACCACGCCTCCCCGCAGGTTCAGCACGCCGAGCACCTGTGGAGGCGCCCCAGGGATGGGGGTCGTGTCCGTCGGCGGCAGGATCTCCAGCACCGCCTCGATATCAATGCCGCACGCGGTCCCCGCGACCCGCGCGATCACCACCTGCCGTGCCCCGTTCGCAGCCATCTTCACCTCGGATGGGCCGTGTTGCCCATCATGAGGTTCGGTCCGCGCGCTCCTCCCCTTGATGCGCCGCTGCCCGATCTGTCACGCGATCCGGGGGTTCTCCACGTCCGGTAGGGGTATTCCACGCCTTCCCGAGGCGCATCTCGCGCTCCCCGAACCGCACCAGCGCGCGCCGCCGGATTTCCCCCGCGATCGACCACTGTGTCCCCGCGCGCACATCCCCGGCCACGCGCACCGTCACGTCGTTGTCCCGGAAGCCCTCCACGCGCAGCACGCGCGGCTGCGAAAGGATGTCCTGCGGGCGCTCCCGCGCCACGGCCTCGCAAACGTCGTCAATCGCCGCGATCGCCTGTTCGATGTTCGTCTCGTACGGCACAGGGAGGTCGATGTTCACCCTGCTGAACCCCTGTGTGAGGTTCGTGGCCACCGTGATCGCGCTGTTCGGGATAACGTGCACCGCCCCGTTGCCATCGCGCAGCACCGTCCGCCGCGGGTTGATGTCCTCCACCGTCCCCGTCACGTTCGCGAGCGTCACGGTGTCGCCCACGCGGTACTGGTCCTCGATCAGGATGAACGTCCCGTTGATAACGTCCTTGATCAGCGTCTGCGCGCCGAGGCCGAGCGCCACGCCGGCGATACCCACGCTCGCCACCAGCGCCGACACATTCAGCCCCAGGTTGTCCAGTGCCAGCGCCACGCCGATGAAGACAACCACGATTGTCACGAACCAGTTGAGCGTCGAAAGCAGGGTGTCCGCGCGCCGCTCGACGCTTTCCGCATGGTCCCGCCGCAGCCCGGCCGCGCGCGCGAACGCGCCGTGAAGCACCCGCGAGATCACGGTCCGCAGGATGAGCACCGTCAGCGCGACGCCGATCACGATGCCCGCAAGCTGCGGCAACCCGTCGCGGAACCAGGTCTTCCATTCGGCCCACGATGAGGGGACGAGGAACAGCGCCTCCATCGCGCCCATTCTAGGCCGGGACCAGCTTCGCGTAGCTCTGCAACAGCCGCTTCGTCCCCGCGGTTTCGAAGTCCACCGTGTACTCCACGTCGCCGCCGTTCTCGACCGCCGCGACCACCTGCCCCCGCCCGAAGCGCTGATGCACCACCAGCGCGCCCTTCTCGTAGACGGCATGCGCCGGAGGCGGCCCGTCCGGAATGGGGGCCGCGATCACGGCCTCCGCATAGGTCTGGCGCGTCGTCGATCCCCACGGCCGGCTCACCCCGGGCGGCAAATCCCGCAAGAACCGCGATTCCGGGTTCGACGCGCTCCCCCCCATCGTGTACCGCCGGAATGCCCGCGTGAGGTAGAGCTGGTCCTCCGCTCGCGTAATCCCCACATAGGCCAGCCGCCGCTCCTCCTCCATCTGCCGGGGGTCATCGAACGACCGGATGTGCGGCAGCACCCCCTCCTCCATCGCGACCATGAACACCACCGGGAACTCCAGGCCTTTCGCCGCGTGCAGCGTGATCAGCGTCACCGCCGGCGCGCCCTCCCGCAGTTCGTCCACATCCGAGACCAGCGCGACGTCCTGGAGGAACACCGCAAGGTCGCGATCCTCGCCGCCGACGTCCTCGTATTCGGCGATGACGCGCCGCAGCTCCTCCACGTTCGCGATCCGGTCGTCGGCGTCATCGCCATCGCGCAGGTACTTCAGGTAGTCCGTGTGCCCGAGCGCCGCGTCGAAGAGGTCCGTCAGCGGCGCGCCGCCCGCGGCCAGCGCCCGCATCCGCTCGATCGCGTGCACGAACCCCCATACGGCGGATGCCGAGCGCCCCGTCACGCCCTCGACCCCGTTGCCCCGCGCCAGCGCCTCCGCCACCGACCAGATCGTCGTCCCCGTGCGTGCTGCCTGGTCGCGAAGCCGGTCGACCGTGCGCGTGCCGATCCCGCGCTGCGGGACGTTGATGACGCGCAGCAGGCTCGCTTCGTCCAGGGGGTTCTGGACCAGCCGCAGATACGCGACGAGGTCCTTCACTTCGCGCCGCTGATAGAACCGCGTGCCCCCGATGAGCCGGTACGGCACGCGATGCCGCACCAGCGCCTCTTCGGCGGCACGCGATAGCGCGTTCGTGCGATACATCACCGCGAAGTCCGAGAAGCCGCGGCCCGTCGCCGCCAGGCGCCGGATCTCCGACGCGACGAACTCGCCCTCTTCCTCATCGCTGTACGCCTCGTGCGTCACGATCAGGTCGCCCCCCGGGCGCTCGGTCCACAGCGTGCGTCGCTTTCGCCCCGGGTTCTTGCCGATCACCGCGTCCGCCGCCTCGAGGATCGGCCGCGTCGAGCGGTAGTTCTGCTCCAGCAGGTAGACGGTGCAGTCCGGGTAGTCCCGTTCGAAGTACTGCACGTTGCGCACGTCCGCCGCGCGCCACGAATAGATGCCCTGGTCCGGGTCGCCAACCACGGTAATGTTCCGGCGCTTCGATGCGAGCAGTTGCGCCAGCTGGTATTGCGCCGGGTTCGTGTCCTGGAACTCGTCGACCAGTACGTGCAGGAAGCGTCCGGCGTACTTGTCCCGTGCTTCCGGGATGTCCCGAAGGAGGTGCACCGTCTCGTTCAGCAGGTCGTCGAAGTCCAGCGCCGAGGCCGCTCGCAAGGCCGCCGCGTACTTCGCGAATGCCCGCGCCACCACCTCCTGGAAGTAGTCGTTCACCCGCCCGGCGACATCATCCGGCCCCAGGAGCTCGCTCTTCGCTGCCGAGATCGCGCTCAACACCGACCGTGGGTTGAACCGCCGCACATCGACGTTCAGGTCCTCCAGCACGCGCTTCATGAGCTTGACCTGGTCGTCGTCGTCGTAGATCACGAAGTCACGGTCCAGCCCAATGAGGCCGCCATCGGCGCGCAGCCAGCGCGCGCACATCGAGTGGAAGGTGCCCAGCGAGACGCTGCCAGCGTCGTCCCCCAGGAGGAGCCGGGACCGCTCGCGCATCTCCTTCGCGGCCTTGTTCGTGAAGGTCACCGCGACGATGCGCCAGGGCGCCACCCGCTGCTCCCGCACCAGGTAGGCGATGCGATGCGTGATAACCCGCGTCTTGCCGCTGCCCGGCCCCGCGAGGATGAGGACCGGCCCTTCGCCGTGCGTGACCGCCGCCGTCTGAGGCGGGTTCAGCCCTTCAAGGATGGCCGGCAGCACCCCCGGTCCGGCGACTTCCTCCCGGTTTCCACGCTCGGTGGAACTCCCGGCGGGTTCGCTGCGTTCAGGGAAGAGAGGGCGCTGCAAGCGGTCGCCGGTCGTCCGCGAATTCCGTGGCACGGCCGCTATTCTACCATCGGATCGAACAAATGAGCGATTCTTTCCGGCCCACTGCCCGGCCAAACTGCCGCCAACGACCCCGATGCTATACTCGCCGGGGCGGATAGGAGTGAGGGACTGATGCAACTGGTGTCGTGGCCCGGTGGATCCTGGGAAGCCACCGTGAAATACACGGTCGCTGTCCTTGCCATCTACCTCGCGGCGATCTGGCTCACCCTCGTGTTCTGGACGTACCGCGACATCCGCCAGCGCAGCCGCGATCCCATCGTCCAGATGGTTGCCGTCCTCCTCGTCCTCGTGTTCTTCCTCCCCGGGCACTGGATCTACCTCATCCTCCGCCCGCGCTATACCCTCACCGAGCTCTACGAGCGCTCCCTCGAGGAAGAGGCGCTGCTCCAGGAGCTCGAAGACCAGAAGGCCTGCCCCACCTGCAAGCGCCGCGTCCACGACGAGTTCCTCATCTGCCCGTCGTGCCGGACGCAGCTCAAGGAGCCATGCCGCTCGTGCAGCAAGCCCCTCAGTTACGCCTGGCTGGCCTGTCCCTTCTGCGGTCTCGAAAAGCCCGCCCGGGAAGGGATGCCGCGCGCCGCCCGACCCGGCGGCCGGCCCGTTCCTCGTCCCACGCCCGCGGCCACGGCCAGCCGCACGGCGCCGCGCCCGGCACCGCCGCAACCGGCGCAACCCTCACGTCCCGCCGCGCGCGACCCCTTCGGCACATCTCAGTCCCGCCCGGCGCCCCGCATGATCGGCGGCGACGAAGGCGTCATCGACGCCACCGCCGAGTAGCGCCCCCGCTCCACGGGCAGGAAGCCACCTCAGTCGCCGCGAGTTCCCGTGCACAACTGCCGTGTGAGTTCGGCCTGCCCGGCGTGTTCGGCCGCATGCCGCGCCACCACCAGCAGGATCTCCCGCACCGTGATGGCCCCGCGCCGCGGATGCACGCGAACCTCTTCGAGCACGTTCCCCGGCATTGGCTCGAACGTCGCCAGGACACGCGCCCGCAGCTCCGCCCACTCCGCCGCCAGCACCGCCGGATCGCGGTCGCCAGCCTCGAACTCGGCATCGCGGTCGCGCGTCACGGCCTGGCCCGCCACCGTCCCCAGGAGCACCTCGCGCACGTTGCCTGGCATGTGGCTCGCGAGGACCGCGATGCTGTTTGCCCCCTCCATCGGCCGCCAGTTCGCCTGCTCCCGCGTGAGCCCGCCCAGCGCCGCCAGGATGCGGTCGCACTCATGAAGTGTCCGCGTGACAAACAGCTCGACCTCTGCCGATGCGAAACTCACCGTGGACGCCGCGGAACCGGCCCCGGCCGCCCCGCGGCCATGCGCCCCAAGCGGTAGTGCGGCGCCTCGATGTAAATGATGCTGCCGTGTCCCGGGTCTGCGATGCGCGCCACGATGCGCGCGTTCGTCTCTGCCAGCTCCGAAGTCGACCGGTCCGTCGTGATCACCCCGGGAAGCCCCGCAACCGTCCGGTAGTTCACGATCTGGTACAGCTTCTCCTGCGCCCACGGCGACGATGCCTGCGCGCCAAAGTCATCGAGAATGAGCAGCTCCGTTGTCCGGATGCGCTCGAACAGCTCGTCGTATCCCGTGTCTTTGCCCGGCGCGAACGAAGCCCGCAGGTAGTCCAACAGGTCCGGAACCACCGCGAAGAACACCGACAGCCCGCTCCCGAGTGCCTTGTTCGCGATCGCCGCCGCGAGATGCGTCTTCCCGCACCCGTTCACTCCCTGCAGCGTGAACCAGCCATGCGGGCGCTCCGCGAACGCCATCGCTGCCCGGTACGCCCCCTGCAGCGACTCCCATTCCTCTGGCCGCAGGCTTGCCGCCGCGAGGTCGAAATCCCGGAACTGCATCTCCGCGAGCCGCTCGCGTGCCATCCCCCCGACCTGGTCATAGGCGCCCCGCGCGGGCCCGTCGAGCGTGTACACGGCCGCGAGCCGCTCCTCCGTCAGCCGCGTCGCGAGCCGGTCGTCCAACTGCCGCGGCCTCGTGGAGGAGGTAAACACCGTCGGCAGTTCCGCGTTGTACCGGTGGTTTACGACCTGGTAGAGCTTCTCTCGCGCCCACGGCGTCCCACTCGCCGCGTCGATGTCATCCAGCAAGAGCAGCGGTGCATTCCGCACCTGATCGAACAGTGCCTCGTACCCCAGTTCGTCCTCGCCGGCGTCGTAGCTCGCGCGGAGATGGTCCAGGAGGTCGGGCACGACCATGAACAGCGCGGGGCCACCCGCCGAAATCCGCGCGTTCGCGATCGCCGCCGCGAGGTGTGTCTTGCCGCTCCCGCTCGGGCCCGTGAGCACGAGCCAGCCCTGCGGGTCCGCCGCGTAGGCGAGCGCCGCGTTGTACGCCCGCCGGAACCATTCGCTCTCGCCGCCGCGTCCGCCCGGGACGAGCGTATCGAACGTGAACCGCGTCAGCGCGCCCAGGTTGCTGAGCCGCTCCAGCCGCGACTGCCGTACCTCGACGCGTTCGTTCAGCACGCACTCGCACGGTTCGGCCTTGCCAAAGCGCGGGTGGTCCACCGGCCGGGGCACACGCACGAAACCGGCGCCCCCGCACTGCGGGCAAACGCCGGCGGGCGCCGCGGCCTCAGCGGTTCCGGACGACGTGTCCGAGAGGTCCGCCGAGGAAGCGCTGCTTCTGCTCTTCGAAAGGATCTCGTCCAGCCGTTTCATTCGCGCGGCCCTCCTGGGCCCAGTTCTGCAGGATACGCTCCACGTACCGCCAGTTGCGCCGGTTCAGCTCCGCCGCCTCACGGAACGCATCCTCGATCCACTCGGCCGGGTAGGTATCGACGGCCTCCAGCAGCCGCTCACCCACAATCGGCGTGATCGTTCCGATGTTCTCCTCGTACAACCGGAAGACGCCCGGCCGCGCCGTCGGCGGCAACGTCCGGACGGCCGTTTCGGGCCGCAGCTGCAGCTCACCGCTCCGCGCACGCGCCACCGCCCGGCGCGATCCCGGGTTGTTTACGAAGAGCGCCGTCTCTTTCCCGTCCTTGCCGCTCAACTCCACCGCGATGGCCGCTCCCGCTTCCACGCATGACGCGATGCCCCGGTCGAAGCCTGCGCGCCCGCCGCCGATCGCTTCGAAGCTCGAGGCCGTGCCCTCGAAGCCCCAGAGCTGCGCCGCCGTCACGAAGCGCACCTCGCCGCGTTGCTCCTGGACCGCGCGCGAAAGCCACAGGAACGCCAGCAGGTCGCCCGGCGCCGTGAACCGCGGCAGCACAGCCGTGAAGAAAACGTTTGGGATGACGGTGCCGCGCGCGATGCCCGGGAACCCCCCAAAGGCCTCCTCGCTCACAGCATCTCCTCGGTCCGCAGCACCCAGTCCTCAAATTTCGCCAGACGGTCGCGGAAGCGCAGCTCCACCATTCCCGTCGGACCGTTGCGGTGCTTGGCCACGTGGACCTGGGCCACACCCTTCGGGTAGGCACTCTCCGGCAGGTCCGGGTGTTGCTCGGCCCATTGCTCGGGAGTCACGTACATGTCCTCGCGGCTCAGGAACATCACCACGTCCGCGTCCTGCTCGATCGAACCCGAGTCCCGCAGGTCCGAAAGCATCGGCGTCCGCGGGTGGCGGTTCTCAATTGCGCGCGAAAGCTGCGCCAGCGCCACGATCGGCACGTCCAGCTCGCGCGCCAGCCCCTTCAGCGTCCGCGAGATGTAGCTGATCTCCTGCACGCGGTTTTCCCGGCTGCCACCCCCCGATTCGCCCTGCATGAGCTGGAGGTAGTCGATCACGATCAGGTCGAGCCCCTTCTCGCCTGCCAGCCGCCGCGACTTCGCGCGCAACTCCGCCGCCGTCAGCACCGGCGTGTCGTCGAACCAGATGTCCGCTTCCGAAAGCACGCCCGAAGCCCGGATGATGCGCCGCTCTTCCAGTTCCGTCTGCTGCCCCAGGCGAAGGCGCGAGCCGTCCACGCCCGATTCCGCCGAGAGCAGCCGGATCGCCAGCTGCTCCGACGACATCTCCAGCGAGTAGAACACCACCTTCGCGCCCTGCGTTACCGCCGCGTTCCGCGCGATGCCCAGCGCGAAGCTCGACTTCCCGACCGAGGGCCGCGCGCCCACGATCACCAGGTCCGAGCGCTTGAGCCCGCCAAGGAGCGTATCGAGGTCGCTGTATCCCGTGTGGATGGATGCCAGCTCGCGCCGCTCCATCGCCTCGATGTCCTCGTCCAGGTAGTGCTGGAGCAGCTCGCGAATGTGGACGAAGTCGCGGAAGCTCTCGCCGCCCCGGAGCCGGTGCAACAGCTCCTCCGCGCGGGCGAATACCGCCTCTTGCTCCGCGGGTGCCTCGTACGCCATCTGCATGATGCCCGTCGCCGCGTGAATGAGTCCGCGATACGTGCTGTCGCGCTTCACGATGCGCGCATAGAACTCCGCGCCCATCGACGTTGGCAGCCGCCGGATGATATCCGCAAGGTAGGTCTGTCCCCCGGCCTCTTCGAGACGTTCCCGGCGGGCGAGCTCATGCGCGACCGTGATCTGGTTAATCGCCTCGTCGCGGTCCGCCAGCGCCAGGCACGCGTCATAAATCCAGCCGTGCTTCTCGCGAAAGAAGTCGGCCGAGCTCACGATCGGCGAGATGCGGTACACGGCCTCGGCATCGACGAGGAGTGCGGCGATCACCGCCTCCTCGGCTTCAATGTCGTGCGGGGGGAGTTTCTCGAACGGTGCGAGCGTCATCGGGAGGGAGGCCGTGCCCGGTGGGGTGCGTGCGCCTCGTGGCGCGAACGGCCTCGTTCACCTCCCTTCGCGGTTACTCGGATTCGGTTTCGGCTTCGCCCGCCTCGGCGGCAGCCTTCGCCGCGGCCGCGGCACGCGCCTCCGCGGCCTTCGCTTCGGCCGCCTTCAGCGCTTCCTGCTCGGCCAGGAACTTCGCCACCACGGGCTTCGACGCCTCGTCCGGCACGACATCCACGTTGATATCGACCGAGACGTTGCGCGTGAAGCGGATCGTCACCGGGCGCGCGCCCAGTTCGCGAATCGGCTCCGGCAGCAGCACGATGTGCGGGTCCACGCTCGTCCCCGCCGACGCGTTCAGCTTCTCCGCCACATCGCGATTCGTGACCGAGCCAAAGAGCCGGCCCGTCTCGCCCACGCGCGCCTCGATCGTGATCGTGTAGCCCTCAAGCTTCGACGTCACCGTCCGCGCTTCCGCGTCCAGCTTCTCCTGGCGGCGCGCTTCCTTCTGCGCCAGCGAATTGGCCCGCTGAAGGTTGTCCTTCGTGCAGGGCCCGGCGATGCTTCGCGGCAGCAGGAAGTTGCGCGCAAAGCCGTTCTTGACTTCCTTCACGTCGCCGACGTGCGCCGTGCCTTCAACGTCTTCGAAAAAGACGACCTTCATCTGGGACCTCAACCGTGTTAGGGGATACTGCCCGCACGACCCATCCGGGGATGCATCAGGGGACGGGCACGATGCCCTGCCGGACCCGGGGGCACCGTAGTCCACCCATCGTACGGGCTCAACGCGTTATCGTCGCGCGTCCCGTTCTCTGAACAGGATCCTCACACTCCGCACCCCTTATGACGACGCGGATACGAGCCAGCCTAGAACGCACGTTCGCATTCGTCAATCCCGCCGGCCTGCCGCAAACCGCTCCTGCCGCATTGCCACCAGCACCAGCACGAGCACCGGCGTCAGCGCCAGCGCCGCCGTCCCGATTCCCGCCCGGATCGAAATCGCCGACGCCACCAGGCCGATTACCGGGCCTCCCAGCAGCTGCCCCAGCGAATCCATCTGGCTGCGCATCGAGAGCACCGTCGCCCGCACCGACGAATCGATCCCCCGGTTCACCCACGACAGCGACAGCGGCCCGTTGATCGACCGGAACAGCCGCAGCGTCAGGACCGCCCCCACCGCCACCGCGAACGAACCCGCGGCCGCCAGCACCACCAGCGATAGCAGCAGCCCCACGTCGCTCAGGAAGAGCAGCCTGATCGTCTTTGGGATGTTCGCTTTGTCCTTCCGCCGCGTAAGCAGCGACAGCGCCGCCATCGAGAGCAGCATCCCCGCCACGGAGAGCACGCCAAACCAGGTCACGCGATCCACCCCGAACGGCCGCGGCAGGTCGAAGTTGCGGATGAGGTGGACCTCCCAGAGGCGGTCGAACCCCTCGCTCCACA
>JAYRRO010000116.1:0-13925 GCA_041910095.1 Dehalococcoidia bacterium
AGCCATCACCCACCGCCACAAGAAAGGCACCCGCGAAGTCATCCTCACCTGCACCGGACCCCTCGAGCAGCTCGCCCGCTGGCGAGCCGCCAGCGCATGGCAGGCACCCGCCGGCACCCTCAACCGCTTTCAGCTCCTCACCAGAGCCGCCCAGAAAGCCGCCGTCACCGTCACCACCGGCCCCGCACCCGATGACCCCTCACCCGATTTCACCGCCTACTCCCCATCCTTCGCATGGGCACCCGGAGAAGACGGAACCACCATCCTCAGCCGCCTCCTCAACCCCCTCAACGACGGCATCCGCACCGAGACCGGAGCCCTCACCATCGTCAACCGCACATCCAGACAGTGGGCCAACGTCATGCGCCGCCTCGCACCCACAGCCTGGTACCGCTTCACCACCCACGACTTCACCGCCGCACAGGACCACTCCGCATCGCAGGCCTTCGCCGCCACCCTCTACAACACCTTCACCCTCAACCCATCCGGCGGCCCCCTCCAGGGCGGACAGCCCTCCGCCTACATCACCCACCCCAACACCGGCGCATCCTTCGGAGTCACCACCGCCCTCGCCCCCAGCCTCACCAACTGCACCTTCCTCGCCATCATCCGAGGACCCAACGACACCACACCCGCCGTCCGCTCACTCCTCGCCTGCGATAACCTCGCAGGCACCTTCTGGGCCTTCGGCCTCGATGCAGCACACAAGCTCGCCTTCGGCAACAGCACCGACGGCTGGACCGACAGCCGCGGCGCCGCCCTCGATGACGGCGCATGGCACTTCATCGCCGTTACCCGGCAGGCCGGCGCCATCGTTAGCTGGTACGTCGATGGCGCAAGCGCAGGCACCCGCGCCGCCGCCGCCGGAGCCATCAACCCCGCCGCACCCATCACAACCTCCCTCCGCGTGGGCCTCGCCAACAGCTGGTATCAGGGCCAGCTCGCCGAGCTCGCATTCTTCGACCGCCTCCTCACCCAGCGCGACATTGAAGACCTCAACCGCTCCATCAGCCCCGCCCTCTACTCCTTCGGAGGCAGCGGACAGCACCCCATCGAGAGCCTCGAACTCATCGACCAGCCACCGCCCCACAACTGGGTTCGCCTCCAGGGCAGCGCCCGCCAAACCGAGAGCTTCGATCCCGAGAGCGTCGGCGCCCACGGCCCGAGGCTGAGCCACTACCGGACCCTCGACGCCACCACCGACGCGAGAGCCACCGCCTACGCAGCCAACCGGCTTCGCCGCGACACCGCCGAAGACCTCGCCGCACGCCTCACCGCACCATGGGCCACCGGCCCCCAGCTCTTCGATCACATCGCCGTCACCCATCCCGCCCTCGCCCAGCAAGCCCGCCACTACAGAGTCAACGGAATCCACCTCGATTACGCCCGCGGCCCCAAAGGCCACCAGCTCACCACCACCTACGACCTCACCACCCCCTGAGAGCCACCCGCACTCAGCACCCGGAGGGACCCCCATGCCGACCTACCGCGCCACGATCGTCACCTTCGCCGCAGGCACCTACACCGGAGACGTGAGGCTCGCCAGCTCCCCCAACATCACCCTTTCGGGCATCAAGTTTTCGAGGCTCGCAGCCGCCGAGTACACAGCCGGCCGCTCCGTCCTCGTCGATACCGGGGACCATGGCGACCTCGCCGACGTCGTCGTCTTCGCCGTCGTTTCCTGACGCAGAGCGGCCCCCTTTGCGGGGGCCTCCGGCAGCTTCGCGCCTAACATGACTACCGGTCACATGAGGTTTCCCTCGCCTGGCACCCTGTCAAGGTGGAAATCGGCGGTTCGAATCCGCTCGGGGTCGCCAGCTTTCCCGCCCTCGCCGGAGGTAGTCGGACACATGCGCGGACCATCTGCTACCATGCGCCCCGTGAACACTATCAGCCTCCGCGAGGCAAGCGCCCGCTACGGCATTCCCCTATCGACCCTATCAGGATGGGTTGACCGCGGCATGGTAGGCGTTGCCCGCCAGCCAGCACGGCGCGGACAAGCCATGTTGGTCTACGAGCCTCACGTCGCGCTCCTCGCCAAGCACTACGTGCCCGGGCGGTCCCGCTGGAACCTGCCGACGCTCGCGTCGTGCTAACCCGCTTGCGCTAGTCGCACACTTTTCGTTAACCTGCGCCCCGTGTTGCAGAACAGGGGCGCTCAGCAACGCATCGAGACGCCACGGCCCGGGGAAGGTTCGCGAGACTCCACCCGGGCCGCTGGCGCCGCGAGGAGTTCCTAGGTGGAACTCCCGGACTGGGTTGTCGATGAAGTCATCCAGCCCGCGACGCCCGTCGCCGTCCGGCTCGTCATCATCCTGTACCGCCACGGCCGCCAGGTCGTCGACTCATCCGGCAGCCGCCGCGTCTATTGGCGAGGCTCGACCGCCGAACTCGCCCGCCTCACAGGAGTCTCCAAGCGCCACCTCATCGCCGCCGAGCACTACCTCGCCGATGCCAGCTTCCTCACCCTCCACAACCAGACACGCCCCAACGCACCCCACGCAATCAGCGCACGTTATGACCGCCCCGAGACCCGGGGCGGTTACAAATTGTCACCGCTGCTCGAGTCTCAAAACCCCCATCATGGTGATGCGTCTAATACCGATCCCTTCGATCAGCTAACCGAGGAACCAGACACCACCACCACCACCCAAGCAGCGGTGACAATTTGTAACCGCCTCACCGAATGGGGAGTCACGAGCCCGCTCCGCTGGCTCGCGCAGTTCGGCACCGAGCGCGTGACCGCCGCGCTCGCCGCCTTCGAAGCCGAGCACGCTAGCGACGCACGCAACCCCGCCGGATTTCTCTACACACTCCTCACCAGCCCGGAAACTACCTCAACCCTCTTCGCCCGGTCCCGCGCTACAACTCCCGCACCCGAAGACGACGCATACGAGGCTCAGAAACGACGGTTTCTGTCCGGCCCCCTCGCCCACGTCATCAAGACCGGAGCGGCCATCGAATGAACACGAGCGAATTGTGCGAGCGCTTCATCGCCTCACGCCGCGCCGCGCACCGCGCGGCCGCCACCATCGAGTGGTACGAGTACGTGCTCGCCCGCTGGCAGCGCCTCGCGCCAACCGACCCGACCACCACCACCGAGGACGACATCGAGCGATTTCTGACGACCGCGCCCAGCGCGGAGAGCGCCCGCAACTGGCTGCGCGCCATGCGCGCATTCAGCGCCTGGGCAGCCCGCCGCCACGGGCTGCCCAGCCCGGCGCACGACGTGATCCCGCCGCGGCCCAAGCCGCGGCTTCCGCGAGTGTGGACCGAGGGAGAGATCCGGCTCATCGCAGAGGCAGCGCGCGCGGACTGGCGCGACCAGCTCGCCGTGCACATCCTCCTGGACACCGGGATCCGAATCGGCGAACTCGCCACCCTCAGAGCCGAACGCGTCGAACTCACGACCAACGGCGGAACCCCTGCCTACGCCATCACCGTCAGCGGCAAAGACGGCGCGCGCCGAGTCCCACTCTCACGCTCGACTGCCCAGCTCATCATGCGACACGCCCCGGCTCAGGGGCCGCTCTTCGTTCACGGCCCCGGCGCCGTGCCGTTCACAACAGCCGGCCTCGGCTACCGGCTGCGCGAGCTCGTCGCTCGCGCCGGCATCGTCGGCCCCAAGATCGGAGCCCACACGTTCCGCCACACCTTCGCGACCCTGTACCTCCGCAACGGAGGAGACATCTACCGGCTCCAGAGGCTTCTCGGGCACGCGAGCATCACCCAGACCACGGTCTACCTCCACCTCTCCGACCCCGACGCGTTCAACGAGCACGCACGGCTGTCGCCCGTGCGGCTCCTCACCAACACCCCACAGCTCCCACTCACCGAACCCAAGGAGGCCACCGGTTGATCAGCATCACGCGCACATGGCACCTGTCCGACTCCCCACACGCCAACAGCCCGAGGCTCACGGCCCACATCACGATCGACAGCAACGAGAACCCCACCCCCGGAGACCTCGAACAGCTGGCCGTCATCACCGGACGCCTCGAGCAACTGGCCACGACGCTTCGCAAGACCCTCGCCGAACCGGCCTCACCAGCTCAGGGGGATTGGGACCATCGCCACGCGAGCGACCCGGGGTGACCGAACTCACGTGGGCAGTCTGGCCCCCGGCCCCCGGCCCCATCACCGGCCGCTTCGGTGAGACCGGTCCTGACTATCCGGCCCCGCATCGGGGCCTCGACATCGGATGTCCGACGGGCACGCCCGTTCGCGCCCCCGTGGCCGGCCGCGCGACCAGCTTCTACAACGATGGCTCCTTCGGAACAGCCCTCTGCATCGACGCCATCGGCACCCCGTACTACGTCCTTCTCGCCCACCTCTCCGAGTCCAGAGTCAGCGTGGGCGACACCATCGCCGCGGGCGACATCATCGGCACCTCCGGCGCGACCGGCCGCGTGAGCGGCCCACACCTCCACGTCCAGGTCTGCACCGAATCCAACTTCCCAACGGACATCGCCATGAGCCGCGACCCCCTTTCGTTCCTCGCCACCGCCCCACCAACCACCGACCTCGCCACCCTCCAGCGCCAGCTCGACGCGCTTCGCGCGGCACTCGCCGCCGCTGGCGACGCGCTCCGCGCCGCGGCCGGGCACTGACGTGCCCGCCCCGCCGCCGCTCCGCCGCTATCAGCGAGAGCCATTCATCGCCGCGCTTCGCGCCGCAGAAGCGCACGACGCTGACGTCATCGTCATGCGCTTTCCGAGACAGAGCGGGAAGAACGAGGTCAGCGCACGGTTCGAGGCAACCCTGATGACCACCTATCGGCACTCGCCACTGCAGGGAATAAAAGCAGCACCGACACGCGAGCCGCAGGCCGTTCGCTCCCTCAAGCGGCTCGCGAACCACCTCCGGCTGTGCGGATTCCGCCACGGCCGCGACTTCGCGGCCGCGACAGATTCTGTCCGCCTCGGCCTCGCCGAATGGTGGTTCGGCTCGGGCGAGCCCGACGCAAACGTCGTCGGCGCGACCGCTTCGCTTGCCCTCGAATTCGACGAGGCTCAAGACTTCGACCAGGAGAAGCACGACAAGGACTATTCCCCGATGGCGGCCTCTACGGCCGCCGCCCGCATCTACTACGGCACCGCCTGGACAGACTTCGACGTCCTGGAGACCGCCCGTCAGGACGCGCTCGCGCGCGAGGCGCGCGACGGTCGCCGTCGGGCCTTCGATGTGACATGGGAGCAGGTCGCGGAAGAAGTCCCAGCCTACGGCCGATTCGTCGAAGCCGAGCGCACGAGGCTAGGACACACAGCCGAGAAGCCGCACCCCATCTTTGCGAGCCAATACCTGCTGCAGATTCAGGCCGGGGCCGGGCGACTCTTCACGCCCGCCCAGCTCGCCGCGCTGCAAGGCGACCACGACGCATGCGATGGGCCGCTATCCGCGTCCCACAACACCTACGTTGCGGGCCTCGACGTCGGCGGCGCCGACCTCGCGGCCACCGGAAACCCCGATGAGACCGTGCTCACCATCGGCCGCTCCCGGTACCCCGGCCGCGGCCGCAGCGCCGACGCACCCATCGTGCAGGCCGTCCGACAATACGCGTGGGCAGGGCTGAACCACGATGCCGCACGCGGAGAGATAACCCGGCTCCTCGAATACTGGCGCGTGTCCCACGTCGCCGTGGACGCGACCGGCATCGGCGAGCCTCTCGCCGGCCACCTCCTCAACCTCTGGGGAGCACGACGCGTGACCCCATTCAAGTTCACCCGCGAGACCAAGAGCGCCCTCGGCTACGACATCATCAGCGCCGCGAACACCAACAGCCTCACCGTGTGGAAGCCCGACGGGCCGCACCATGCGGCCCTCTGGCACCAGATACGAGCCGCTCGCCGAACTCCTCTCCCCGGCGGGCGGCTCGGCTGGGACGTTGACCCACGCGAAGGCCATGACGATAGGCTGATATCGCTCGCCCTCATGTACCGCGCCGCTCAGCGCGGCCGCCCCCAGCGCGCCACCACGAGGACCTCATGACGACCGAGCTACCGCTTCCCGCACTCATCCGCGCCGACAAGGCCAGAGCCGACCGCGTCAAGCAGTACCAGAACAACCGGCGGTACTACGACGGACAACACACCTTCCGCCAGCCCCTCAAGAGCCCCCGCCCCATCGCGAGGAACTTCGTCGGGCTCTTCGTCGATACCGCCGCTTCGCACATGGGCTCGCCCACGATCTCGTGGGCAGCCCCAGGAAAGAACACCACCGTGTGGGACGACTACGTAGCCAGCGCCATAGAGCACAACGGAGGCGAGCAGCTGCTGTACGACTCCGAGCTCGCGTGTGCCATCGACGGGGACGCCGCGTGGAAGACGACATGGAACGACCGCGACGGGCTCGTCAACATCGCCCAGGTCGACGCCGCGGCCCTCTGGACCAGCGGCCGGCCCGACGACCCCCGCGCTATCGAATCCGTAGCGCAGCAGTACACGATGGCACCGCGCGACGCGCCCGTAATGTTCCCCGGGCGCGTCGTCTCCCTCGCCAAGGCCATCACCGTCACCGAGGAATGGAGCACCGAGCGCTGGCGCGTCTGGTTCGACGACACCCTCATGAGCGATGAGCCCAACCCCTACGGCTTCATCCCATACGTCATATACCCCAACGTCCGCACCCCCGGTGCGGTCTGGGGCAACGGTGACCCCGAGCGGCTGCAGCCCGTGCAAGACCGCCTCAACGAGGCCGGTTGGGACAAGGACAAGCTCATGACCCTCGCCGGGTCGATCGTCGTCCTCCAAGGCGTCGACGGAGAAGGCGACATACGCGTCGCGCCCGGGGTCATCTGGGAGCTACCCGACACCGCGTCCGCCAGCGTGCTCGACATGCTGCAGGGCAACGCGCTCCGCGCCCACCACGAGCACATGAACGAGATCCGGAGCGTGCTCCACCAGCTCGCCCGCGTCCCCGAGGCAGCCCTCGGAGACAACACCGGCACCGCCCCGCTCAGCGGGGCGGCGCTGGCCATCAAGCTCCAGCCGCTCGTGCGGCTGGTAGCTCGCAAGAGACTTTCGCGCACCGCCGCACTTCAACGCCTCGCCACCCACATCGTGGCCCTCGGCGCGAAGTTCGGCGCACTCGCGGACCCGCCGCCCGGCGCGCCAAGCGTGACATGGACGGATGCGATCCCGAGTGACCGCGCAGACGACCTGTCAGCCGCAGAGGCCGAGCTCAGGCTCGGCCGCAGCCACGCGGCCGTGCTCAGCTCCATCGGCGTGGAAGACCCCGCCGCGGAGCTTCGGACACGCGCCGCCGAGAACAAGGCACTGGGAGAAACCATTGACCGAACAGGACCCCAACCCGCACCAGCCGCCCCCGCCGGCAGCTGACGACCCCATCGCCGCGCTGACGCGCGAGCGCGACGAGGCGCGCGACTCGCTCGCCGCGTTCCGCGCGAGCTTCGCCACCGCGATGGCCAGGCACCGCGACACGCTGCGCGCCGCCAACCCAACCATCCCCGCCGACCTCATCACCGGAGACACCCCCGAGGAGCTCGCCGCGAGCGTCGAGCGAGGCAAGACCATTCGTGACCAGGTGCTCGCCGCGTCCGCGGCAGCCACCGCGTCCAACGGCCACGCACCCCACGTCCCGGCCGGGGGTTCCCCGGCCATCCCCAACACAACCACCATGACGCCGCGCGAGAAAATCCTCAGCGGCCTGCAGCAGCAGCAAAGGAGCTAATCACCGATGGCCCTCTCCCTCGCGGAAGCCGCGAAGCTCAGCAACGACGTCCTTCTCGCAGGCGTCATCGAGACCACCATCAGCTACGACCCACTCCTCGGAAACCTTCTCCCGTGGGAGAAGGTCGAGGGCAACGCCCTCACCTACAACCGCGAGAACGCCGCCGCCACCGTCGCATGGCGAGCCGTGGGCGACACCTGGACCGAGGACACCCCGACCTTCACGCAGGTCACCGCCTCGCTGGCGATCGTCGGTGGCGACGCCGACGTCGACAACTACATCCAGCTCACCCGCAGCAACGTGCAGGACATCGCCGCGACCGCGCTCCAGCTCAAGGCCAAGGCCCTCGCCTACGACATCAGCGACAAGATCGTCTACGGCTCCGGCGCCGCCAATCAGCCCTCCGGGCTGCACGTGCTGATGCCTGCAGCACAACAGCTCCATCAGGGAGCGGGCGCCGTCGGCGCCGCGCTCTCGCTGGCCAACCTTGACACCCTCGTCGACCTCATCCGCCCCCGGCCCGACGTCCTGATGATGAACCGAAACGTGCGCCGGCGGCTGAGCCAGTACGCCCGAGGCAACGGCTCGCCCGTGGTCTTCCCGATCGACATGTTCGGCGCGCAGGTCTACACCTACGGCGGTATCCCTATCGTCGTGAACGACTTCATGACGCAGACCGAGACCATCGCCGCCGGCGCCTACACCGCCAAGACGGGCGGAGCCACCAGCTCTATCTTCGCCCTCCGATTCGGCGAAGCCGACGGCTTCGCCATGGGCTATGGCGGACCGAGCCCCATCCAGCTCGAGACCATCGGCACCCTCGAGACCAAGGACGCCACCCGCTACCGCGTAAAGTCCTACTGCACCCCGCTCCTCTTCTCGACACTCGCCGTCGCTCGCCTCGACGGCATCACCGACGTTGCGGCGGTCGCCTAAATGGCTCGCGCCGACACCGCCGCCGCACCGCCGTCCGCCGAGAGCGCGGTAGCCGCGTTCTATGCCACGACCGGCGGGCTTACGCCCGCCGAGCGCACCGAGGCCGCCGAGCGCATCGTCGCTCGTGCGTCCGCTGACCGAGCCTCCGAGTACGCCGCCGCTGCGCGGCGAGCGACCGAGCTAACCGCTCGCATCGAGCAGGCTGACAGCCGCCTCCGGCAGGCTGTCGCCTGCATCGCCACCATGGACACCGCTATCGCTGCTGCCGCGCAGCAGCTCACCGCCATCGCGGACGGCATCGCGCGCGAGCGCGCGGCCGCCCAGGACGCCATCAACGACGCGAGCAGGCTCGCGGCCAGCATCAAGAACCAGTAGCCACCACCAGAGAGGAGGTGACAGCCCATGACCTTCACGCTGACCGCGCTCCGTGACGACGTGGAAGCCGACCTTCGCGACGACACCAACCTCACTTGGACAACCGCCCAGGTCGACCGCGCAATCGCCCTCGCGCTGGAGCTCTACACCCGAGCGCTACCGCAGGAGAAGACCGCGACCCTCACCGTCACGGGCCGGTCAGCTGACCTTTCGGCCGCCGCGCCAACAGGGCTCGGCACCGAGTGGCCCGCACTCGTGCGCATCATCGGCGCCGAGTACCCCATCGACCTCTACCCCGCCGCCCTCATCAGGACGAGCCTTCACGGCTCGACCCTCACCTTCCACACCGATAGCACCCTCACCGCCGCCCCCGTGCGGGTGTACTACACCCGCCTCCACCAGCTCGACGGTGCCGGTGGCACCGTCCCAGACCGCGACCGCGCGCTCCTCGCGCTCGGCGCCGGAGGCTACGCGCTCGCACAGCGAGCCGTACCGCTCGGCGCCGACGCGCTCGCCACGAGTGGCGAGCGCTCCGTCGACCGCCTCCGCGCGATGGCGCAAGAGCGCATCGACGCGTTCGGCGCGCAGCTCTCCCGCTTGCGCGGGATTCGCACATCGCTGGCCTATCGGCCCGGCGAGCAGCTCGCCAACGCCGACATAGTCAGCTGGCCCGAGTGAAAGGACCGCACCCGATGACCGATAGACTGAACGCCACCGAGCTAGCGCAAGCGGGCGATATCCACGCTTCCGCCAACCTCATCGTCTACGCCGCCCTCGACGCCGTGACCGCGCACCAGCAGGAGGACCAATGCCCGACCCCGACGCCGCCCGTCGCCAGGGCGCACAGCCCGGCAACCAAAACGCATCCCTCGCAGAGCGCGCCAAGCTAACCGCCCACACACGCGAGCTTCTCGCCGTCACCCCCGACGGCACCGACCATCCCGCCGCACTCCAAGGCGATATCGACCTTCTGCGCGTCGAGATGTTCCGGCTCGTTGAGGCAGGCGATTACGACCCCCGAGCGCTCGCGGCACTCGCCCGAGCGCTCGCAACCCACGTCGCCCTCGCCGCGAAGCTGTCCACCAGCCAGACCACCGCGCTCGAAGCCGCCACCGACAACGTCCTCGCCGACGTCCTTGCCGCCACCGTCGATAGCCGGAGACCGTGAGATGACCAGCGAAGTCCCGCCCGAAGCGATTACCGCCCTCGCATGGATGGTCGTTGCCGACGTCGCCCTTGTGAGCGCTTTCGCAGCCGCCTACGCTGCGCGCATCGTCCGCCGATGGAGCAAGCAGGACCAGTGAGCGAAGAAACCAACGACCCACGTCCGAAGCCCGGTAGCCTCGCCGAACTCCCGTTCGTCATCGCCGCCGCACTCTCCACCGTCGCAGCGATGGGCACCCTCGCGACGTGGACCTACGAACCCATCGCCAACGCGACCAACACCCCGATAGCGTTCACCGCCCACGCCCTCGCGACAGCAGTTGTCGCCACCGCCGCGAACGTCCTCTTCCTCTCGTTCGACCCGTAGTCTTTAGGCCAAGAGGCAAACCACCCGCCCACACCACCGGCACACGCCGCACTTGCCGCCCTAACGGCGCGCTCCCTTCGGTCGCCACAGCGCCGTTGCGCCCGGGCGCCGGGCTAAGGCCCGCCCCATCAAATAGAACTCGTCACCGTCATCCGCTCTAGCCGGGCGCAGCGGGCGGCGAGGGCGCCCGGGAGGGGTAACGGTGCGCGCCCCCCGTCGCCCGCAGCCGTCGTTTTTCGCGCGCACGAGAGACCAGAACCGCGGAAGACGCAGCGTTTACACCAGCCCACCCGGCTTCGGCAAGACGCACCCAGAAAACCACCACGACCCTCAGTCAGGCCAGCCAGGCCGGGCTCATCTCCCCCCGCTCTCCGGCCGCGCGCTCGCGGCACCTCGCGCGCTGCTCCTTTTCGCGGGGGGTTCCCCCTGCACCCCCCAACTGTGGGGTCCTCGCCCTGCGGGCTGCGGCTGCGTGTCGGGCGGCCCCCCCAGGGGCTGCGCCGTCCGCGCACGCCAGCGGCCCCCGGGCCTGCCGTCGCGGCGGGCACGCACCCCCAAGAGCCAACCAAACCGGACAAGCCCCCCCAGCGGCGCGCACTGGGCCAACGATGCCACCCCGGGCGGCTATCGGGCGCAAGTGTCCGCTCGCTTCGCTCGCCCCTCCTGCGTCGGGCACTTGCCCCCGGCCGCCCGGCGCGGCACGGCCCAGTTTGCTGGCGCCGCTGCGGGGGCTCGTCGCCGGTCCGGTCGGCTCTCTGGGGGTTTGCTGTGCTCCGCTTCGCGTCTCTGGCCCGGGTGCTCGCTGCCGTTCTCGCGCGGCCGTCGGCCCTGGGTGGTGCCGCCTCTCCCGCTTTTTCTCTCGGGGTTCTTCCGCCGGTTTGCTCCCTCGGGTTTCCGCGGCCTTTGCCGCTTTTTTCGGTGGTTCCGGGGGTCTCCCCCGTTTCCCCCTCGCGGCCGGGGTTGGGCCGCGCGGCTGCCCGTGCCGCGTTTCTCGGGTCCGTCCTTCTCCCCGGGTGCGGCCGGGGGGGCCTTCTCTCTCTGGGGGTGTCTCGTGGCTTCGTTCGTTCTCCTTCTCTCCTGGGCGGCCGTGTCGGCGGCCGCCCTCGATGCGGGCGCGGCGCCAGCGTCCGTCGGTTGCGCTCCCGTCCCGGGTGCCTCCGGTGCCCGCTTCGTGGTTCGCCCGGTGTTCCCGTCGATGGCCCTCGCCGGTGCCTTCGCCCGGTGGGCCGCTCCCGCCGCCGGCCGCGCGGTTGTCGTTCGGCATGCCCCGGGCGGTTGGTCCGTGTCGGTGCCGTGTGCTCCCGCGCCTCCGGCCGCTGTTGCCCGCCGCGCTACCGCCCGTGTCATCGCCCGTGGGCGTGCCGCCTCTGCTGCCCGTGCCGCTGCCCGCGTGGCGGCGGCCGGTTAGGTGGGGCCGGTGCCCGTCGTCGCCGGGGGGTGGCTCCCTCCGGCGGCCCTCGAATCAGCGGCCCGTCCCGCGTGCCCGGTGTGCGGCCGGGTGGCGTCGGAATGGTGCTCTGTCCCCCTCTGTGGCCGTTGCCGGGTGCGGCTCGCCCGGCTCCCTCGCCCGTGTCGCGGCGCCGCCCTCCGGCTCGCGCACGCCCACCCGGCGCCTCGCGCCGGAGCCGTCCCGCCCGTACCCGGAGTGCCACAACCCAGTCTGTTCTAGTCGTACACTTTGGGTACAATTGCCCTCGCCGGGGGGGAAACCCCGGCCCTAGGAGTCTCGCGAAAATGACCAGCCAACCCGACCAGCAGAAGCTCCCGCTTCACATCACCCTTAAATGGCCTGCCCGCCCCGACCTCGCGCTTCCCGAAGTGATGATCAACGCCTACGGCGCCGATGCTAGCGCCGTCGAGCTTCTTCTCGCCGAAGCCGCAGCCGCAGTGTCCGCGTTCGTTGCCGCCGCCGCCCGCGAGGAGGAACGCCCCATCGCTCGCCGCCAGCAGCCGGCCCCGGCCGCAGCGCCAGCCAACAGCACCATGTCGACGACCTCCCTCAACCAGCTCCCGCCGCCGGTGTGGGACGACGAAGCCCCCAAGGGCAAAGCCCCAACGTGCCCCAACCGCGGGTGTTCGTGCTTCGGAATGGAGATGATCGGCAGCAAGTTCGGCGGGCTATTCTGTCCCGGCAGCGACGGCGCCGAGGCTGACGACCGGTGTCGATGGATCGAAGACGAACGTGGCAGGGTGCGCCGGAAGCTCACCAAGGCGGAATTCGACGCCGACCGTGCGGCCCAGCGCGCAGGTTCCCGCCGATGACGAAAGACTGCCCGGACTGCGGAGAGCCCATGCGGGTCACCCCGCCGGACCGCCGGTGGCAGCTGCCGCGCCTCTATAAGTGCCAGCCGTGCGGGACCACGTGGACGCTGCACGACCTCATCGAGTACGAAGACGACCTCCGCGCCAACCGCTAACCGCCAACCAGCCCGAGCCCGGCCGGGTCACGCCGGGCGCACCAAGGAAGGAAGGGAAAAACCATGTCTGAAATCAACTTTCCCGACGGGCGCGTCGAAGTTCGCTTCGCTGGCCCCATCGAACCCCTCGAACTCCGCCTGCGCGACATCCTCAGGGGGACGTTCGTCGAGGAACCCTGCGGGTGGTGCGACGGCACCGGTTTCAGCGCCACCCGCGAAAGCCCGTGCCCGGTGTGCCACGGTTGCGGCACCCAACCCACCCGCGCCGGCCTAAATATCCTCTGGTTCCTCCGCCGCCACTGGGACGGGCCCTTCGCAACGTGACAACCAGCGCGCCAACCGCTAACCGCCAACCAGCCCGAGCCCGGCCGGGTCACGCCGGGCGCACCAAGGAAGGGAAAAACCATGTCTGAAACCATCTACTTCCCCGACGGGCGCGTCGAAGTTCGCTTCGATGGCCCCATCGAACCCCTCGAACTCCGCACCAATCTCCCCCTCGAGGAACCCTGCGGACGGTGCGACGGCACCGGCTTCAGCGCCACCCGCGAAAGCCCGTGCCCGGTGTGCGACGGTTGCGGCACCCAACCCACCCGCGCCGGTCACACCATCCTCTGGTTCCTCCGCCGCCACTGGGACGGCATGCCGCTCGAATGACCATCGCCTTTCAAATCGGAATCTGGGCCGCGCTCGCCGTGGCTCTCGCCCTCACCATCAGGAGCTAGCCCCACGGTCCAGAAGCCCCCGCCAACCGCGGGGGCTTTTGGTTGGCCGAACAATCGTACACTTTGCCCATGTTCACGCCCTCCGCTTCCCTCGCAGCTCACCAGAAATCCAGCTCCCGCAAGCCTTCCCTCGCACTCTCCCTCTCCCCCAATCGCCTCAACTCCCCCATCCTCAGCTGGCAGCGCATCTACCGCGGACCCGAGCCCGACCAGCCGCACGCCGCCACCCTCACCGCCGACGGCCGCCTCATCATC
>JAYRRO010000117.1:0-4911 GCA_041910095.1 Dehalococcoidia bacterium
CTCGCGACCGCTTCGGCACCCGCCGTCCAGCGGTCCGCCGTCCCCTCCGCCAGTGGCCCCGTGCTCGCCTACCCGCGACTTACGCCCGCCGAGATGCCGCTAGCGCCAGCGACCGCGGCACAGCCCGTCCAGGCCCAGGTGCAGCGCGAAATGGCCGCTCCCGAGGCCGTGGGCCGCATCATCGGAGACGGCGATGGAACCGCCTCCGGGGCCGTCCTCGCGACCGGGTTCGCCTGGGGTTCGCCAGATCTCCCGCGCGAAATAGACAAACTCGCCGACCACCTCTGGCAGGACCTCCGCCGCCGCCTGAGGATTGAGCGCGAACGCGAACGGGGGTGGGTGTGATGCCCGCGAAGGGAGCAACGCCGTGACGCTCGTCAAAGCGAAGTTCACGAATCTCGATACGAATGCCTCCATCGAGGTCATGTTCAATCCGTCGGAGTACAGCTTCTCCAAGTCCAACAACTGGGCCGAGAAAGTCTCCGGTGGCGAGAACATGACCGGGCTCGAATTCACCGGCGGCAGCCCCGCTGAATTGCGCATGCAGCTCTTCTTCGATACCCACATGAAGGGCCAGGATGTGCGCACGGCCTACGTCGATCCGCTGTGGAAACTCGCCATGGTCAACCCTGACCAGGCCGATGCCAATACCGGCAAGTCGCGTCCGCCAATGTGCGAATTCCGCTGGGGCCAGTCGTGGTCGTTCAAGGCTGTTGTGACGAGCATCTCCGCCAAGTTCGACCTTTTCCTGGCCGATGGAACGCCAACGCGCGCGACGGTCGACCTTTCGCTCAAGCAGGCGGAGGATGCATCGCAGCTCGCTGCGCAAAACCCGACCTCGGGCGGTGTCGCCGGCCACAAGACGCATGTCGTGGTCGAACGCGAAACACTCGACATCATCGCCGCGAAGGAGTACGGCGAATCACGCCATTGGCGCCATATCGCGAAAGCGAACGGCATCGACAACCCGCTCGGAATTCGCCCCGGCATGATTCTCACGCTGCCGCCGTTGGAGTCCGCCTGATGCCGGGGGAAACGTTCCTCTCCTTCGTGACGATAAAGCTGGATGGAGCCGTACTGTCCTCCGAAATGATGGACAATGTCATGTCCGTCGATGTCGAGGATTCGCTGTATCTTCCGTCCATGTTCCGCATCGAGCTGTACGACGAACACCTGGATTACGCGAACGGCACACAGCTGGCCATCGGCAAAAACATCAAGATCACCTTCAACACGCGTGCCGCGGATTCTGGCAGGAACCTGACCGGAGAGGTTATCGACGGTGAAATCACATCGATCGAACCCATGCTCCGATACCGCGGCACGAACACGCTTGTCATCCGCGGGTACGACAAGACCCACCGCATGCACCGTGGTAAGAAGTCAGCCGTCTTCCAGCAGGTGACCGATAGCGACCTTTTTTCCCGGATCGGTTCCGGGCGCGGCCTCACGGTCGAAGCGACCGCTACTACCGAAGTTCACAAAGTCATTTTCCAGGACAACATGACGGACTGGGAGTTTCTCTGCACGCGCGCCCGGCGCGTCGGGCACGTGGTGCGGGGCTCCGCCGGGAAGGTGATCGTCAAGAGCCTCGCGGACCTGACCGCCGGCGGCCCGGCCGTCACATTGACTCTTGGCGAGGATGTCTTCGAGTTCCGGCCACGGCTCACCGGGGAGGCCCCGTTCAACGAGGTCACGGTCCGCGGCTGGGACCCGCAGCAAAAAGCCGCGATCGTGGGCACGAACACCTCCGTGCCGCGTACGAGCGAAGTAGGCAGCCAGGCCGGGCTGGCCATCGGAGCCTCCGCGTTCACCTCGGCCAAATGGGTGTTTACCGACCTTCCGGTTGCCACCCAAGCCGACGCCGAGGCCGTCGCGAAGGCGGCCATGGCCGAGGCCGGCGCCGCCGACATCCAGGCCGAGGCACTGGTCAACGGCGACCCCCGAATACGTGCGGGCGCACTGATCGCGATCCAAAATGCCGGCAGCCGTTTCAGCGGCAACTACTTCGTCACCCAGGCAGTTCATCATTTCGATGCGGACGGCTATCGCACCGACGTCAGGGTCGCCGGCCAGAGCGCGGATACGATCGCCGGCCTCCTCAGCACCGGGGCGGGCGTGCGCACGGGTACGACCACACAGCGTCACGCCGCAATTGGGCTCGTGACCAACAACAACGACGAAGAGAACCTTGGGCGGGTGAAGCTGAAGTACCCATGGCTCGACGACCAGCTCGAGACTGACTGGGTCCGTGTCGCCTCGCCCATGACGGGCAACGCCCGCGGCCTGATGATCCTGCCAGAGGTGAACGACGAGGTCCTCGTTGTCTTCGAACACGGCGATCTGAACCACCCCATCGTCGTGGGCTCGCTCTGGAACGGGCAGGATGCGCCCCCGCTGACCGCCGCCCAGGCGGTCGGCGACGGGAAGGTCGAACAGCGCATCCTCAAGACGCGCGTGGGGCACACCATCCTGCTCAACGATAAGCAGGGAGAAGAAGCCATCCACATCATCGATAAGAGCACGAAGAACAAGATCCTTATCGATACGGCGAACAAGACCATCACCGTCGAGGCCGAGGAAAAGGTCATCCTCAAGGCCAAGAACATCGACATTACCGCGACCGAAACAATCAATATCACGGGGAAGGACATCGCCACCAAGGCGAACGCCACGATCAAGGAGGAGGCGACGAGCACCTTCAACATCAAGGGTACCGGCGGCGTCACGGTCGAAAGTGCCGCGACCATGGCCGTGAAGGCGAACGGCACCCTCGATGTGAAAGGCCAGGGCCCGGTGACCGTCGAAAGTAGCGCAATCACGCAGGTGAAGGGCTCCGTTGTCAAACTCAACTAGTGCCGCCCGGAGCGGCCCGAGGAGCGCCGCATGATCGACCAGGACCAGCTCATCGGCCGCGGCTGGGCGTTCCCGCTGCGCGTCAACGGCGCGGGCGGCATCGCTGTCTCGTCCGGCGCGGCCGAGATCGAGGAGGCCATCATCCTCATCCTCGGCACCTCGCTCGGCGAGCGGGTCATGCGCCCGCTGTTCGGCTGCCGCATCCATGAGCTCGTCTTCCATCCGCTGGACGACGAGACGCTTGGCCTCGCCCGCCGCTACGTCGAAGAGGCGCTCGCGTTCTGGGAGCCGCGCATCACCGTCATCGAAGTGCGGCCCGTCGCCGACCATCTGAACGCGCCCCAGGGCCGGATGCTCATCTACATCCGCTACCAGGTGCGCGCCACCAAGGACGAGCGAACCCTCGTCTATCCTTTCTACGTCATCCGCGAGGAGTGACGGGAGTACGCCATGCCCCTGCCCGACCCCCAGCTCGACGACCGCCATTTCCAGGATCTCGTCAACGAAGCGAAGACCCTCATCCCGCGCTTCACCCCGGAGTGGACCGACCATAACGTCTCGGATCCCGGCGTCACGCTCATCGAGCTCTTCGCCTGGATGACGGACCTGCTGCTCTACCGCCTGAACCGCGTGCCCGAGAAGAACTACATCCGCTTCATGGAGCTGCTCGGCATCGCTCGCAAGGACGCTGTCCCCGCACGCACCCGCCTCTCCTTCGGCCTGTCCGCGCCGCAGCCCGGGCCCGTCACCATTGCCCGCGGGACCGAAGTCGCCACCGTGCGCACCAGCGAGCGTGATGCCATCTCCTTCACCACCGACGAGGACCTCGTCCTCTGGCCGCCGACGCTCCGCCACTGCCTCTTCTCGTCCGATGCCCAGTCCTACGTCGATTTCCTCCCCCGTCTCCAGTCCGATGGCGAGTTCTTCGACGCCTTCCAGCGCGTGCCCCTCCCGGGCGATGCGCTCTACTTCGGCTTCCCCGAGAACCTCAGCTCGCACCTGCTCAGCCTGCGGCTGGTCTGTTCGCTCGAAGGTGTCGGCGTCGACCCGAAGGACCCGCCGCTCGCCTGGGAGACGTGGTGCGGCGACGTCCGCGGCTGGACGCGCGCGCGCGTCGAACGGGACGGGACCGGCGGCCTCAACCAGCCTGGCGATGTCTTGCTCACGCTTCCGCCGGGCTTGGAGACGCTCACGCTGGCCCGTCGTACCGCGCACTGGCTTCGCCTTCGTGTGCTCCAGCCACGCCCCCGGCAGCCCACCTACTCCGCCTCCCCGCGCGTCGATACGGTCACCGCGACCACGCTCGGCGGCGAGGCGGAGGGCACGCATTCGATGCCGATCGTGGGCGAGGTGCTCGGTCGCGGCGGCGGCATCCCCGGCGAGTCCTACATCCTCCAGCACACGCCCGTGCTCCCCCGCCGTCCCGGTGAGGTGATCGAGGTCGAGGAAGAGCCAGGGCAGTGGGTCTCCTGGTCCGAAGTCCCCTCCTTCAGGGATTCCGGGGCGAACGACCGCCACTTCACCCTCGATGGCGTCTCCGGCACCGTGGCCTTCGGGCCCATGATCCGCACGCGCACCGGTGCTGAGCGCCCCTATGGCGCCACGCCCCCGAAGGGCTCGGCCATTCGCGTGATCCGCTACCGCATGGGCGGCGGCATCGCCGGGAACGTCGGCGCCAACACCCTCACGGTCCTCAAGTCGTCGATCCCCTACATCGCCAGCGTGACCAACCGCGAGGGCGCTCGCGGCGGCCTCGACCCGGAGACGCTGGAAGAAGCGAAGTTCCGCGCGCCGCTTGCGCTCCGCTCCCAGGACCGCGCGGTCACGGTCGAGGACTACGAATTTCTCGCGCGGGAAGCATCGCGGCGGGTCGGCCGCGCGCGCTGCATCCAGGTTCGCAGCGACGGCGGCGGCAGCGCGGTCCCGCCCGGCACGGTCGAGCTCCTCATCGTGCCCGTGCGCCCGCCGGACCACCCTCGCACCCTTCAGACCCTCCAGCCGCCGCCGGACCTGCTGGAAGAGGTGCGCCGCTACCTCGACGAGCGCCGCCTCCTC
>JAYRRO010000118.1:0-2158 GCA_041910095.1 Dehalococcoidia bacterium
CGCTCGATGCGGTCCGCCAGGTACTCGCGGAAGTGGTCGATCATCACCGCGTCGCGCATCTGCTCGGCGAGGATCGGCGTGACATTGATCGTCACCCCAAGGGACCCATCGACCTGGCTCGCGAGCCGCCGGAACGCCCGCACGAGTGGCAGGTAGCACTCGAGCATGGCTTCGTGGAACCACTCCTCACCGTGTGGCCACCGCCCCGCGAGGCGGCAGTACGGCAGGTGCGTATGGAGGACGAAACAGACGTTGCCAGAGCGCACCGTCAACTCCTTTGCTTCAGCCCCAGTGAACGAGGCCGAGGTCGAACGGGTTGTGAAGGGCGGGGTGGCCCGGGAGTACGCGGATCGCGTATCCCGCGCGACCCGCAACCGTTGGCGGGAACACCGCCTCGAACCGGCAGATGCCGTCCTCCGCGATGTCCTTCAGTGTCGCGCCCGCATCGCTCACCACCTGCAGGTCGCTCGTCGGCCCGGCCCCTCCGAACACCACATCGACGTCCAGGTCGTCGGGCCGGAGTGCTCCCGGGTGGATCTGGATGGTCACTGTCAGCGGTGCGTCCGCCCGTCCGCCGTCTTTCCCGTCATCGTCCACCGCGCAGATCTTCATGCTATCCCAGTCTCGCCGAACGCGGGCGAGCCACGCCTGCAGCTCCCGCGCCGTGTCCCCATGCTCCGAACGCAGCCGCTCCCAGCTCGCCGCCGCCGGCGCGTAAGCCGTCGCCGCGTATTCGCTCACCATCCGGTGCGTCGAAAACACCGGGGCGTAATTCGCAATGGAATTCTTCATGCGCGCGACCCACTCTCGCGGAACGCCCTCTTCGTCCCGCTCGTAGAACAGCGGCACGATCTCGTTCTCCAGCAGGTCGTAGATCGACTCGCTGTCGAAAGCGTCCTGCACCTCCGGGTCGTCCTCGATCCGGTCCCGGCCGATCGACCAGCCCGCGTCCGGGCGCGCCGCTTCCGCCCACCAGCCGTCCATCACGCTCATGTGCAGCGCGCCATTCGCGACGGCCTTCATGCCGCTCGTCCCGCTCGCCTCCAGCGGCCGCAGCGGCGTGTTCAGCCAGATGTCGCAGCCCTGGACCAGCGCCCGCGCGAGTTCCACATCGTACCGTTCGAGGATCACCAGCCGGTCCCGGAACTCGGGCATGCGCGAATACCGCACGACTTCGCGAATTAGCTGCTTCGCCGGCTCATCCCGCGGGTGCGCCTTCCCCGCGAAAATGAACTGCACCGGCCGATCCGCCGCATTCACGATGCGCGCCAGCCGCTCCGGGTCCCGGAAGAGCAACGTCGCCCGCTTGTACCCCGCGAAGCGCCGTGCGAACCCGATCGTCAGCGCCTGGATGTCCAGCACCTGCCCCGTCGTGCGGTCCTCCGCCGCGAGCCCACGCCGTGCGGCGCTTTCGCGGTGCTGGTTCCGCGCCCGTATCACCAGGCGGTGGCGCTGGCTCTCGTGCGTATCCCAGAGTTCGCCGGCCGGGATTTCGCGCACACCCTGCCACTCCTCCGGGCGCACCGGGTCGTCCCGCCACCCGCGTCCCACGTAACGGTCGAAGAGGTCCGCCATCGCGTGCGAGACCCACGTCGGCAGATGCACGCCGTTCGTGATCGAATCGATCGGGATCTGCTCCGTCGGCAGCTTCGGCCACGCCGATTCCCACAGGTTCCGGCTCACCGTCCGGTGCAACCGCGAAACGCCGTTCCGGTAGCCGCTCAGCCGCAACCCCAGCAGAGCCATCGAAAACGGCTCGTGGTCGTCGTCCGCGTTAATTCGCCCCAGCCCCAGGAAGCGCCGGTCGTCGATCCCGAGCGAGTAGTAGTACCGCCCCAGGTGGCGCCGGACGAGTTCCGGCGGGAAGAGGTCGATGCCCGCGGCGACGGCCGTGTGCGTCGTGAAAACCGTCGCCGCCGAGACGGGCAGCAGCGCCTCATCGAAGGTGTTGCCGCCTTCCTCCATCACCATCCGGATGCGGTCGGCGCCGAGCAGCGCGCTGTGGCCTTCGTTCATGTGGCAGGCCACCGGGTGCAGCCCGATCGCGTGCAGCGCCCGTACCCCGCCGATCCCCAGGATCATCTCCTGCTGGATCCGCGTCTCGATGTCTCCGCCGTACAGCCGCGACGTGATCTTCCGGTCGATCGGCGAATTCGCC
>JAYRRO010000119.1:0-11384 GCA_041910095.1 Dehalococcoidia bacterium
CGCGAGCTGCATCGAAAGCGATGCGCGCGAGCCGCCGATGTCCGTCGAGCCCTCGATCAGGTTCACTGTCCCGTCGGGGTTCACGGCCGCGGTCACGCTCGATTGCATACCGCCGTTGAACCAGTAGCCCGAGGCCGCCCCGCGGCCGCGGTACGGACCCTCGATCGGGGACTTGTAGTGCGGGGAGTCCAGGATGGCCTGCACGCACTCCTCGTGGCCTACTTTCGCGAGCGGCGCGCCCGTGACCATGCGCACGCCTTCGCGAGCGCTGTTGTCGAGCCGGAACTGGAGAGGGTCCGCGCCGGTCGCGCGTGCCGCCTCGTCCAGCGCCTGTTCGAGCGCGAACGCCGCCGCCGGCGACCCGGGCGCGCGATACGCCGCCACCTTCGGCTTGTTCAGGCACACGTCGTAGCCGTCGACCTGGAAGTTGTCGATGGCGTACGGCGCCAGCATCGTCATCGAACCCGCGCCGACGGGGCTGCCAGGGTAGGCTCCCGCCTCGTAAGCGAGCTCCGCCTTCACGCCGGCGATCTTGCCGTCCTTCACGCCGAGCTTGATCTTGACCCACGTTCCACTGGTCGGGCCTGAGCCTTCGAACACGTCGGTGCGGCTCATGAGCACCTTTACCGGCCGGCCGGACTTCTTCGAAAGCAGCGCGGCCACCGGGTCCAGGTAGATGGGCAGCTTCCCGCCGAAGCCGCCGCCGATCTCCATCGGGATTACGCGGATGCTCGAGATGGGGTGCCGCAGGATCTCCGCCACCTGCGCGCGCACCGAAAACGCACCCTGCGTGCTCGTCCAGATCGTGACCGAACCGTCCGCGTTCCAGCTCGCGGTCGCGTTATGGGGCTCGATGTAGCCCTGGTGGACCATCTTCGTGCGGTATTCGCGCTCGATGACCACGTCCGCGCCGGCGATAGCCTCGTCCACGTTGCCGCCCTGGAAGCGGATGTGGCTGGCGATGTTGCTTGGCTTCTCGCTGCGCGCCCCGCCAAGTTCCTTCGTGAAGCGCGTCTCGCTCAGCAAGGGGGCGTCCTCGCGCATCGCGTCGCGCACATCGAGGACCGTGGGCAGCACCTGGTACTCCACGCGGATCTTGCCCAGCGCCTCCTCGGCGATGTGCGGGCTCGTGGCCGCCACCGCGGCGATCGCGTGCCCGCGGTAGAGCGCCTTCCTCGAGGCGAGGATGTTGTCGCTCAGCTCCATGGCGTTGACCGAGCTCTCGCCAAGCTCCTGCACCACGTCGCGCGCCGCCGGGAAGTCCCGGTGGGTGACCACGCCGAAGACGCCCGGCACCTTCTCCGCCTCGCTGGTGTCGATCGCGACAATGCGCGCGTGCGCGTGCGGGCTGCGCAGGATGCGCCCGTGCAGCAGCCCAGGCAGCCGGACATCCGCGCCGTACTGCGCCTTCCCGGTGACTTTTTCCACGCCGTCCGGGCGTACGGGCCGCGTCCCGATGACGCGATAGTTCGTCGAGCGTTCGCTGGTCGTCATGCGTCGAACCTCCCTGGGCCAGGCTTGGGGACTGCGCCGCGTGGCGCCGCCCGGGAATGTTGGATGGCCGGCGTGGCACCGGCCACGGGTTCAGGGTACGGGCGCCCCGGTGGCGTCCGCCGCCTTCAGCACCGCTCGAACAATCTTGTCATAACCGGTGCAGCGGCACAGGTTCCCCGCGAGCCAGAAGCGCACCGTGTGCTCGTCCGGGTGCGGGTTTGAATCCAGCAGCGCCTTCGCCGAGACGATGAAGCCCGGCGTGCAGATGCCGCACTGCAGCGCCGCCTCCTCAAGGAACGCCTGCTGCAGCGGGTGGAGGTTCTCGCCGTCGGCGATGCCCTCGATCGTCGTCAGCTCCGCGCCCTCGAGTTCGACCCCGAGCACGCAGCAGGAGTTCACCACCTGCCCGTTCAGCAGGACGGCGCAGGCGCCGCAGTTGCCGTTATTGCAGCCTTCCTTCGCGCCGGTGAGGCCAAGCTCATCCCGCAGCACCTCGAGCACGCTCTGGCGCGGCTCGCACAAGAACTCCGTGGGAAGGCCGTTGATCGTCGTCGCAACGTGGGTTCGCCGTGCCATTTACCGCCCCTCCCGGATGCGCTGGAGTGCGTGCTCGAAGGCCCGCACCGTGAGGACCGAAACGAGATGCTTGCGCTGCGCCGCCGAGCCGCGCATGTCCGTGATCGGCTGGGCCGCCGCCGAAGCCGCCTCGCCTGCCTTCGCGAACGTCTCGGCCACGGGCGCCTGGCCCACCACCGCCTCCGCCGCGGCCGGGACCATGATCGGCGTGGCAGCGACGGCGCCCAGCGCCACCCGCGCCGCCGCGATCCGCTCGCCGCTCTCATCGAGCACCAGTTGCACGCCCGCGCTCGCCACGGCAATGTCCATCTCGTTGCGCGGGATGAAGCGGTGGTAGAACACGGCCGACCGTGCCGGCTGCGGCGGGACCGAAACCCGCAACAGGATCTCGCCCGGCTGGAGCACGCTTCGGCCCGGGCCCGCGAAGAACTGCTCCACGGGCACCGTGCGCGTGCCGTTCGCCGAGGCAACCGTCAGCACCGCGCCGTGCGCCATCAGCGAAGGCGAACTATCCGCCGCCGGGCTCGCGTTGCAGAGGTTGCCTCCGAAGCTCGCGCGCGACTGGATCGCCCGCCCGCCGATGATGCTCGCCGCATCCACGAGGCCCGGCCAGCGCCGCGCGATATCGCGGCTGCCATACAGTTCCGCCAGCGGCACGGCGGCGCCGATGTCCAGGCCGCCGTCGGCGCGGATGTCCACGGCCATCAGTTCCGGGATGTGCTTGAGGTCGATCAGCTGGTCGCAGCTTCGCCGGTTTTCGCGCAGCTGCACGATCACGTCGGTCCCGCCCGCCAGCATCAGGCTGCGCTTCCCGTTTCCCAGTGCCGCGAAAACCTCCGCGAGCGTCCTGGGTGCCAGGTATTCGAATGATTCCATGCACCGTTCCTGGGGTTAGCTGCCGGCGCCCGTGTCCCCGCGTTCGGCCGGCCGCACCGATGATAAAGAACGGCCGTGGCCTTGTCTTGCGAACTTCCCGCTTGGCGAACGGCCTTCCAGCCTCGAACATGTGCGCGTGCATCGCCGCCCCGCTTCACGTGCCCTTGCCGTCCCCCTGCTGTTCGCGCTCTGCCTCGCGGCCGTTGCCTTGCTCCCCGCGACCGCCCGCGCCGAGGAGCGCATGCGCCGCTTCGACGCCGTCTACGACGTCCAGCCCGACGGCGCCATCCACGTCACCGAGACCATCACCTGGGACTTCGGCCCCGAACCCCGCCACGGCATCTTCCGCAACCTCGTCACGAAGCAGGCCTGTGCCGGCGTCGACCGCGAAGGCGCCGACCCGCGCACCTACGATTGCCCCACCGGCAGCGACCGGCACTTCGGCATCGACATCGCGAGCATCACCGACGCCGCCGGCAAGGCCTACCAATACGAAAAGTCCAACCTCGGAGACGGCATCCAGCTCAAGATCGGCGATCCCGATACCACCATCACCGGCGAACACGTCTACCGCATCACCTACACGCTCACCGGCGCCCTCGATGCCTACGCCTCCCATGGGGAGCTCTATTGGAACGCCAGCGGCACCTGGCCCGTCACCGTTGATGCCACCGTCGTCACGGTGAAGCTCCCCACGAACGCGCCTATCACCGCCGTGTGCTTCCAGGGGTACCGTTCGACGGCATCCTGCAAGACCGCCGATGGCAGCGGCACGGTCACCTACACCGCCACCCGTTTCCTCGCGCCGAACGAGCAGCTCTCAATCGTCGCGATGTTCCCGCGCGACGCCGTCACCATCCCCGCGCCCATCGTGAAGGACCGCCCGAGCATCGACGACTACTTCGAGTTCGACATCGTCGAGATAGCCGAGTCGGCGGTGCTGGCCGCCCTCGGGGTATTCGGCATCATCGCTCTCTGGTGGCGCCTGGGCCGCGATCGCCGCTTCACCACGGTCCACTACCTGACGAACGACCCCACGCAGGAGACGCGCCCGCTCTTCGCGAAGGACGATGTCGTCGTCGAGTACCTGCCTCCGGAGGAGCTGCGGCCCGCGCAGATGGGCGTCCTCCTCGACGAACGCGCCGACACCCTCGATGTCACCGCCACGATCGTCGACCTGGCCGTACGGGGCTACCTGCACATCACCGAGATCCCGAAGAAGGGCCGCTTTGGCGACCGCGACTGGCAATTCGAAAAGCTCAAGGAACCGGACGGCCTCCAGCCCTATGAAGCAGCCCTCTTCAGCGCGCTCTTCAAGGGGAGCCGTACGGAAGTGAAGATCTCGTCCCTTAAGACGAAGTTCGCCCAGGACCTGAAGAAGGTGAAGGACGAGCTCTATCGCGACGCCGTCGCCCGCAAGTGGTTCGACCGCAACCCGGAGACGCAGCGCTGGCGCGGCGCGGTCCCCGGCATTCTCCTGGCCATCGCCGGCGCAGGGTTGAGCGTGGGTTCGGCGTTCGCCTTCGGCCGTGGCTTCATCGGCGTGCCGTTCGTGGTGCTCGGCGTGCTGTTCGCGGTGCTCGGCGCGCGCACGATGGCGCGGCGCACGGCCATGGGCAGCGAAGCGCGCCGCCGCGTCCTCGGCTTCCGCCTCTACGTCGATACGGCCGAGACCCGCCAGCAGGAGTTCAACGAGCAGCGCAACATCTTCGCCCGCTACCTGCCCTATGCCATGGTCTTCGGCTGCGTGGAAAAGTGGGCGAAAGCCTTCGAGGGCATCGAAGACCAGGCCGCGGAGGCCACATCGGGCTGGTACGCCGGCACCGCTCCGTTTCAGGCCATGGCGTTCTCGCAGGGCATGCAGAGCTTCTCCAGCAGCGTCGGAAGCGCGATTTCAAGCACGCCGGCGTCGTCTGGTTCGGGTGGTGGCGGCGGCGGCTTCTCCGGTGGCGGCGGCGGCGGTGGCGGCGGGGGCAGCTGGTGACTCAGGCCGCCTTCTCGACCCCGTAGCGCGAGACCAACCGGCGCCGGCCGCCCTGCTTCGCTTCGTAGAGGGCCGTGTCCGCGGCTTCGTAGGCCGCCGCGAGCACCTCGTCGCGGTCGAGCCCATCGCCCGCGGGCGCGAGCCCCGCGCTCACGCTGATCGCCAGCTCCTCGCCCCAGGGCAGCACCACGGGCACGGTCGCGATGGTCTCCACGGCGGAATGACACTGGGCCACGGGGTCCGCGGCCTCGTCCGTGAAGAACGCCGCGAACTCCTCCCCGCCAAGCCGCCCAAGCGCGCTCCCCGGCCCGAGCAGCCCTCCGAGGCGCCACGCCACCTCCTTTAGCACATGGTCGCCGACGGGGTGGCCGTAGGTGTCGTTGATGCGCTTGAAGAAGTCGATATCGAAGATCGCCACCGACGTGGCACCCGCGTCAGCCGCGAGCGAGAACCAGGCCCGCCGGTTCAGCAGCCCGGTGAGCGAATCGTGGTCCGCGCGGAACTGGGCCTCCCGCCGCAGCTCCTCCAGCGCCTCGTTGCGCTGTTCGAGTTCGATAAGCAGCTGCTCGCGCTCGGCGATCTCGGCTTCGAAGGCGCGGTTCAGTTCGCGGTTCTCGACGATGGTCAGCCACTGGCGGGTCATCAGGAACATCACGGCGACCGCCGTCCCCGTCAGCAGGTCGGATTCTACCCGGCCGGTGAACGCCTCGTAGAGCATCACCAGGCCGGCCGGCGTCACCGCGAGGTACGGGAGCACCAGCTCCGACGCGCTTTCGGAGCGTCCGCGGGTCACCGCCTCCTGCGGGCCTCTCGCGGCCCAGTAGAGCGCCAGCGCGAGCGCGAAGTACCCGGCGAGCCACAGGAGATCCGGCCATGCGGCCGCCGAATCGGCACCCACGCCCAGCAGGTAGGGGATGTCCCCCGCGACGGTGAACGCGATCGCCACGACGAGCGCCGCCACCGGCCGAGGCAGTGCGCCCGACGACCCGTAAAACAGGACAATCAGCGACACGATCAGCCCGAGGTCGAGGAGCGGGTACCCGAGGAGCAGGGCGCTCTTGAAGAAGGTGTCCGCCGAGACGCTCGTCGGCTCAACCACGAACTTCCAGGCCAGCACGCCCACTGCGACCACCACGGTCGCGCCGTCGAGCATGGCGCGGCGGTCGCTCAGCCGCCGATGGGGGGGCGAAAGCAGCGGAACGGAGGCGATGAGGGAGAGATAGCCGAGGTAGTAGAAGAGATCCGCCAGGCTGGGGATGGGCGCCTCGACCCCCCGCATCTCATAGACCGAATAGATCGCCTCGGCGGTGAACCAGCACACCGCAAGGGCGGCGACGGTGGCCCAGCCCCAGCGCTGACGGCCGCGCGCGCGGCGCAGCGCCTGGGGCGCCACCGCCATCGCCGTGATCGGGCCGATGTTGAACAGGAGGCCGCGAAGCAGGAGGCCCGAGGCGCCCGCCAGCAGGAGCACTCCATAGACCGCGAGGAACACCCCTCCCCCGGCCACGACAACCACCGGCGCGGAGCGCCAGACCCCTGCTTTCACGCACCGATAATCGGCACGCTCCCTCCCTCGCGGGACTCCGCGGACCCTCCACCAGAGCTTTTAGACACCCAATCGAGTCTTTTTCGAAACCCATCCGCATCCCGGGAAACGAAGAAGCCCGCGCGAGGCGCGGGCTTCGAACGCCGGGTCCCCGGCCGGGATCAGGCCGGCTCGGCGACCTGCCCTTCCGGGCGGCCGCGCAATCGCCGGAACCAGCGCCCGATGTCGTCGCGCTCCCAGGCCACTAGCAGCTGGCTGGCGATGCCGATCGAGCTGTACGTGCCCGCAGCCACGCCCACGAGCAGCACGATCAGGAAGTTCCGAATCGTCACCCCGCCGATGAGGAGCATCGCGATCACCGTCAGGACCACGACGAACGAGGTGTTGATCGACCGCGCGAGCGTCTCCGTCATGCTCGCGTTCACCGCTTCCTCGAAGGGGATGTACGGGTCGTGCGAGATATTCTCGCGGATGCGGTCGAACACCACGATCGTGTCGTGGACGGAGAAGCCGATGACCGTTAGCAGGGCGGTGATGAAGCCCGTATCCACTTCCGTGCCACGGATCTCCCCGAGCAGCGCGAACAGACCGAGGATGATGAACGCATCGTGCAGCACCGCGATGATCGCCGCCGTGCCGTAGCGGTAGGGCCGCGGCAGGTGCCGGAACGCCCACCAGATGTACAGCAGGATGAACACCGACGCCGCGATGACCGCCAGCGTCGCGTTCCGCGCGATTTCGCTGCTCACCGTGCTCGACACGGTCGAGAAGTCCCGCCGGGTGAGGGCGCCGAAACGCTCGCGCAGGCCCGCCTCCAGCTGGTCGATCTCGCCCTGCACCGGCGCCGAAGGCCCGGTCGCCGCGGAATCGTCCGCCGAGGCCACCTTCAATTCGCGCGTGCGAATGATATAGGTGTTCTGGCCCGCCCCCTGGATTCGCGCTTCGCCGTGCCCCAGGTCCCCCATCGCCGATCGCAGTTCGCCCTGCTGCACCGGCTTTTCGGTGAACTCAATCGTGAACGACGAGCCCGACGTGAATTCGATACCCGCCTTGAGATGGAAGATCGCGAGGCTCGTCACCGCGACCAACAAGATCGCCAGCGAAACCGAGAGGTACCACCATCGCTTGCCTGCGAAGTCGAGCATCGGTTATTTCCCTCCCGCGGCTTCGGCCTTCGGCGCCACCACGCGGCCCCGCTTGCGCTCCTCGGCGTTGAACAGCCAGTGGTTCCGCGCCACCGGCGTCCCCACGATCATCTTCAGGAACGTCCGCGTGACCGTGATCGCCGAGAACATCGAAATCAGGACGCCAATCGCCAGCGTGAGCGCGAAGCCCTTCACCAGAGACGCCCCGAACTGGTTCCCAAAGTAGTACAGGATGAGGCAGGTGATGAGCGTCGAGATGTTCGAGTCCCGGATTGAGGTCCACGCGCGCCGGAAGCCGAGGTCGATCGCGCTGTTCAGCGTCCGGCCGCGGCGCAGCTCCTCTTTCATTCGTTCGAAGATGAGGATGTTGGCGTCCACCGCCATGCCCACCGAAAGCACGAAGGCGGCGATGCCGGAAAGCGTCAGCGTCACGGGCCACAGCTTGAACACCGTCAGCGTCAGCGAGGTGTAGACCACCAGGGCCGCCGCCGCCAGGGCACCCGGCAGCCGGTAGTAAAGGATCATGAACAGCGCCACGGCGATGAGCCCGACGATGCCCGCGTGCACGGAATCCAGCACGGAGTCCTCGCCCAGCGTCGCGCTGACTTCGCTCGATTGGATGGTCTTGAGCGGCACGGGCAGCGCGCCGGCGTTCAGCTGCTTCGAAAGCGTCTTCGCCGCCGTGAATGAATCCTGCCCCGTGATCTGGCCCTTGTCCGAGATCACGCTCTGCACCTGCGCCTGTGAAATGAGCGCATCGTCGAGATAGATGAGCAGGAACCGCCGCGTGTCGCCTTCCGGGAAGCGGAGCGCATTTGACGTGATCTGCTCCATCAGCTTCGAACCGATGCCCGTGGTCTCGAAGTTCACCGCGTAGGTCGTGCCCTGCTGCGATGGGAACGTGTTGTTCTTCAGATACTGCCCGCTCATCGTATACGTCTGCCCGTCGACGACGCCCGTCGCCGGGATGACGTCGGTGCCCTCCGGGTTCGGCACCCGGAACTCGAGACGCGCCGTCTTGCCGATGAGGTCCGTCGCCTCGTTGATGTCCATGCCCGGGACTTCGACGGTCAGCCGGTTGCCGCTCGTCTTGGTGATCTCGGCTTCGCTCACGCCGAAGGCGTTGACGCGGCGCTCGACCACTTCCTTGGCCACATCCAGCGCCTGCCCGAGGTCGCCCTGGTAATCGGCCGGCGGGTCGGCCTGGAGCACGAGGTAGGAACCGCCGCGGAGGTCAAGGCCGAGGCGCATCGTCTCCCGCTCCCAGCTGCCGATCTTGATGCCCCGGCCCTCCGGCCAGAAATCGCCGGGCAGGTACCGGTTCGGGTCGCTCGGCCAGACGGCGATGAGGGCGAAGCCCGTGAGGAACAGCACCCCGAGGAAGATGAGGACCGTGGTCGTGCTACGCACTGGGCTTGATTACCTCCGGCGATGGTGCCGTCTCGGCGGGTTCGAGTGTTGTCAGCCGTCGCGAAACCGCATCCGTGACGGCGCGGACGCGCACCCCGGGAGCGATTTCGAGGATGATTTCGGTTGGCCCGTCCACGGGCTGGATGATGTCCTTCACCTCGCCGATCAGGCCGCCGGTCGTCAGCACCTCGTCGCCGATTTGCAGCGCGCGCACTGCTTTCTTCTGCTCCTTCTGATTCTTGAGCACCGGCTGGAGCAGGATGAAATAGAACGCCGCCACCGCAAGCACGGTGTAGAAGATGACACTCCACATGACAGCCATGGGGGGTTTCTCCTGGGGCCGGGCAAGCAGCTCAGGCTTGCTCCGCTCGCATGCTGGCCAGGAGCTCGCCGGCCAACGCCAGAGCCTCATCCCGGTTCGTTATAGCGCCCTCTGACTGGGCCCGGCGAACCGATGTTAGGACAGCCCCCAACAATCGTCCACCTTCCAGGTCAAGCTCCCGAATCAGGTCCTCGCCCGTAATCAGCGGCGCCTCCTCGCCGTCATCCATGACAGCCCACGCTCGCGCCGAGACATAATTGACAAAGGCGCAGTGGCGCCGGAAGTGCTCGCGCGTGTAGCCAGGCCCCCGCGTCGCCCAGCCGTCAGCCAGGTTCACCAGCATGAGCGGCAGGACATGTCCGCCCAGGTCGGTGACGAACTTCCGCACGGCGCGGTCCGTCGGGGGCCATGCTTTCACCAGCTCTCCCGGCCGCAGGTGGTAGCGGACCATCGCCGCCACGAACGCGGTCTCCTCGGGGCCGAAGCCGAGCGCCGGGAGCCGTTCCCGGAGCAGCTCCGCTCCGCGCGGGCCGTGCCGCGGGAAGCGCAGCGCGCCGTCCACGATCGTCGCCGTGTGCGGCTTCGCCACGTCGTGGACCAGCGCCGCAAGCCGCAGGAGCGCCATCAGCGGCGTCCTCCCCACCTCCCGCGCCAGCGAGGCGTCCATGTCGATCCAGGCGAGGGACTGGCGCAGTTCGCTCCCTGCGGCGGTGTCCGTGGTCGCCTCGTGCAGCGCGGCCACCGCCGCCAGGTTGTGTTCGAGGACCGTGTAGTGATGCCGTTCCGGCTGCACGAACCCGCGCCCGGCCTCGAGTTCGGGGATCAGCCGCGTGAGCGTGCCCGCGGCGTCGAGGGCGCGCAGCGCCGCGGCAGGGTCATCGGCCACCAGCGCCGCCATCAGCTGCGGGTGCATTGCGCGGCATCGTAGCAGGCGGGGCCGCTTCCTCGCCGGGCAAGGAAAAAGCCCGCATAGGCGGGCTTGCCTTCGTGTGCCGGGCCCCGGTCAGGCGCGGGGGTGTGCCTTGTCGTACTCCGCGCGCTTCTGCTGGTCCGTCAGCTGCGTGTAGATCTGCGTGGTCGAGATGCTCGCGTGCCCGAGGGCGTCCTGCACGTTGCGCAGCGGCATGCCGCCCGAGAGCATGTGCGTCGCGTAGGTATGGCGCAGCGTGTGCGGCGTGATCGCCTTGTCCAGCTTCGCCTCGCGCGCGTAGTTCTTGAGGATGAGCCAGAACCCCTGCCGCGTGAGCCGTTCGCCTCGCCGGTTCACGAAGAGCGCCGGCTCGCGGCGATTGCGGACCAGCCGCGGCCGCACGTGGAAGATGTACTGCCGCAGCTCGTCCACCGCGCGCTGGTAAAGCGGCAAGACGCGCTCCCGTTCGCCCTTGCCGACGCAGCGGACGGTGACGGGATCGCTCTCGAGCGCCACATCGGCCAGGTCGAGCGACACGAGCTCGGTCACGCGCAGTCCGGTCGCGTACAGCAGTTCGAGCATCGCCTTGTCGCGCCGTGCCTCGGGCGTGTTGCGCCGGGCCGGTTGCTCCAGCAGCTCATCGACTTCCTTCACCGAAAGCGCCCGTGGCAGCGACTTGCCCACCTGCGGCGACTTGAGCTGCTCCGTCGGGTCGCGCGGCACGAGGCCCTCCGCCGCGAGGAAGCCGAAGAACGACTTCACCGCCGCGATCTTGCGGGCCACCGTGGCGTCCTTGTACTGCCGTTCGCGCAGGTCCTCGACGAACGCGACGACCTTACCGCCGTCGGTTTTGGCCCAGGCGTCCTTGCCGCCGTCCGCTGCCCCGGTGAACTTCTGAAACTGCCCCAGGTCGTTCCGGTACGCCGCGATCGTGTTGTTCGAAGCGTTCTTCTCGACGGCAAGGAAATTCAAAAACTGGGCGATGCACTCGTCCATTCGCCGCATACCTCGTTACCGTTGGGTTCAGGGGCGGTGGCCATGATAGGCAGGCCAAATCAGGCGTGTCCACAAAATCCGGGGACGCTTGTGTGAAGAATCAGGGCCCACACGAGCATCACAGA
>JAYRRO010000120.1:0-12927 GCA_041910095.1 Dehalococcoidia bacterium
CGGGGGGCGGGGGGGGCGCGCCGAGGGGATCGCCGCCCCCGCGGAGGGGGTTACGAAAGTACGGCGGCCTAGACCTGCTTGACCGCGCCCGAGGCGATCAGGGCATCGACGCCCGGCACTCCCCAGCTCGTGAGGACTTCGCGCGTATGCTGCCCTGGAGCGGGCGAGGGGCCCATGATCTCGGGCTCCGTGCGGCTGAAACGCGGCGCCGGTGCCGGCTGTAGCAGGCCGTTCGCCTCGACGAATGCCTTGCGCGCGACGTTGTGCGGGTGGCGGGCGGCCTCTTCGATATCGAGCACGGGCGCGAAACAGACGTCCGTGCCTTCCATGAGAGCGGACCATTCGTCGCGCGTCTTCTCGCGGATGCACGCGGCCACCTTCTGCTTCAGCTCGGGCCACGCCTTCGCATCGTGCTGATTGGGAATGTCGAGGCCGGTCAGGCGCAGGAACTCGGCATAGAACTGGGGCTCGATCGAGCCAAAGGAGACGAACTTGCCGTCCTTCGTCTCGTAGGTGTCGTAGTAGTGGGCGCCGGAGTCGAGGCCGTTCGTGCCGCGCTCGGGGCTGAAACCACCGCCGTGGCGCATGCCCCAGAACATGGTCATGAGGATGGACGAGCCCTCCGTCATCGCGGCATCGACGACCTGACCCTTGCCCGAACGCGAGCGCTCCAGGAGGGCGGCGACGATGCCGAAGGCGAGGAACATGCCGCCGCCGCCAAAGTCGCCGACGAGGTTCAGGGGGGGCGTGGGGTTCTGGCCCTTGCGGCCGATAGCGTGGAGGGCGCCCGAGAGGGCGATGTAGTTGATGTCGTGGCCAGCGGCCTGGGACATCGGGCCATCCTGGCCCCAGCCCGTCATGCGGCCGTAGACGAGCCCCGGGTTGCGGGCGAGACAGACGTCGGGCCCCAGCCCGAGGCGCTCCATGACGCCGGGGCGGAAGCCTTCCTGGAGGGCATCGGCCTTCTCCACGAGCTTGAGGACGGTCTCAACCCCTTCTGGCCGCTTCAGGTCGACCGCGATGCTCTTGCGCCCGCGGCGGGAGATATCCGCACGGACACGTGCCGGGTTGGCGGCGGTATCGGTGGTGCGGTCAATGCGGATGACCTCTGCCCCCATGTCGGCCAGGAGCATCGCGCAGAAGGGGCCCGGGCCGATGCCCGCGACCTCCAGGACCTTGAAGCCAGCAAGAGGGCCCATGTGTGCCTCGAAAGTTCGCACGGGAGCGAACGGAGTCGCGCCCGCGAGCGCGCCGCGGTGAAGCCTACCTGTTCGTTAGGCAACCGCAAAGTATCGATTCATGGCGCCTAGAAGAGGACGGACGAGAGCCTCCGCTGGTATTCGCGGGTGACCGGTGATTCGAGCCCGAGGATATCGAAGACCGCGAGGGCGGCCTTGCGCGCGGCACCATCCGCGAACGCGCGGTCGAGGCGGACGGATTCGAGAAGCTCATCGAGGGCGGGTTCGTATTGTTCGCGGGCGGCGAGCATGACGCCCCAGCGGTAACGCGCGCGGGGATCGCGCGGGTTCGCGGCGGCCTCGGCGCGGAGGTCCTCGTTGGCGTGCTTGCGGGCGAAGCCGTCGAGGAAGATGCGGTGCTTGAGGGCCCTTGCGCGGCGGTCAGCCGGGGCGCGTTCGAGCAGCTCCTCCGCTTCCGCCGTCCCACCTCGGGCAAGGAGGATGCGGGCGAGGCCGGCGATGGCGTCGCCGTTATTCGGCGCCGTACGGAGCGCGTCGCGAAAACGCGCTTCCGCTGCCGCCGGGTCGGTGGCCGCAAGGGCCTCGGCATCGCGGGCGGCGCGCTCGGCGGGCGAAGGCACGAGCTTCTGGAAGAAAGCGCGCACCTGCGGCTCGGGGATGGCGCCGGTGAACTCGTTCACCACCTGGCCGCCGCGGAACGCCTTCACGGCGGGAATGCCCTGGATGCGGTACTGCGTGGCCGTGCGCGGATTCTCATCGGTGTTCAGCTTCACCAGCCGGACTTCGTCGCCGAAGGAGGCCGCGACGCGTTCGATGGTGGGGCCAAGCACGCGGCAGGGGCCGCACCACGGCGCCCAGAAGTCGACCACCACGACACGGGCATTGGAGGCGGCGAGTACTTCGCTGGCAAAGGTGGCATCGGTCACATCGAGGACGGGCGAAGGGGCGGTCACGAGGGCCTCCGGGATGGCAATGTCACGAACGATCGTAGCGGAACGGCAGGGGGAGCGGGAGCGGCGCCGGCGCGGTTGCCCGGCGGGGAGGAACGTGAAAAGGTTCCCGCATGGTGACTCTCAGCGTGTTGGACCAATCCCCCATTCGGCGCGGTGGCACGGCGGCACAGGCGCTCCGCGAAACGATCGAGCTGGCGCGGCTGACGGACCGGCTTGGCTACCACCGGTACTGGCTCGCGGAGCACCACGGGAGCGGCGGTCTCGCCTGCAGTTCGCCCGAGGTGATGATCGGCCAGGTGGCGGCGAACACGACCGGCATCCGCGTCGGTTCCGGCGGCGTGATGCTCACGCACTACAGCCCGCTGAAGGTGGCCGAGAACTTCCGCATGCTGGAGGCGCTCTTCCCGGGGCGGATCGACCTCGGCGTCGGCCGCGCCCCCGGCAGCGACACGCGCACCGACCAGGCGCTCGCGGTGGGCCCGGGGAAGCTGCCGCTGGACCACTACCCCGAACAGCTGATGGACCTCTACGGGTATCTTTCGGACGACCTGCCGCCGGAGCACCCGTTCCGATCGGTGCGGGCGACGCCCTCCATCGACACGCGGCCAGAACTCTGGATGCTGGGCTCGAGTGACGCAAGCGCGCGCTATGCGGCGGAGCTTGGATGGCCATTCTGCTTCGCGCACTTCATCAATCCCGAAGGCGGCGAGCGCTGGGTGCGGTGGTACCAGCAGTACTACCAGCCCTCGCCCGTGAGCCCGGAGCCGCGCGCCAGCATCGGCGTCTCCGTGACCTGCGCGGGCACGGATGAGGAGGCCGAGCGGCTTTCGTGGAGCCGGTGGGCATCGCGCGTGATCGGCAATCGCGGAGTGGGCGGCGGCAGTGGCGTGATGGCGCCCGAGGAGGCGATGTCCTTCGCCTTCACCGAGCCCGAGCGCGACTACATCGAGTTCATGAAGACGCGCTCGGTGCACGGCGGGCCGGCCAAGGTGAAGCGGATGCTGCTGGAGCTGACCGAGCGTTTCAACGTGGATGAGGTGGTGGCCGTGACGATCACGTATGACTTCGAGGCGCGGAAACGGTCGTACGAGCTGCTCGCGGAGGCATTCGCACTCACGCCCCGGGCTTAGCGGCCGGGACGCGCCCAGCGGCTGGCATCGCCATCGGGCTCCGCGGGCGCGCTGGGCACCCGGTTCGGGCCGGGGTCGGGCACGTGTTCGTGGTGCTCGGCGGCGAGCGCTTCCTCGACGGTGTTCGCGGCGGCGACCACGCGGTGGGCGACAGGTTCGAGCTTCGGCGCCGCCGCGAAGGGGCTGCGCTGCTTCGCCTGGACGTGAAGCCACACCTGCTGATGTTCGGCCGACACGAGGTGGCCATCGGCGAGCCCCTCGACGCGGTCGGCCATCTCCATGACGAGGCGGTCGTGGGTGCAAGTGATGACGGTGATGCCCTCGTCGCGGGCGAGCTGCCGGAGCAGGCTGAAGACCTGCATGGCGGTGTTGGAGTCGAGCTCGCCCGTGGGTTCGTCGGCGAGGATGAGCTTCGGCTGGATGGCGAGGGCGCGGGCGATGGCCACGCGTTGCTGTTCGCCCCCGGAGAGCTCGTACGGCCGGTGGTCCGAACGGCGGGTGAGGCCCACGGTGGCGAGGGCGGCCCTGGCACGCCTGACCCGCTCACCGTGGTGGAACCCGGCGATGCGGAGCGGCATTTCCACGTTCTCCTGCGCCGAGAGCAGCGGCAGCAGCCCGAACGACTGAAAGACGAAGCCCAATTTGCGGCGGCGAAGGGTCGTGAGCTCGCCCTCCGACATCGTGTCGACGCGTTCGCCGTCGAGCCAGACCTCGCCCTCGGTGGGGCGATCGAGGCCGGCAAGAATGTTAAGGAGGGTGGTCTTTCCCGAGCCCGAACGCCCGACGAGCGCGAGCAGCTCGCCCGGCTGCACGCGGACGCTGACATCGCGCACGGCCCAGACTTCGTCGGAGCCACGGAAGAACCGGCGCGAGACGGATTTGGCTTCGAGTGCGGCGCCTTCCATCAGCGGCCCTCCCGCGTCTGCTCGGGGAGGACCTCGACGCGGCCCTCGCCCATCAAGAGCTTCGCACGGTCGTGGATCTTGAGCTGTTCCAGGTAGGCCCGCGGGATCTGGAGGCGGCCGGCGCCATCGACGAGCACGTACTCCTCGTGAAAGAACTCGGAGGTGTTGCCTTCGTGGCGAACACGGCGAAAGACCTCGGTGCTGGTACGGCCGTCGCGGATAGCGATGACGCGGTCCACGCGGGCCGCGATGTCGGGGTCGTGCGTAACCACGACGATGGTGACGCCGTAGCGGCGGTTGAGGTCGCCGAAGAGTTCGAAGACGAGGTTCGCGCCGATGGAATCGAGTTCGCCGGTGGGCTCGTCCGCGAGGAGCAGGGGAGGGTCGTTCGCGAGCGCGACAGCGATGGACACGCGCTGCTGTTCGCCGCCGGAGAGCTGGTTGGGGATGTGGGTCATCCGGGCTTCGAGGCCGACAGCGGTCAGGAGTTCGCGCGCGCGTTCGCGGGCGGCCTTTCGCGGCATGCCATCGAGGATGAGAGGCACTTCCACGTTCTGGAGCGCGTCGAGGTAGGGGATCAGGTTGCGGCCCGTCTGCTGCCAGACAAACCCGACCTGTCGCCTGCGGTACTCGACCATCTCCGCGGCGGACATCGTAAGGAGGTCCTTGCCGCCCACGAAGGCGCGGCCGGCGGAGGGCTGGTCGAGGCCGGCGAGGATGTTGAGCAGCGTGCTCTTGCCAGAACCGGAGGCGCCGACGATGGCCATGAGTTCGCCGCGGCGCACCTTGAGGTCGAGCCCCCGGAGGGCGACGACTTCCAGGTTTGCGATCTTGTAGATCTTGAAGAGGTCTTCGCAAAGGATGTAGGGCGCTTCCTCGGCCTCCGCCACCTCCGGGATCTCGGTCATCCGTGCCTCCGGCGGGGAACGTAGCGCATGGCGGCGGCGGCGCACAACGCGGCGGGTAGCACCTTACAACTCACCCATGCGCAGCGCGCGGCTCACCGCCAGCCGTGAGTAGAGCGCGACGAGGGCGGCGACCGTGAGCACGACCACCAGCCCGAGCAGCGAATAGACCGTCGCGACTGCCTCCCAGCTCACGCGGGAGATGAGGGGCGGGAGCGGGTCGCGGCCCTTCTCGGTGATGCCCATGTAGCCAATCATCAGGCGCCCGAGCGGGAAGCCCAGGAGCGTGCCGGCGGCCACCCCCGCCACGATCACGAAGCACTGCTCGAAGGTCACCACGCCGATGATCTGGCGCCCGGAGAAGCCCATCGTGCGGAGGATGGCGAATTCGAGCGAACGCGCCTGGGCGCTCAGTGCCGAATACGTCACGAATCCCAGCGCGCTCAGCAGCAGCACGGCGCCGAAGCTGAGGAAGAGGATGCCCTCCCAGCTCGCCGCGACGAGGGGGTCGCCGCGCTGCTCAATACGGATCTGGGCGAGGTCATAGACGCGCTCAGCCTGGACGCCCTTCTCCAGCAGCGAAGCCTTCGTCAGCGGGCCCGAACCCGGCGCTCCCAGCCATGCCGCGTTCGGGGTGGCGGTATCGGAGAAGCCCGGGAGGCGCGAAAAGCGGTCACGGGCGAGGTCGAAGTCGGCGATGAGCAGATGGCCACGGCCTTCGGGGTCGAACCCGGGGAAAAGCTCGAAGCTGCCGGTGACGCGCACAAGCACGTATTGGCTGGCGGCATAGATGGTGAACTCATCGCCGACCTTCTTCTTGGTGGCCGAAAGGAAGCCCTGGTTGACGATGACGGGCAGCGGGCGCGGGTCGTTGACGGTGCGAAGGCCGACGATTGGCGCGCCGTTGCGCGCGCGGACGAAGTTCAGACGAGCGACCGCGCCGGTGCGCCCCGCGGCGGCGTCGCCGCGGGAGATCGTGCCCGAGACCTGGCCCTCGGAGGCCCCGGTGATGGTCTCGTAGGCGGCGAGGTCGTCGAAGCGGTCGATGACGGTACCGTCGGCGAAGCCACGGGAGCCCCAGCCGGCCGGCAGGCTGGGCGCGTTCGTCACCTGCGCGTCGTCGAAGAGCATGGTCACCGGCTCGGGAACCTGCGGCGGGTTCCCCTGGATGCGTACGAAGATGGACGCGAGGGTGCGGTCCTTCGTGAGGGCTTCCTGCGGCGGCACCGTGCGGTAGAGCACGCGGCTGGAAAGGTCGGCCGTATAGAACTGCCAGGCGTTCGCGGCGGGAGATTCGGTCCGCAGCTGCCACTCCCAAGCGAGGCCGTCCACATCGATCAGGCGGACGTAGAGGGGGAGCGGATTCGTCGCGTAGACCCACACGCCAAAGAAGCGTGTGCCGCCAGGGACGGTGGTCCCTTTCGGGAGCGGCGCGGCGGGAGGGAGGGTCGTGCGGTCCATGAGCGTGTCGAGCGAACTCCCGGCGAAGTCCCCGCGCCAGAACGCCATGCGCTTGATGTCCGCCGAACGGGTCGCGAGCAACGTGATGGACTCCGAGTGGAACTGGGAAGTGTTGAAGTAGCCGTCGTAGCGGAAGGCGGGGGAGATGTCGTTCGAACCCGTGGCGGCGCCGATGGCGGCGGTGAACTCGGGGACGGAGACGCTGATCGGCTTGCGCACGTCCTCCAGCCGCGCGGCGGCGCCAGCCTGGTATGCCGCCCGGTCCGAGTATCCCTGTTCGAGGGTGGCGCGGAACCCGGCGGCGAACACGCCCACGGCCGTGGTGAGAATGAGAAGGAGAATGAGACGGCTGTGCTGCAGCGGGCTTCGCACCATGCGTGTGAGCCCGAGGGCAATCGTCGGCCCGTTGAGGCTGCGCGAGAGCCAGACCGCGGCGCGGAGGGCCACGGGGAACAACCGCAGGAAAACGAGCGCGATCATGACGATGAAGAGCGACGGCGCGGCGAGCAGCACCGGGTCGGCGGAGGTTTCGCCAAAGAGCTTCTCGGTGGCGAGCGTGCCGCGGTCGCGGAGCTGGTAGAAGGCGAACGCGCCCACCGCGAGCACGGCCAGGTCCAGGTAGTAGCGCAGGAAGGCGGGCTGCGATGGCGGGCGCGAGATCTGCTGCTTGTAGTTGGTGATGCTGAAGCGGCAGGCCCGGTACGCGGGCCACACCAGCGCGGCGAAGGCGAGCAGCGCTCCCAAGACCGACAGCCCGAAGGCGCCCAGCGAGAAGTTCATGGCCAGCAGGTGGCCTTCGCTCAGGTCGCTGAACGCGGGCGTAAGACCGAGGACGGCGATGACCGCCGCGGCCAGGAAGGGACCCACCACGGCCGCGAAACCGCAGATGGCGGCGGCTTCGATGGCGAAGACCGTCAGCACCTGCCCCGTGCTGGCGCCACGGCTCTTGAGGAGCGCGATTTCGCCGGTCTGCCGTTCGACGACCATGCTCGCGACCATGACCAGGTAGAACAGCACGATGCCGACGATCTGCAGCATGAGTGCGAACAGCGGCAGACGTGTGAAGAAGAGTTTCTCGCGGTAGTTCTCGATGACGGCGGCGGTGCGTGTCTGCAGGCGGGTGAACTCGATCTTCTGCTCGAGGGCGCCTTCGAGGCCGCGAATGCGCCCTTCGACATCCCGTGCGTTAGTCCCCGTGATGCGCGTCGCGTCAATCATCGCGAGCGTTTCGTAGGAGCCGTCCATGTCGGGCAGGAAGCGGCCCAGGATCTCGACGTAGGTCTTTTCGTCCGTGAAGAAGACGTACGTCGGCCAGCCCGTTGATTCGATGAACCAACGGTCGTCGCGGCCGCTCCAGTATTCGGCGCCGGGATCGGTTTGCGTGATGACGCCAGTGATGGTCACGGGCACGGGGTCCTTCCCCTGGCGCCAGTGCGGGTAGAGGTCGAACGCGCGGCCGGGCTCGATGCCGTACTTCCCGGCGACGCGGTCGGTGACGAGCAGTTCGAGCACGGGCGGTCCACTCGCGGGAACCACGGACGGGGCCGGCAGCCGGCCGGAGACGAGGCGCGTGTGCTCGCCGAGGCGGTCGATGAACTGAATGTTGGCGCGCGGCCGGGTGTCGGGCACGGGCGGAGTCCTCCCCGGTTCAGCGGGGAAGAAGGTCGATGAGCGGCCAAAGCGGACGACCGCGGTGATGAGGTCACCCGCCTGCTGCGCGAGCAGGGCATCGGTGGTTTCGCGGCGGAAGGCGTACTCGCGCTCGGTGACCTTGCCGGAGGAACTGAGGACGAGGAGGTCGAGGTCCTCCGGGGGTTCCTGGCGCAGGGCGTATTCCAGGCCGAGGTCGCGGATCGCGTCGGAGTAGAGGAAGACGCTCGCCATGAGGGCAGAGGAGAGGACGACGCCGATGGTGACCATCAGCAGGAGTCGCCGATGGCCCATCGCGCGCTGGGCGACCATGCGGATGACGGGGGCCAGGCGGCTCATCGCTCCTCCGGGTGCGGAGCGTACAGGGGAAGCAGGGGCCACGAAAGGCGGCGTGCGGGAGCGCCGGGGTGACTGTACGCTTCCGGCCACGGAGGCGTCGTGGGTTCGATCCTTCCATTCGTGTTGCGCCGGAGCATGGCGGGGCGGGGGCTGCTGGCCGTGATGGCGCTGGGCGTCATCGTCGCGGCCACGCTGCTCGCGAGCGCGCCCATCTACGCCCGCACCATGGCGGACCTCGGACTGACGTTCGTCATCCGCGACGAGCTGTCGGATTCGCCGGGAAGCTCGATCGAGTTCCCGGGCATCGCCCTGAACACGCCGGAGGGACGGGGGTTGCGCGCGGCGGTGGAGCAGCGGATCGATGAGCGCTGGGGCTGGTTCCGGGGTTCGCAGTCCCGCTACCTGAAGCTGGGGCGCTGGTGGATCGCGAAGCCGGGTGACCCCGAGCGCGGGCTCGTCGGCCAGCCGCAATCCCTGAGCGGGTACGAAGACCATGTGAAGGTGCTCTCGGGCCGGCTGCCGCGGGCGACGTCGGCGGGAGAGCCGCTGGAGGTCGCCGTCAGCCAGCGCGGCCTGCAGGCGTCGCAGTTGAAGGTCGGAGACGCACTGGAGATGCGGGAGATCTTCGACTCGTGCGAACGGGAAATGCCGTCGCAGGACCCGCCGCCGCCGCCCCCACCATGCGACGCCTGGGCGGAGGTGCGCTTCTCGTTCCGCGCCGTGATCGTGGGCACCATCGAGCCCTCGAACGACCGGGACCCGTTCTGGATGGGCTTTTCGCCGCGCTACTTCGAGCCCGCGCGGTTGCCGCTGGTAGACCAGGGCGTCGTCGTGCCGATGTTCGCGAACGAGGCGAGCCTCCTGGAGGGGCTGGGCAGCCGCGTGCCGGCGTACAGTGCCTCGACCCAATGGCACGTGTTCGCGGACCCCTCGACCCTCACTCGCACCAACTTCGGGCGGGCGAAGGAGGACCTGGCGGCGTTCTATGGGGAGATGGAGCCGCTCGGCGGGATTTCGATCAGCCCGCTGAAGGACACGCTGGAGGGGTTCGGAGAGTCCGCGAGCTACCAGCAGATCCCGTTGACCATCCTTCTCCTCGAAATCACCGGAATCGCGCTGTTCTATGTCGGGCTCGTGGCGGCGATCGTGGTGGAACGCCAGGCAGCCGAGATCGCCCTGCTCCGGGGGCGAGGCGCGAGCCTGCTACAGGTGGGCACCGTGTATCTCTTCCAGGGACTGCTGATCGGCCTGCCGGCGATGGTGCTCGCGCCTTTCCTCGCGGCTGCGACGACCTCGTTGCTTGGGCTCCTGCCGACCTTCCGGGACGTAAGCGGGGGAGACCTGCTCCCGGTGACCATCCCGCCGCTGTCGTTCGCGGCGGCAGGCAGCGGTGCCGCGCTGTCGCTGGTGGCGTTGCTGGCCCCGGCGATGCTCGTCGCGCGCAAGAGCGCGACCGCGGTGCGCCGCGCCGAGTCCCGCCCCGGCAAGGGGCTTTTCCAGCGGTACTACCTCGACCTCGCGCTCGCGGGGGTGGCTGTCGCGCTGCTCTTCGAGTTGCGGCAGCGGGGATCAGTGTTCACGCCGTCGGCGACGGGCGGTGTCTCAACGGATCCGATTCTGCTGGCCTCCCCGGCGCTTACGATCGCGGCGGGCGGGGCGCTGGTGCTGCGCTTCTATCCGTTGCTGCTCCGGGTGGTGGCGCGCCTCACGCGTGGCGCGTCGGGGGCGACGGTGTCACTGGGACTGACGCAGGTGGTGCGCAACCCGGGGCAATACACGCGCCTCACGCTGCTCGTGATGATGGCCGTCGCCGTGGGCACGTTCGCCGCGAGCTACACCAGCACGACCGACCGTTCGTATCGCGAGCGGGCGTACTACTCCGTCGGCGCCGAGATGCGCGCGACCGCGAGCGACCCGTTCGATGTGGGCCCGGCGGAGGCGGAGCAGATGCTGAGCGCGCTGCCAGGCGTCGATCGCGCCTCCGTGGCGATGCGAACGCGGGCGCAGATGGGGACGACTGGCGCCGGCGGGGCGGAGTTCCAATTGCTCGCCGTCGACCCGGCGGCGGCGCGCGACATGCTCTGGTTCCGGGACGACTTCGCGGAGGTGCCCTTCCGGGAGCTGACGGGTGCAATCGCGGGGCAGCCGGCGCAAATCGGGCGGAGCCTGCCGGGCACCCCTGCCACCATCAGCGCGTGGGTGAAGGGCGACCAGACGCACGCATCGATCACCATCTGGGCGCGGGTGCGCGACGGGAAGGGGCTCTACCAGCTCGTCGAGATCGGCAACGGTGACACGGGCAAGCAGTGGAAGCAGCTCACGGGGTCCGTCGCTGCCCGCTTTGGGCCGGAACCGGTCGCGCCGTTCACGCTAGTGGCCATCCTGTTCACGGAGCCATCGAACCGGCCCAATCAGCCGTTTTCGCCGCTGCTCATCGATGACGTGACGGTGGATCCGGGGAATGGCCAGGCCGCGGTGGTGGAGGATTTCGAGCAAGGGGGACACTGGGCCGTCTTTCCGAGCCGGGCAGCGAACCAGGACGCATTCGCGCTCGCTCCGGACGACGCGCACGGGGGCAAGAGCACCGGGCGGTTCACCTTCCGGCCCGGTAGCACGAGCGAGGTGCGCGGGCTCTACGCGACCGGGCAATCGCTTCCCCTGCCCGCGATCGTGAGCCAATCGCTGCTGGACGTGACCGGCCTGCGGCCGGGCGGGTATGCGCTGGTGATGATGTCCGGCTCGGGCCAGAACATCCTCGCGCCGATCGTCGTCGCGGGCGTGTTCGACCTCTTCCCCACGACCGAATCGGAGGCGGGGCCGGTAGTGGTGACGAACCGCGACCAACTCGCGGCATGGGCCGAGATCGCGAGCTTCAGCGGCGTTGGGCTGGTGCGGCCGAACGAGGCGTGGTTCACGCTCGAACGCGGCGCCGGGCAGCCGGCCATCGACGCGATCACCGCCGCGCTCGCCGAGCAGCCGTTCGAGGCGCGCCGGGTGCTTTCGCGGGAGGCATCGGTGAAGGCGACCGAGCGCAACCCGCTCATCGCGGCTGGCGGGAGCGGCATCCTGCTGGTGGCGTTCCTGGCAGTGCTCGCGCTGGTTGGGGCGGCGTTGTTGACCTCGCTGCTGACCTCGGTCCGGCGCCGCCGGGTGGAGTTCGCGGTGCAGCGCGCGATGGGGCTCTCGCGGCCGCAGGTGTTCCAGATGCTCGCGCTCGAATACTCCGTCGTGGCGGTGGCGGGTGTCGTGACCGGAGCCATCCTCGGGCTCATCGTGGGCCGGCAGATGCTCTCGTTCCTGGACGCGACCGAGGACGGCGCGCGCGTGGAACCGTCGTTCATCCTGCAGACGGAGTGGGCTGTGGTCGCGGCCGCGGTGGGCGTGGTGGCGGTCATCTTCCTCGGCGCGCTCCTGCTGGCGACGCGCTACCTCGCGACGACCTCGGACGCGGCGGCCTTGCGCACGGAGTAGCCGGCGCCGGACACGACGCGCTGCGCGCCCGATAGCGAGCCACTCCCCCGCGGAGACGTCGCTGGTGCGGAAGGCGCAGGCGAATGCGTTCCAGCGCGCGGCCCAGGAACTCGGGCGCGAGAACGTGGCGGTGGAGGACTGGAACCGCATCTTCGGGGGGCAGACTGCTGCGGCGCTCGACCAGAAGTACGCGGCGCAGCAGGCCGCGCAGCAGTCTGAGGCCAAGAAGAAGAAAAGCCGCTTCGAGCGCTTCGTGGACAACCTTCAAAGCGCGGACTTCGATGACGCGCTGGGAGATGTGGGGCACGGCGCCGCGGTGGCGGTCGGGCGAGCGCTGCACACGGGCGGGGTGGCGCTCGCCGCGCCGAAGGAGTACCTCGTTGACCCGGTCCTCGGCATCGGGTCGGGCGCGACGTCGAGGGAGCGCAAGGAGTTCCTCGACGCGAACGGCAACCCCACCGGCCGCTACTACCGCGACGTGCACGAGAACTCGAAGCACTGGGGCCCGTTTGATGTAGGCAGCCTCGCGCGCTCGGCAAGAAGTCTCGCCGACTTCGCGAAGGACCCCGTAGGGCAGTACCAGGAGGGGCGGCAGGCGTGGGACGAGTCCATCGCCTCGCCGGAGAACAACGCCTTCGTGCGAACGGCGGTGCAGACGGCGACAGACCCGACGCTCTACATCGGGCAGGGGACGGTCGGGGGACTGGCGAAGGGCCTCTCCGCGAGGGGCCTTCTGCCCACCAACCCCGCTGTCAGGGCGGCGCTGATGGGGCGCTTCTCGCCCGTCGGGGGCCTGCTGGAAGGCGCCTCGGCGAAGGCCGCGCTGGGCATCGCGCTGGGCGCTGGTGCGGGGGCCCAGGCGGCGGAGAGCTTCGATATCCCGTGGGCGCCGGAGGGGCTGGAGCAGGTGGTGC
>JAYRRO010000121.1:0-9107 GCA_041910095.1 Dehalococcoidia bacterium
TCGATGTCGGCACCTGGATCGCCGGCCCCGTCGCCGGCACCATGCTCGCCGATTTCGGCGCCGACGTGATCAAGGTCGAAACCCCCGGCATCGGCGACCCCTACCGCATGATGACCTCCAGCCCCCTCAGCCCCCGCGCCGATTACAACTACCCCTGGGTGCTCGATGCCCGGAACAAGCGCGGCATTACCCTCAACCTCAAGACCGAGGCCGGGCGCGACATCCTCATGCGCCTTGTGCGCGAATGCGACGTGTACATCACGAACCAGCCCACCCCCACCCGCGAACGCTTCGGCCTCACCTACGAGCAGCTCGCGCCCATCAACCCCCGCATGATCTACGCCTCCCTCTCCGCCTACGGCGAGACCGGTCCCGATGCCGGCCGCGAAGGCTTCGACGCCGTCACCTGGTGGGCCCGCAGCGGCCTGATGGACCTCGTCCGCGCGCAGGGAGCACCTCCCGGCGGCTCCACCCCCGGCATGGGCGACCACCCCACCGCAGTCACCATGTACGCCATGATTGTCACCGCCCTCATGCGCCGCGAACGCACCGGCAAGGGCAGTCACGTCCACACCAGCCTCCTCCACAACGGCATCTGGTCGAACGCCTGCCACGCCCAGGCCGCCTTCTCCGGCGCCGACCTCTCGCCCCTTAAGGCCGAACGCGGGGCGAGCCCGAACCGCAACCCCTTCCCGACCCGCGATGGCCGCCTTCTCTGGCTTTACATGGTCCGCACCCAGGAAGAGCTCGATGCCCTCTTCGTCGCCGCCGGCCGCCCCGACCTTCTCGCCGACGAGCGCTTCTCCGAACCCACCGTTCGCATGGCCCACCTCGCCGAGCTCGTCGAGGTCCTCGGCGCGCTCTTCCTCGAACGCGACGCCGCCGACTGGATGGCCGCCTTCCGTGCCCACAACGTCCCTGTCGTGCTCATCGCCGAGGTGGGCGACCTCCCGGACGACCCGCAGGTGAAGGCAGCCGGCATCATCTCCCGCCCCAGCGACCCCGGCGTGCCCGCCGAGTGGGTCATCAACAACCCGATGAACATCGACGGCATGCCCCGGCGCGGCACCGGCCACGCCCCGGCCGTCGGCGAGCACACCGCCGAGGTCCTCGCCGAGCTCGGTTTCGATGCCGCCGCCATCGCTTCTCTTCGAGACCAGGGCGCCATCTAGAAGCGCCGGCGGCCCGCCCGCTCCCGCCTCGCCACCGTCCCGCAGGGATACGGGTTTGTCGTGGCGCGCGCTTCCGGCGGGCCTCCGCGGTCCACGCAGGGCCGTCGGGCGAATCTAAGCGCCGCCTTCTCCAGCGCGAACTTATACCCGTCCCAAACAGTTCGTCCGGCGACAACGATGACTCTCCGGTGAATTTGAGACTTGTCGGTTTGAAGAATCGGGTGTAGAACGCGGCCCATCGAGAAACGTGGCCAATGTCACACATCGAGGGGGACAACATGGAACGGGACAACTACTGGAATCGACGCATCTCCCGCAGGCGCGCCCTTGCGGGCCTCACCGCCGGCACCGCCGGTGTCGCCGCGCTCGGCCTCGTCGGCTGCGGCGGCGGCGATGACGATGGCGGCGACAACAGCGGCAAGACCATCGAGCAGAAGCAGGAAGAGGTCAAGAGCATCCTCTGGCAGCGCGTCGACACCACCGCGCAGGCCGTCCCCGGCGGCGTCTTCGCCGGCTACACCACCGCCGATGTCACCAACCTCGACCCGCTCGCCTCGCCGTCGTTCACCGCCAACGTCGTCGGCTCCTACGTCTACCCCCGCCTGACGAAGTACAAGCCGGGCTACCGAGTCCCCGCCAAGGGTGAAGTCGAACCCTACCTGGCCGAGAAGTGGGAGCAGCCCGAGCCCACGAAGCTCATCATGAAGCTCCGCCAGAACGCGCTCTGGGAGGACAAGGCGCCCCTCAACAAGCGCCCCATCGACGCCGACGACGTCGTCTTCTCCTGGAAGAAGTTCGCCGCCCTCAGCACCTCCCGCAAAGACCTCGTGATGCTGCCCGATAACCCCACGGGCCCCGTCATCAGCTGCGAGGCCACCGACAAGAACACCGTCGTCTTCACGACGCAGTTCCCCTACGCGCCGCTGCTCTCGGCACTCGCCTACTCCCGCTACCTGCAGGTCATGCCGCGCGAATCCGATGGCGGCTACGACCCCAAGAACGAAACCCGCTCCGGCGGCCCCTTCATGCTTTCGAACTACCAGCGCAGCGTGAAGTTCGAATACCGCAAGAACCCCAACTACTGGGGCGCCAAGGACGTCTTCCTCGACGGCTTCGATTACCCGATCATCCCCGAGTACGCCGCCGGCCTCGCCCAGTTCCGCGCCAAGAAGGTCTGGGCTTTCGCCGCCACCCAGGACGACGTCATCCAGCAGAAGAAGGACTTCCCGGACCTGCTGCTCGACCAGAACGCCATGGGCCGCACCGACTGGATGACCTACTTCGGCCTCCAGCCCGATTCCCCCTTCCGCGACCCCCGCGTCCGCCAGGCCGCCGCGATGATGATCGACCGCGACACCTGGATCGATACCTTTGGCAACACCAGCAAGTACAAGGCCGAGGGCTACCCCTTCGAAGTCCGCTACCACAGCCACATCTCCTCCGGCTGGGAAGGCCTCTGGGTCGACCCGAAGAGCTCCGAGATGGGCGAGGCCTCGAAGTACTTCTCCTACAACGTCGCCGAAGCGAAGAAGCTCCTCTCCGCCGCCGGCTTCGCCAACGGCCTCGAGACCGAAGTCCGCTGGATCACCACCGGCCAGTACGGCACCACCTTCCCCAACCAGGCCGAGGTGCTCAAGGGCATGATGGAAGAGGGCGGCGCCTTCAAGCTCAAGGTCGTCAACCCCGACTACGCCACCGACTACCTCACGAACATCTACTTCGGCAAGGGCAATTTCAAGGGTATCGCCATCGGCGCCACCACCCAGTTCCCCGAAGTCGACCAGTTCATGTTCGCCTACTTCCACTCCCAGGGTTCGCGCCAGAAGGTCGCCTTCCAGGGCAAGGAAGCCATCGATACCAAGTCCGACCAGATGATCGAAGCGCAGCGCAAGGAGCTCGATGCCAACAAGCGCGCCCAGATGATCAAGGACTGGCAGAAGTACGCCGGCGTCCAGATGCCCATGGTCCCGTACCCCGGGCAGGCGAACACCTTCAGCCTCGCCTGGCCGTGGATCGGCAACTACGGCGTCAACCGCGCCTGGGACACCGAGTCCGACCGCCAGTCCATCGAAACGCGCCTCTGGTTCGACAAGAGCAAGTTCACCGGCTGACGCCGTATCAGGCCCCGCTGGTGGCGGCATGATCCCCCGCCGCCACCAGCGGTCCTCCTCTCTCCCCTGCTCTCAAGGACTGCACCCATGGCGCGCTACGTCACTCAGCGGCTGCTGCTGGCAGCACTCACCATCTGGCTCGTTTCCATCATCGTCTTCACCCTCCTCCGCGTCGTCGTGCCCATCTTCTATGGCGATGCCGTCGACGTCATCGCCGCGGAGTACAGCCATAGCGACCCGGCCCGCGCCGCCGCCCTCCGCGAGGAGTACGGCCTCAGCGGCAACCTCGTCGTCTCCTATATCGAATGGGCCGGCAACATGGCTCGCGGCAACCTCGGCGAGTCCCTCTTCAACGGCCGCCCCATCACCCTTGAGATGCACGACCGCCTCCCCGTCAGCATCGAACTCGGGGTCGTCGGCCTCCTCTCGGGTTTGCTCTTCTCCGTCCCCCTCGGCGTCGCCGCCGCCGTCGCCCAGGACCGCTGGCCCGATTACGCCCTGCGCACTTTCGCCATCCTCCTGAACTCCCTCCCGGGGTTCTGGCTGGCCATCCTCATCATCACCTTCGGCAACAAGTGGTTTAACTGGGCGCCACCGCTGAACTTCAAGTACCTGACCGAGGACCCCATCGCGCACCTCAAGATCATGGCGCTGCCTGCCCTGCTCATCGGCCTCACACCCAGTGCCGGGCTCGTCCGCCTGGTGCGAACGCAGATGCTCGAAGTGCTCCGCCAGGACTACATCCGCACGGCGCACGCCAAGGGTCTCTCCTCGCGCACCGTCATCATCCGCCACGCCCTGCGCAATAGCCTCATCCCCGTCGTGACCGTGGTCGGCCTCACCCTGCCCACGCTCATCGCCGGCACGGCCATCTTCGAATCGATCTTCACCCTGCCGGGCATGGGCCGCTACCTGGTGAACTCCGTCAGCAGCCTCGATTACCCGGTGATCATGGGCTCGGTGTTCGTCTTCAGCGTCATCATCGTCCTCGCGAACCTGGCCGTGGACCTCTCCTACACCGTCCTCGACCCCCGGATCAGGTACTAACAATGGCCGGCTCACCAGCAATCTCATCCGTCGATTTCGGACCGCGCGCCCGCCGGGAATACCCGCTCCCCGTGCGCATCCTCCGCACCAGCCTGCGCTTCGCGCGCCGCAAGCCCCTGGGCGCCTTCGGCTTCATGCTCGTCATGCTGCTCGTCTTCAGCGCGCTCTTCGCCGGCGTTCTCGCCCCCTATGACCCTGACAAGCTCGACCTCAAGAACCGCCTCGTCGGCTTCACCTGGGGCGGGCCGCACTGGCTGGGCACCGACAAGACCGGCCGCGACACCCTCTCCCGCATCCTCTATGGCGCCCGCATCTCCATGAAGGTCGGCTTCGGCGCCGTCCTCATCAGCTCCACCGGCGCGCTCTTCATCGGGGTCGTCAGCGGCTATATCGGCGGCGCCTTCGACAAAACCATCCAGCGCCTGATCGATGCCTGGCAGGCGATGCCCGGCCTCATCATCCTCATAACCTTCCTCGGCATCGCCCGGCGCAACCAGAGCGTCGACCTCGTCTGGGCGATGGTCTTCTCCATCGGCTTCCTTGGCATCCCCGGCGCCTCCCGCGTCTTCCGCTCGCAGGTGCTCACGATCAAGCAGGCAGCCTATGTCGAAGCCGCGCGCAGCCTCGGCGCCACGGCCCCCCGCATCATGTGGAAATGCATCGTGCCCAACGTCTTCCCGCTCGTCATGGTGAGCGCGACGACGGGCCTCGGCGCCGCGATCCTCGCCGAGGCGAGCCTCAGCTTCCTTGGATTCGGCCCCGCCGGGAAACCCTCGTGGGGTCAGATGCTCAGCGTCGAAGGCCGCGAATACATGCGCGTCCAGCCCGGCCTCGCCATCTGGCCCGGCCTCTGCATCGCCTCCGCCGTCTTCGGCTTCAACATCTTCGGCGATGCCCTCCGCGACGTCCTCGACCCGAGACTTCGCGGCCGCTAAGCAGCGTCAGGCGGCGGCGTCGCGGCAGCGGCCCTCCGCCTGGCACACTCCCCCCAGCATCCCCAGGAAGACCTCCGCGATCGCCGGGTCGAAGTGCGTCCCGGCCTCCGCCCGGATGTGCGCGATCGCGTCCTCCGGCGCCCACCCCTCCTTGTACGCCCGCGCCGAGACCAGCGCGTCGTACACATCCGCGAGCGTGAGGATGCGAGCCAGCAGGTCGATCCCCTCGCCCCGCTTCCCCGCCGGGTATCCCGTGCCGTCGAACTTCTCGTGGTGGTCGCCCACCGCCCCGGCGATGCGCGCCAGCGCCGGCACCCGCGCGATCAGCTGCTGGCCCATCGCCGGATGCGCATGCAGGTGCTCCCAGTCCCGCAACCGCGGGCGCCCGTGCCGATCGAGCACGTGCACCGGCACGAAGAGCTTGCCCGCGTCATGGAAAAGTGCCGCCGTCCGCAGCTCGGCCAGCGCGGCCTGGTCGAGCCCCAGTGCCCGCCCGAGCCGCACCGAGAGCGCCGCCGTCCGCTCGAGGTGCGCCGCGAGGTCGGGCGAATACGCGCGCAGCGCCTGCATCAACACCGCCTCCGCACTCGCCGCACCCCTCCCCCCGCGACCCGCCAGGCGCGTCCCGAGCGACCCGCCGAGCACGTACGTCCGCAGACCCGGCCGCTGGCGCGCCTCGATCACGATTGCGCCCGCCGGCAGGAGCGCCGCCATCGCCGCCAGGGGCCCCGCGTACGAGAGCCCCAGGCCCGCTGCGGCGAGCCCCACCGCGAGGGCGCTCGCACCCGCCGCGTGCACCGCCCACGATGACACCCGCAGCAACCGGTAGGCGGCGACGCCGTGCAGCGCACTGAGCAGCGCCAGGCCCACGCCAGCTCCCGAGATCCCCGCGCACACGCCCGGGGGCGGTGTCCCGAAGGTTGTGGCGATTCCCACCAGGGCCGCGAGCGCCACCAGCGGCGCCGCGTACAGCACCACGATCCCCCGCCGCCGGCCCCCGGCCGCCACCGGCGCCCACGGCACCGCCGCGAGCCCGTAGCCCGCAGCCGCCAGTGTCAGCCCCAGCACCATCACCGGCCGGTCCGAAAGCAGTTGCACGCCCAGGGCGGCCGTCGCCGACATCGTCCCCGCGGCGATCGCGGCAGGCGCCCATTCGCCGGTGCGCAGCGCCGCGCCGGCCGCCAGCACCGTCGCCACGATCGCCGGAAGGAGCACCGCAAGAACCAGGGCCCCCGGCGGCACGGCCGGCCCGGGCTGCCGTGCCACCACGATGAGCGCCGCGCCTACGAACGGCGCCGCGAACGCCAACGGCCTGGTCGGTGCCAGCTTCATCCCCTTGATAGTCGGCACTCCGCCCACCGCCATGCACCGCGGGGCGCGCCGCGCGCATCTCGGGGGCACCCCGCGTGCGCCATCCCGCCCGCTGCGTTCTAATGCCCCCGGGAGGCTCCAGCATGACCACCTACACGCTTGTCCTGCTCCGCCATGGCGAGAGCGTCTGGAACCAGGAGAACCGCTTCACTGGATGGGTCGATGTCGCCCTCAGCGACCGCGGCGTCCGCGAAGCCGGCGAAGCCGGCCGCATGCTGAAAGACGCCGGCCACGCCGTCGATGTCGTCCATACCTCGCTCCAGCGCCGCGCCATCCACACCGCCCAGATCGCCCTCGACGTCATGGACCGCCACTGGATCCCCGTGCACCGTTGCTGGCGGCTGAACGAGCGCCACTACGGCGCGCTCCAGGGCCTCGATAAGAAGGAAACGTCCGACCAGTACGGCCCCGACCAGGTCTTCGCCTGGCGCCGCAGCTACGACACGCCCCCGCCCGCCCTTTCGCTCGACGACGACCGCCATCCACGCTTCGATGCGCGCTACGCCGGCCTCGCGCCCGACATCCTGCCCGCCACGGAGTGCCTGAAGGATGTCGTCGCGCGCATGCTGCCCTACTGGTACGACGCCATCGTCCCCGACCTGCGCGCCGGGCGCCGCCCTCTCATCGCCGCCCACGGCAACAGCCTCCGCGCGCTCGTGAAACACCTCGACGGCATCAGCGACGACGAAATCGCCGAGCTCAACATCCCCACCGGCATCCCGCTGGTCTACGAACTCGACGAAAGCCTCAAGGCCATCCGTTCGTCCTACCTGGGCGACCCCGAAGCCGCGGCCGCCGCCGCCGCCGCCGTCGCCCGCCAGGCGGGCTGAGGCGAGCTGTTGGCTAATAGCTGTTAGCTATTAGCGCGACAACGCCATGAGGACGCCCCTCGCACTCCGGGGAGACTCTTCGCATGGGGTTGCCCGCTAACAGCGAAGAGCCAACAGCCAACAGCTACTTCAGCCCCACCGTGCCCGGCGCGGTCATGTACACCCAGTACACCTGGAACTTGAAGAGCCCACCGAAGTCGTTCACATAACTCGGCTGACCCGGAAGGTGGCTGCGCCAGCGCCCCGCCTGGTTGTCGTACTGCAGCACCTGCGTGTACTTCCCCGCGATGTCGCTCAGCGCCTCTTCCACCGCCCGTGCGTCGCCCGTGTAGACGAAGTTGTTCCAGCCCGGCTGCAACGTGATCGTCCGGCCGGCCGCGGGGTTCGGATTGAGCGTCGCCACGTTCGCCGCGCCGCCATCCACCCAATACGCATCGTACTGCTCGAGTCGCGCCAGGTCGTTCACATAGGCCGGGGCGCCCTTCACGAACCGCGCGAACGCCCCCTTCGTTTCCAGGAACGGCTTCAGCGGGTCCCAGCGAAGGAGTGCCGTCCATGGGCTCGGCAGGCTCGAAAGCGCGTTCGGCAGCTGCCCGCCGGGCTCGAGCTGCGCGACATTGCTCCACCCCGGCCCCAGCTGCTGCACGACGATCGCGCCCGGCGCCGGCGAGACCGACGTGATGTTCCGGTTCGTGCTCCCCAGGTCCTGGTCACGCTCGCCCCACGGGAACGACGGCACCGCCGCGAGCCCGCCGATCGAGATCTGCACCGTGCGCCCCGGCGCGCCGCAGCCGCTGCGCTCGGCCTCCGGCTTCACCTTGAGGGCGTACGTCGCCCGCGGCCCGAACGCCGATGTCGTCGTCAGCCCGCACTCCACCCCGCCCACCGTCGCGATCACTTCCGTGCCCGCCGGCACGTCCTTCCAGTCCTTGAGCGCCGACCCGGCGAGGCTCATCGGCACCCGCGCCACGGCCGCGCCGATGTTGATGATCCCCGCGCCGGCCCAGTTTTGTCCGTGCAGCGCCGCGGGCGCCGGGCTCGCGGCATCCCGCGCGATCTGGATGTACTCCGCCGGCGAAAGCCGCGAATTCCGCGCCATCATGAGCGCGAACATGCCTGTCACCAGCGGCGTCGAGAAGCTCGTCCCGCCCAGCTCCGCGCGGCCATAGGGGTTCGCCAGCCCGAGGTCCGAACGCAGCGGCCCCACGATCTCCACGCCCGGCGCCGCGAAGTCCACGGCCGGCCCGTAGCGGCTGAAGGTCGCCCACTGCCCGCTCATCGTCGAAGCGCCCACCGCCACCACGTTCGCGTATTCGGTGTAGGCCGCCGGGTAGAGCACCCCTGTGTCCCCGGAGACGTTCCCCGCCGCCACGACGACGATGACACCGTCGCGCTGCGCCGCCTGGATGGCGTCGCGTACCACCTGGCGGTCGTCCCGGCTGCCGAGGCTGAGCGAGATGATGTTCGCCCCCATCCGGCGCGCGTAGTCGATCCCCTGCGCCACTTCGTACAGCTCGCCCGCGGGCCCCTCGCCGTTCACGCCGCAATCCAGCACCTTCACCGGCATGATCTTCACGTTCCACGCCACGCCCGTGACCCCGCGCCCGTTGTTCCCCGCCGCGCCCACCACGCCCGCCACCA
>JAYRRO010000122.1:0-10178 GCA_041910095.1 Dehalococcoidia bacterium
GATCCCGCGGTTCACCCACGACAGCGACAGCGGCCCGTTGATCGACCGGAACAGCCGCAGCGTCAGGACCGCCCCGACCGCCACGGCGAATGATCCCGCGGCCGCCAGCACCACCAGCGATACCAGCAGCCCCACGTCGCTCAGGAAGAGCAGCCTGATCGTCTTCGGGATGTTCGACTTGTCCTTCCGCCGCGTAAGCAGCGACAGCGCCGCCATCGAGAGCGCCATCCCCGCCACGGAGAGCACGCCAAACCAGGTCACGCGATCCACCCCGAACGGCCGCGGCAGGTCGAAGTTGCGGATGAGGTGGACCTCCCAGAGGCGGTCGAACCCCTCGCTCCACAGGCCGTAGACCAGCCCGATCGCCATCAGGGTGATCAGCGCGGGCCGCGCCCGGACGGCGCGCGTGCCCTCCATGAACGTGTGCCCCATGTGACCGAACGTCGTGCGGTCCTCCCGCGGCGTCGGCCGGAAACCCGTCTCGGGCATCGTCACCACGAGCACCACGCCCAGGGCCATCATGCAGATGCCCCCCGCGACCAGCGGCCACGCCAGGGACTGCGTCGCGAGCGCCACCCCGCCGGCCACGCCCACCAGCGTCCCCAGCTGCGCGGCGCGCGCCGCCTTCAGGTACACCGGAGCAGCCTCCGCCTCGCCGACCTCGTCCGCGAGCCAGGCATCCTGTGCCCCGCTTGTGAACGTGTACCCCACGCCCCACACCACCTGCGCGATGAGGATCGTCTCCACCCGCGCGATGGCCCCTTCGAGCACGAACCCCGCGCCCAGCATCACGTACCCGATGACGACACTCAGCCGCCGCGAGTACACGTCCGCCACCACACCCGTCGGCACCTCGGCGAGAAACACCGATGTCTCGAGGATCGTCCCCACCAGCACCAGCTGGAACGGCGTGAGCCCACCCTCCACCGCGCGGTAGAGCGAGCTCACGATGGAGAAGGCCGCGAAAGACGCCCCGAACCAGAGATAGATGAACACGTACACAGCCGGCGCCGAACGCCGGCGGGAGAAACTACGCATGAATGCAGCCTTCAGCGGCCCGCCGCCTGCGCGGCCGGGGCGAACGGCTCACTCAGCGCGACCGCCGCCGTGGTTCAGGCGGCTCGCCGCGCCGGGAGCGACGCAAGGGCCAGTGGTGCCTTCAAGGCCTGCCTCCTTCGCGAATCGCGCCGACCCTACCGGAAGCCCGCGAACGCGGTCAAGCACCGCCCCCGCTCCCCGGCGAACCGGCTGGCGCCGCGAGGGCGGAAACCGCCGCGGTCCGCTCCTTCTGTGGCCGCGCGAAGAGGATCACCAGTGCCGCCGAGTACGTGATCGCCGCGGTCACCGTGAACGGCAGCCCATATCCGTTGCTTTGGTCGTGCAGGAATCCCACCCCGATGGGCCCGAGCGCCGACCCGAGCTGCCCGGCGAAGCTGATCAGCCCGAACACCGACCCGAACGACACCATCCCGAACAGCTCCCCGACCAGCAGCGACTGCATCATGTAGATGTTCCCGATCGTGAAGCCGAAGATCAGCGTCAGCACCCACGTCGCCGCCACGTTGTCGATGCTCACGATGAGCAGCGTGCACGTGGCCTGCACCACGAACAGCAGCACCGTCAGGAGCCGCTTGTCCACGCCGTCGGCGAAGATGCCCACGACCAGCCGCGCGACGATGCTCCCGAACGCGGTAACACTGAGCGTGAACGCCGCCTCGCTCCGCGACCCGAGCCGCTCCTCGAGGAACGAAACCTGGTGGATGATGTAGCCCGTCTGCGCGATGAGCACCATCAGGAACGCGAGGAACACGGCCCAGAACCCGAGCGTTCCCATCGCCTCCACTCGCGACCAGCGGCGCATCTGCGCTGCCTGCGCGCTTCCCGCCGCCGGCCGGGCGGCCTCTCGGGTGTCCCCATCCGGGAACAGGCCCATCTGGCGCGGTTCCCACGCGATCACCAGCAGGACCACGGGCAGCCCGACGAGCACCACGATCGCCCCGAGGATCGGCGTCGCGAGCTCCAACCCCCCGGCGTCGATCAGGCGGCTCGCGACGGGCGCCAGCACCACACCTCCGAGCGACACACCCGTCGATGAGATGCTCATCGCCAGCGCCCTCCGCCGGATGAACCAGCGTGTCATAATCGCGTTCACCGCCACGCCGGCGCTCATCCCATACGCCACCGCGAACACGAAGTACACCGCGTACAGCTGCCACAGCTGGTCCACGAGCCCGATGAACGCGGCGCTTACCCCGTTCACCACCAGCCCCACGGTCATGAAGAGCATCGGCCCGCGCCGGTCGATGATTGGTCCGATGACCGCCGAAGTGAGCCCCGAAAGGAAGAAGTAGATCGTCGGCGCCCAGCTGACCTGCGTCGTGCTCCAGCCGTGTTCTTCCTTCAGCGGCTTAATGAAGATGGGCAGCCCGTAGTACCCCACTCCCACGCCCACGAACATCAGCAGCGCGCACGCCACCGCCACATACCAGCCGTAGTACACCCGCCCCGGCAGGATGCGCGCGGCAAAAGGGATCCGGGCTACGCTCTGGACGGCCATCGCCCGGAGTCTACGCGCTCATTCGCCCCCATGCCCGCCGCTATACTCGCGCCTTGAGCAGGAGTGATGCCATGTCCGACCCTGGTCCCGCGAAAGCTGACGTCCTCGCCGCGGCGCGCGCCCAGTGGGCTATCACCGAGGCCGCGCCAACCCGCTGCGCACCGCACTTCGCCCGTCCTACCGAGATTGACTGGAACGTCGGCGATGTCCTCCGCCACGTCGCCATGGGTGTTGCGAACGCGCCCTCGATGCTCGCGGCCGTCGTCGAGCTGGGCCGCCTGCGCGAAGACCCCACGGCCCACAACGAGGAAGGCATCGCCGCCCGCGCGGAATGGACGCCCGAGCAGATCCAGAACGCGCTCCGCACGGGCCACGAAGCGCTCCTCCGCGTCGTCGAACAGCTCCCCGACGACCTGTTCGCCCGCCGGATCGAGGCCTTCGGCAACGCCTGGTTCGGCGACCTCCTGATCGGCCTGATCGCCGGCCACGAACGCAACCACGTCGCCCAGGCGCTGCGCGGAGCGGGCCTCGAACCCTGAGCTGCCCGAGTCCGTGGTCCCGAATGGACGCTGTTCCCGGTACGAACGTACCCGGCCCGGCCCTCGGGGTTGGCGCACACTAAGTCCCACAGGGCGGGTTTCCGGTTCATTCGGGCCCGCCCCGGGGGATGGCATGACGCAACCAGAACGGCCGCGATTCGATGAACAGCCTCCGCTGACACCCATGCAGTTCCGCATTCTTCAGCTCCTGAAGTGCGGCGAAGCGCGCGATGCGCTCTCCCTCGCCGATGTCCTCCTCGTCGGCGAGACGGCCGTGCGCCAGCATCTCGCCGTCCTCGAATCCGCAGGTCTCGTCACCGTCGTCCAGGACCGCGGCGCCCACCGCGGGCGCCCTCGCAACATCTACGTCACCACGCCGCTTGCCGCGCGCTACGTCCCCGACGCCTCCTTCGGGGTAGTCACCGAGTTCCTTCGTCACGAGGCCGCCACCGAGCCCGAGACCCTGCGCGCGTGGTTCCGCGAAGCCATCGCCGCCCGCGCCCGCGCCCTCGCTGGCGACACCACCGTCGATGCCGACGCGCGAATGCAGCACTGCGCCGAGGCCGGTCTCAAGTCGGGCCTCGTCCTGGTTCGCGAAAGTGCCCCCGGCCGCGACGCCGCCGTCCGCGTCTACGAATGCCCCATCGCCGGCCTCGCACGCGCTCTTCCCATGGTCTGCGACATCGAATTCGAAGTCCTGTGCGAGCTTTGGCCCGAATTCACCGGCATCCGCCGTGACCGCTGGAAGCTCGCCGGCGATGCCTATTGCCAGTACTCCGGGATGCGCCGCGACGCGCCCTGCGCGGCGAACGGGACGCCTGAGGACGCGTTCGAACCAGCCGAAATCGCGCGATAGACTGGCCCCTACCTGTCACCCCGGAGTTGATCCATGGCGTTCGATACCCGCGCGCACAGCGGCCCGGCCCTCGATGGCCCCGACCGCGCCGCCGCCCGCTCCTACTACAAGTCCGTCGGCTTCACCAGCGACGACCTCCGCAAGCCGCTCGTCATGGTCGCCCACGAATGGATCGGCACCATGCCGTGCAACTTCAACAATCGCGACCTCGCCCAGCGCGTGATGGCGGGCGTGCGTGCCGCCGGCGGCACCCCCATGGAAGTCAACACGATCGCCATCAGCGATGGCATCTCCATGGGCACCGAAGGCATGAAAGCCTCCCTCATCAGCCGCGAAGTCATCGCCGACTCCATCGAGCTCTGCGCCGTCGGCTACTCCTTCGATGCCATGGTCATCATCGTCGGCTGCGACAAGACCATCCCCGCCGGCGCCATGGTCGCCGCGCGCCTCAACATCCCAACCCTCGTCCTCTATAGCGGCTCCATCGCCGCCGGAGACTACCGCGGCAAGGACGTCACCATCCAGGACGTGTTCGAAGGCGTCGGCGCGCACGCCGCCGGCCGCATCACGGATGCGGACCTCGAGGAGCTTGAGAACGTCGCCTGCCCCGGCGCCGGAGCCTGCGGCGCCCAGTACACCGCGAACACCATGGCCACCGTCCTCGAATTCCTCGGCCTCTCCCCCATGTCGACGGCAACGGTGGGCGCGACCGACCCCCGCAAGGGCGATGTCGCCTTCCAGGCCGGCGAACTCATCATGGATGTCCTCAAGCGCGGCATGCGCCCGCGCGACATCCTCACCCGCGCCTCCTTCGAAAACGGCATCGCCTGCGCCGCCGCCACCGGCGGGTCCACGAACGTCGTCCTCCACCTCCTCGCCATCGCCCGCGAGGCCGGCATCGAGCTCGATATCGACGACTTCGACCGCGTCAGCACCGCGACGCCGCTCATCGGCGACCTCCGCCCTGGCGGCCAGTACGTCGCCCTCGATTGGGATGCCGCCGGCGGGACCCCAATCCTCGCGAAGCGCCTCATCGACGCCGGCAAGGTCGATGGCAGCCAGATGACCGTGACCGGCCGCACCCTTGCCGAGGAAGCCGCCTCCGCCCGCGAAACCCCCGGCCAGAAGGTCATTCTCCCCGTCGAAGAGGCGCTCAAGCCCACCGGCGGGCTGGTCATCCTCAAGGGCAACCTCGCCCCCAACGGCTGCGTCATCAAGGTCGCCGGGCACGAGCGGCTCTTCCATCGCGGCCCCGCTCGCGTCTTCGAATCCGAACCCGAGGCATGGGATGCCGTCCGCGCCCGCCGCATTCACGACGGCGATGTCGTCGTCATCCGCAACGAAGGGCCGAAGGGCGGCCCCGGCATGCGCGAGATGCTCCAGATTACCGCCGCACTGGTTGGCGAGGGCCTCGGCGAGACCGTCGCCCTCATCACCGATGGCCGTTTCAGCGGCGCCACCCGGGGCCTCATGGCCGGCCACGTCGCCCCGGAAGCGGCCGTCGGCGGTCCCATCGGCCTCCTCCAGGAGGGCGACACTGTCGTCATCGACATCGAGAAGCGCGAACTCAACGTCGAAGTCGATGCCGCCCAACTCGCTCGCCGCCGCGCGGCCTGGTCGCCCCGGCCCGCGAACTACGAGCGCGGCGTCTTCGCCAAGTACGCGCGCCTGGTCTCGGGCGCCGAGCAGGGTGCCGTCACCAGCTGAACCATCAACGCCACGCGCCAGCTCCTTCACCAGGCCTTCGAAGGCCCGGTGAGGGAGCTGGCGTGACACGGTCTCCCGCACCGCGAGACGAACCCGCCCCGATCAGCCAGAATGAACCGGAAGCCTTTCGCCGGGAGATTGCATGAGCACCACCCCGAAGCTCCCGTTCGAACTGCAGCCCCGCGAGACCGTCATCCTTTTCGCGCGCCGCCACTGGATGTACCTGGCGATGCAGGTCGGCAAGGTCGCGCTCCTCGGTATCGTCCCCGCCGCCGCCGTTCTCATCGCGGCGGGGCTGACCGTCGGCCTCGGGGACACCCCTGGGCGCGTCCTCCTACTCCTCTCCACCGCCTGGCTCATCTACTGGGCCATCCGCACCTACTTCGCCTGGTACCGCTACCAGCACGATATCTGGGTCGTCACCGACCAGCGCATCGTCGATAGCCTCAAGCGCCACTGGTTCCACCATCGCATGGCATCCGCCGACCTGGTCGATATCGAGGACATCGCCGTGGATCGCGAGGGCCTTCTCCAGACGGCGTTCAACTTCGGCAATCTCCGCTGCCAGACCGCCGGCGAGCAGCCGAACTTCATCCTCGCGGGCATCCCCCGGCCCTCCGCGGTCCTCGGGATCGTCGATGCCCGGCGCGACGCCGCCCGCCGCGAGCTGTCCGGCCGGACCTAGCCCTCGACCTCCGCTCGCCGCTCCTGCGGCCCCTCCACCGCCACGATCGCCGCGAGCGCATCCAGGCCTTCTTTCGCGACGGCGTACAACCCCGGCAGGTACTTGTCCATCATGTCCAGGTTCACGCGCACCAGCTGGTGCAGCAGCGCGGTGCTCAGCCGGTCCCGCTCGACATCGATGCTCGTCTTGTAGCGGACCTCGCCGTCGTCCATGTCCAGCTCGAAGTTGCCGACAACCATGCCGAAGTTCGCCCGCGTGACGAACTCCGCCAGCGCCGCGCGCCGTTCCACCGGCGTCGCCGCCAGACCGATCGAATAGAACACGAAGCGGTCGTCAGCCTCCCGGCAGTGCGCGATGCAGACCCAGCGGCCGTTGCTCCCTTCGTGGCTAAAGTGAAGAATCGGACGTCCCGTGAACTGCGTGACGACATGAGGCGAGTCGGCGAAGTACTTCCGGACGACATCGAACATTCGCTTGCCGTCGCTCACCGTGGTGCTCCCGGTGCCAGCAGCGGTCCCCTGCGCGTTCTTCCTGGCGGGCGTGCGAACCGCGACTGCGCCGCGCGCGCCGCCTCGTGCCCCCTCCGCGCAGCCTCATCGATGAACGCCAGCCCAAGCTCGAGCTGCCCCGCTTCGCCAAGGACCAGGCCCATCTCGAAATAGCCCCGGCCATCCTCCGGCGCAAGTTCGACCACCCGCGCGAGGTCGGCCAGAGCCTCCTCCAGCCGGCCTTCCTGCTGAAAGAGCATGGCTCGCGCCCGCGGTGGCGCCGCGTCCTCCGGGTCGATCCGGGCGGCCACGGCGAGGTCGTCGAACGCCGCGCTCGTCATGCCCGCCGCGGCGAAGGCGCGCGCGCGCTCCACGCGCCGCGCACCCGAGTCTTCGCGCGCGATCGCCTGCGACAGCGCCTCCACCGCGCCCCGGTGGTCGCCGGTCACCCGCCGCAGCCGCCCCAGCGCCGTCAAATCGCCGATCGTCGCCCATCCCCGGCTCGCCACCACCGCCAGGTCCTCGACCGCGCCCGCGCGGTCGCCCCGCCGTTCGCGAAGCGCCGCCCGGTTCGCGAACACTTCGCGCGTACCTCCGGCCGCGGCCGCGCCGTCGAAGGCCTCCTCCGCGCCGCCATCGTCGCCCTCCGCGAGCCGCGCCAGCCCGAGGTTGTTCCACGCCTCGGCGAAGCCAGGCTCGATGTCGACGGCCCGGAGATACCCTTCGGCTGCCTCGCGTGCGCGGCCGGTCGCCCGCAGGAGGTTCGCCCGGTTGAAGTGCGCACGCGCGAGCGAAGGGTCCCGCGCGATCGCAGCATCGAAGTCCGCGAGCGCCGCGCCGTGGTCCCCCTGCATCTGGTGGGCGAGAGCGCGCGCATGCAGGGCCGCCGCGCCGGCCACCGCCTCCAGGTCCGCCAGAGCATCTCCAGCCTTGCCCAGCGCGGTGCGGCTTACCGCCCGATTGACCACTTCCGCCGCGTGGAGCGCCCGCGGCCGCGCTTCGGGGATCTCGACTCCGTACAGGGCCGCAGACATCTCCCTCACCTCCCGCGCGAGCGCCGCGGGCGAAGCCGGCCGCTCCTCCGGCGCCTTCGCAAGGCACCGCCGGACGAGCGCCTCCAGCTCCGCCGCGAAACCCTCCCCGAGCGACGGCACCGGGCCGCTGCGATGCGCGCGCTCCAACTCCGCCCGGTCCTTCCCCTCGAACGGCCGGCGGCCCCTCAGCGCGCGGAAGAGGATGCACCCCACGGCGTACACATCGGCCCGCGCATCCACCACCGGCGAGACCCACTGCTCTGGCGCCATCGTGATAGGCGTTCCCACCGTCTGCCGGAACGCCGCCTCGAGCCGCGCGTCGCCGAGGGCCGCATCGAACTGCGCGAACCCGAAGTCCGTCACCTTCGCCGTGCCGTCATGCGCGATGAGCACGTTTTCCGCCTTCAGATCGCGGTGCACGAAGCCCGGATAGACCGTCGCGGCGTGTGCAAGCCCCTCGCAGATCTGCGCCGCGACCCGCAGCGCCTTCGCCGGCGCCATCCGTCCATGCTCCGTGAGCAGGCGGTGCAGGCTCGTCTCTGCGCGCTCGCGGTCGGTCACCCACTCCAGGCACAGCGCCGGAGCACCATCGATCACGGTGACGTAGTGGCACTGGACCAGGTTTGGGTGCGCGCCCAGCCCGATCCAGGTCGTCGCTTCCAGCTCGAACCGAAGACGGTGCCGTTCCGCCCGCCGCGAGCCCTCGTCCACCCGCGCGCCCCGCCGCTTTAGCGCCACGCCGACCCCTTCGCGTTCATCGAGACAGAAGAGCACTTCGCCCATGCCCCCGCGCTTCACCCGCTTAACCCGGTACCGGCCGGCCACCAGCGAGCCCGCCGGGTACCCTTGCGCAGGTTCAGCGGAGCTCATCGATGGTCACCTCGCCCTTGAGCAACTGAACCTTCTGCTTCGCCGTTGCAGTCCGGAACGACGTGTGTTCCTCGTTCCAGATGATCAGGCCGCTCCCGTACGGTTCAACGCCCAGTCCCTGCCAGTCCGGCGATGGGTTGTCCTGGAGCGCCTCCTCCAACTCCGCCTCCCAGTCCCGGCCAGACGCGGATTTTTCACCCGAATCGACCGACTGGCTCGTCGGGCTGCTTTCGTCGCTCGAAAGCGAATTGCTGAGCGGGATTGGCGGCGGCGGCGCCTCGCGCACGTCCACGATCTCCTTGTCGTTGTTCCAGTTCTTCAGCACTTCCTCGTAATCGGCGACGTCCTGGTCGTTCCAGCCGAATTCGGCCAGCACGAGTTGCTTGATGTCCTCAAGCGTGTTGCCAAAGTTCGGATTCGGTTTGTTGAACTTCTTCAGCTTCCCGAGCTGGGCCTGCTTCACGTAACTGGCCAGGATGGCGCGCACGGTCGCGATGGAGTTCTCCTTCTCGGACTTGTCCATCACCATCGCCTTGCCGCCGTACTTCGTGCCGTCCTTGTTGTTCAGCACCCCCACGGGGTGGTCCTGCAGGAACTGGGCAGGCCCGCCCGGGTACGGGTTGCGAAGGCCGCCGTTCGGCATCAGCTGTGCCAGCCCCGCCGCCGCGAAGCCGCTCGCGCCTTGCAGCTCGTTGAGCGTCTGCGCCAGCTCCTGGTCGCCGGGCCAGTAGTGGCCGCTCTTGTTCGTGATGAACTGCAGTGTGCCGCCCACCACCTTCATCTCGCCCGCGCCCGCGACATCGCCGCCGCCGAGGAAGCTCGAGTGATGGAACAGCCCGATCTTGTGCGAGGTCGCGTAGAACGTCCCGTCCTTGCCCATCACGTAGATGCCGAAGCCATCGCCCATGAACTTCGAGTACATCTTGCTCGTGTCGAACGGCTCGCCCCCCTGCGTGATCGAGCCCCCGACATTGAGCTGGAATTCCTTGCGCGCCTCGCCCGTCTCGAGGTACTTCACCTTGATCTTGTTGCCCGCTACCTGGTTCGGCCCCAGCTGCACCTGTGGCTGCTGCGGACCGTTCGCCACCTGGTCCTGCGGCTCTTCCATCCCGGGAAGCTCTGGCTCGTCCTCCGCGGTGTCCTGGTCGCTCTCGCTCAGCTCGCCGCTGGGGATGTCCATCGGCCCCCTCGCATACACGGTTGGGCCCTTTTTCTGTTCCGGTACCGGCGACTGCCTCTGTTCCTGCGCCGGGGCCTCGCTCTCATCGTCGCTCAAGGAGAGGCTGCCGTTGCTGGGCTCGGGCCTGTAGGTACCGTACCCGCCGCCACCACCGCCGCCGCCATCCACCTTGTAGGCCACCGGCCCCTTCGCCTCCACCTGCCCGCCGCCATCGACGCTCTCGCTCCCCGAGACGGTCTCCGTGGCCCCCCCGCCGTCCACC
>JAYRRO010000123.1:0-19786 GCA_041910095.1 Dehalococcoidia bacterium
AACTCCGGTTGCATCACCCGAGAGGCGGAATCCCCCGTGGCGTTTCAGCTTTATCGCAATCGGCCGCCGCGGTGTTGCCGGTTGTAACGTCCCGGAGCCCGTTGCTGTTGCAACATCCCATTCGCGACCAATCGCCGCTCGTGGCGCTAGGGCGTGCACTCGCGCGGCAACGAGAGCCGCCCGCCGCCCCGTTCCGTGCACACGCGCTTCGCGATGTTCACTGCCAGCCGCCCCTGGTCATCGATCTCCACGGGGTGCCGGTCGAGGTTCGGGCCGTCGGCGTCGAGCCGCACGCCCGCGACGTCGTACACCGCGTTGTTGCACGCCTCCCGGAAGATGAAGGTCGAACCCGCCGCTGCCGGGCTCATGCGGGCCGCGTATTGCCGCACCAGCGCCGCCCGTGCCGGGTCCGCGGCCGCAAGCGGCTGCACGCGGCAGCGCCGTCCCTGGTTCGCGCGATTCGCTGCGTCCAGGTCATCGAGCACCACGTACTCCGTCTCCGTCAGCCGTACCACGAACAGGTTCCGCGCCGGCACGAACTCCACCGACCCCACCGCATAGGCGCGCGCATCGTCCAGCGCGACGGTCGTGCTGCCCGAAGAGAGCCACGCCACCAGCACGATCGCCAGCCCGATGAGCGCCGCGCCGATTGCCGCCATGAGGAAGCAGCCCAGCGCCACCGGCTGCCGCATCGCACCCACGGGGCGGACTTCGTTCACGCGCTCACCGTACCCGCGCGCGGAGCCACCGGCCACCGTCGCCTTCCGCCCGCCGCGCGCGCATACTCACCCCGTGTCCGTGCTGCTCGACCTCGATGCCCGCGGCGTCGCCACCATCACCCTCGCCCGGCCCGAGCGGCTGAACGCCATCAACATGGCCATGCGCGACCTGCTCTGGACGTACTTCGAAACCTGCCGCGACCTCCCCGAAGTCCGCGTCATCGTCTTTCGCGGTGAAGGCCCCGCTTTCAGCGCCGGCGCCGACATCTCCGAGTTCGGCACGGCGCCGTCGGTCATCGCCTCGCGCCGCGCGCGCCACGAACGCGACCTCTGGTGGGAGCTCATCACCCATCGCTGCGTGACCATCGCGCGCATGCACGGCTTTTGCTACGGCGCGGGGCTCGAACTGCCCCTCTGCTGCGACTACCGTGTTGCGGCCGATACCGCGCGTTTCGCCCTGCCCGAGGTCTCGCTGGGCTACATCCCCAGCGCCGGCGCGACGCAGACGCTCCCGCGGCTCGTGCCGCCCGGCGTGGCCGCGCACATGATCCTCACGGGCGAACCGATCGATGCCGAAGCCGCCGTGCGCTGGGGGCTCGTGACGCGCGCCGTGCCGGAGTCCGCGCTCGATGCCGCCGTCACCGCGCTGGTGGACGATGTGCTCGCCGGGAAGGCGCCGCCGCCCGCCCGGCCGCGCGCCGGCTAACGCGCGAGGTCTCGCGCGATCCGCTTCGGGTTCACCACCAGCCCGATGAGCCACGACACCACGGAGATGATGAGCGCGCCAAAGAACGCCGCCCAGAACCCATCGATGGCGAAGTGGATGCTTTCGAACTTGCCCGCGATCCAGGCCGTGAGTCCGAGCATCGCCGCGTTCAGCACCAGGTAGAACACGCCGAGCGTGACCACCGTGATCGGCAGCGAAACCCAGAACAGCAGCGGCTTCAGCATCGCGTTCAGCAGCCCGAGGATGAGCGCCACCAGCAGCGTGCTCCGCCACCCCTCGAGCACGATGCCCTCGACGATCGAGGCCGCCACCCACACCGCCGCCGCCGTAATCAGCCAGCGGATGATGAACGCCACCAGCCGCTCGCCGCGGCCCGGCCGGCGAGGGTCCCACCCTCGCGCGAAGACGAACGTACGCTGTTGCATGGTTCCATTGTGGCACGCACCCGGCGCCGCCACCGTGATCTACCTGGTCCCCGGGTCCCCGGCGCGCAACGGATTGGTGAAGGCCATGCCCGCGTTCGAAAGGTCGCCCGAGAGGTCCTCGCCGGCCGGCTTCTTGCCGTCGCGCACCCACGCCACCAGGTCGTTCCAGGCCGCCAGCCGTTCGGCGTCGCTGAACTGGCAGTGCCCGGCCGCACGGATCGCGCGCTGCACGAGGAACCCGGCGGTGCCCGCCGCTTTCGCCTTCGCGAGGTAGCTCTGCTCCATCGAAATCGGCACGAACAGGTCGCCGGTGTTGTGCAGCGTGAGCAGCGGGTCGCCGATGCGGCCGGAGGTGGGCACGGCATCCGGGTGAGCGGCCGCGTCGCGCGCCCCCGGCACCGGCGCGAGCCGCCGCACCTTCGCGTTGAGCGCTTCCGCCGTCAGCCCCGTCGCCGGGTCGATGCCGTAGCGCACGCCCTCGTTCGTCGCCGCCTGGAAGGGGAGCGAGGTGCGCCCCGGGTCGGCGAGTGCGTACCCGAAGTTCGCCGTCGCCTGCAGCGCGAACCCTTCGAGGAAGAACGGACGCGGCCCGCCCGAGAGCATGCGGATGGCGCTGAGGTACTGCAGGCCGATGTCCGTGGGCGCCGTTGCCGTGCCCAGCTTGCCGCTCAGTGAAAGCAGCGCCGGCAGCAGCGGTACGTTCGTGCCAATCGGCACCTGCACCCCCGCGATCGCCTCGCCCAGCAGCGTCCACGAAAGCAGGTAGTCGACCTGCTCCTCGCCCCCCAGCGCGCCGCAGACCGCGAGCCCGCCGTCGTACGCCTCCGGGAAGTGCTCCAGCGACAGAGCCACCACGTTCCCGCCCATCGACGCGCCCACGATGTACGTCCGCTTCGGCGCGCCCACTTCCTTCGCGAACTGCCCCTTGAGGGCGAGCGTGTCGTCCGCGCCGATGCCCGGGACGTAGCCGTTCTCCTTGTACGAACTCGCCGCCCACGCGTACCCCTGCTCGATCCACGTCCGGCGCAGGACAGAAGGCGGCGGGTCCACCACAACGACCGTGTCGAAGCCCGCGAAGCCGTGCGCCCAGAGCACCAGTTCGCCGTTCCACCGTTCGGGCACTTCGATCACGTAGCGGGCGCCATCGAGCGTGCCGCTGCGGAGGGTCGCGCCCGCGATCGCCGTCAGCGCGACCTCTTTCGCCGTGTGCGCGACCCCCGAGGAGGTGCCCAGCCGCTTCGCCGGGGCGTTCGTCGTGGTCGCTCCCGGGCGCGCGCCCTCCTTCGTCGCGACGGCCGCCGAAGGGTCCGCCGCCGCCGTCAGCGACGACGCGGCCGGCGGGCGGGGGCCTTCATCGCCGCAGGCCGCCGCCAACACCGCCGCGCAGCCGAGCATGCCGAGCAGGAATCGCCGCATGCGCGCATTCTCCCACGGTCCCGGTGCAGCCGGGGGAAGCAGCACTACACCGCGCCGAGCGCGCCCATCAGCCGGACGACGACCTCGCTGTGGAGTTGGCGCCCGCGCAGGGTGAGGCGCAGCCGCCCATCCGCGCGCTCAAGCCAGCCGGCGGCTTCGCAATCCGCGAGCCAGCGCGGCGCCATCGCCTCCAGCCGCCCGCCGAACTCGCGCGCGAAGGCATCGAGCGCGAACCCTTCGGTCACGCGCAGGCAGCTTGAGACATAATCATCGATCATCATCGCCGCGTCGGGCGTGTAGGCGGCCAGTACGGCGCTCCCGCGCATGCCCCGCATCGCCGCTTCGATGTAGGCGCGTGGGTGGGCGATGTTCTCGCTCCGTTCGCCGCCCACGAAGCCGTGCGCCCCTGCGCCGATGCCGAGGTATTCGCCCCAGGTCCAGTAGACGCGGTTGTGGCGCGATTCGTGCCCGGGACGGGCCCAGTTCGAAAGCTCGTACTGCGCGAACCCCGCATCCGCCAGCAACTCGCCGGCGCGGTCGTACGTGTCCGCGGCGAGGTCGCCGTCGGGCGTGGCCACCGTCCCCGCGCGCACACGCCGCGCCAGCGGTGTGCCTTCCTCGACCGTCAGGCAGTAGCACGAGAGGTGGTCCGGTTCGAGCGCGATCGCCGCCCGCAGCGAGGCCTCCCAGGCGGCCAGCGTCTGCCCCGGCAGCCCGTACATGAGGTCGAGGTTCACGCTTTCGAACCCCGCGCCGCGCGCCAGCCGGAGCGCGCTCGCCGTCGCCTCGGGCGAATGGATGCGGTCGAGGAAGCGCAATTCGCCCGCGTCGAAGCTCTGCGCCCCGAGCGACAGCCTCGTCACCCCCGCGGACCGGAGCCCGGCAAGGTGCTCGCCCGTGAGCGTGCCCGGGTTCGCCTCGAGCGTGATCTCGGCTCCGCCGGCGATGGGTGCGGCGGCGCGGAGGGCGTCCAACACCGCCGCGATGCCCTCCGGCGGCATCTCCGAGGGCGTACCGCCGCCGAACCCCACGGTCGCGATCTCCCTCCCCGCGAGCACCTCCGCATAGCCGCCAATCTCGGCCACGAGCGCATCGCGGTAGGCGGGGATGAGCGATTCCAGCCCGGCGTAGGCGTTGAAATCGCAATAGCCGCATTTATAGGTGCAGAAGGGGACGTGAACGTAGACCGAGATCGGTCTCATCCCGCCGCCAGCCGGTCCCGCACCGCCGCCACCCGGTGCGTCGTGATGCCATCGACGCCGAGGGCCGCAAGCTCCGCTGCCCGGTTCAGGTCATCCACCGTCCAGGCCACCACGAGCAGGTCGCGCGCGTGCAGCGCCGCGATCGTGTCCGCATCGAGCAACGTCGCCCGGCAGGAGACGCCGCGCGGCCGCACATCCCGCTGCGAAACCGAAAGGAAGAGGTCCAGCTTGGCCGCGACATCGATCGAATAGAAGAGGTCGACTTCGGGCGCCGCCTGTTCGATCGCTCGGAGCGTGCCCCAGAGCTGCGACGACGCCACCATCCGCCGCGCCGGCGATTCGTCCAGCGCCTTGCGGATGAGCGAAGCCGCCGTCGCGCCACCGTTCTTGAGGTCGAGGAAGATGCCCGTTTCCGGCGCCGTCGCGCGGATCAGCTCCGTGAGGCCGAACGGTTGGCGCGGCGCCCAGGCCAGGTACCACTTCTCGTACAGCACGCGCGAACCGAACGTGCGCCGTTCGTGGCGCGCCTCGAAGTGGCCGCGATGGACCCAGAGGTCGACCTCCAGGAAGTCCGCGAGTTCGCCCTCGGCCGTGCGGGCCAGTTCCAGGGCGTTGCCCCCCGCGTGCGAAATGAGCGCCGGCCGCTCCTCGCCCGCGGGCAGCAGCCCCCGGCGTGCCGCGGGGCTCACGACCCGGCGGCCGCCTGCGCCGTCACCGGGTGCCGCGGCGAAACCGGCAGGTCCCCGTTCGCGATGTCGTCGAGCAGGTCCTCATCGGCGACGCGGTAGCCATCGATGATCGGCGTGATAGCCCCGAGGGTGACGAAGCGGCTGAGCAGCGCCGTCACGGTTTCGCGGCTCGTTCCGATGGTCTGCGCGAGCTCCTGGTGCGTCAGCCCCAGCCGCACGACGCCGTCCTCCTGCCGGTTCAGCAGGGTGTCCGCGAGCCGCGCCGAGACCGGTTTCGAAACCAGGTTCATGAACGTCCGCTGCATCCCCGCGAGGCGCCGCGCCATGAGCTCGGCCATGGCGAAGCCGAGCCGCGGCGTCTGCTGCACGAAGTACGAAAAATCCTCCCACGCGATCGTCACCGCCACCGTCTCCTCGATCGCCGCCGCGCAGGCCGTGCGTTCGCCGTCCTCCACGATCGCCATGTCGCCCACCACACCGCCGCGGCCCACGACATCGAGGATGATCTCCTTGCCGTTCTCCGCCACCTGGTACACCTTCACGCGGCCCTTCAGCAGCAGGTAGACGCGCTCCGGCGGGTCGCCGGCGGTGAAAAGCACCTGCCGCGGCTTGAAGCGCCGCTCGCTGAGCAGCGGCACCAGCCGTTCGAGCTCCTCGTCGGTGAGCACGTTCAGCACCTTGCTGAACTGGCGCAGGTACCACGCGATCGAGCGCTGCAGGGCCTGCCGCCCCCGCGATGGGTGCACCGGGGCCTCGAGTTCGGTGGTCATGCAGTTCCCTCTCTTCCCTTATGCAGGAGCCTCAGTTCGTCCAGCAGGCGCAGCGCGCCCGAGCTTACCGCGCCCGGGTTGGCCGCGCCCACGTACCGTTCCAGGTCCACGAGCGCGCGCTCGGGCGCGCCCAGCCGGTAATGCAGCATCCCCCGCTCCCCCACCAGCTGGCCGTTCCACGGCTCGAGCCGCAACAGCAGCTCCACCGTCGCCAGCCAGCGTTCGAGGTCGCGCCGTTCGCGGAAGAGGGCATGCAGGTTATTGAGCATCCGCTGCAGGATCTGCCGCCGCGTCACCCCGGCAAGGAACGACTCGGGTGAAGCGCCTCCCAAATCGGCGCCGGCCAGCCGTGCGAGCAGTGCTTCGCGCGAGACGCGACCGCCGCCGTGGAAGGGGTCGATGTAGAGGTTTTGCGAAGGTTCGCCGCAGCGCACGAGGAAATGCCCGGGAAAGCCCACGCCCTCGCAGCGCAGCCCCACCCGTTCCGCCACCTCCATGTACACCAGCGAGAGCGTGATCGGGATACCCTTGCGGCGCTCCACCACGCGGTCCAGGTAGCTGTTCTCCGGGTCGTTGTAGGTGTCGTTGTCGCCCACGAACTCCCGCTCGACGACCAGCTCTTCGCGGATGGCAGCAACCAGGTCCGCGTCGCTCGCGCCCGGATCCACGCGTTCGCGCACCGCCTCGGCGATGAGGTCCAGCTCGCGGGCGGTTGCGTGCGCATCCACCTCGCGCCCGCTCAGCCGGGCGATGAGCATCGCCGCCCCGAAGAGGTCGACTTCGCGGCCGGGCCCGGCCACCGCTTCGGCGAATGCGCTGTAGGTGCCTTCATCCATCGCTGCTTCCAGTATACCGGCCCGCGAGGGCATTCTTCCATGTCAAGGTATTGTCGAAAGATTAGCCGGCATCCCGCCCCGCCATGGACCATTGGGCCCCGTGATTCGCGCACTTCGGACGTTAGCTTGAACGGTGGTGAATCATTAGGCTATCCTTACTTCAGGCCGATGACGATTCGCCCGTATCCCCCCGAGGCTTTCCCCCTGGCACCCACCGTCGCCGCGCGGGCGTGCCCGCCGTTCTGGCTGCTGGTCGCCTCGGTCGTGGTTCGCGGGGCCGTCTCGGGCGCCATCGCCGCCATGCCGGCCGGCCGCCACGCGCGCGGCCGCAAGTCGCCGGCCTGGACCGCCTCCGAGCGCGCGCACTGAGGGTTCCCTCGCCGTGAACGTTGCGGCGGCGCCGCTGAGCGCCATGGCCCCCGATGCCGACACTTAAGTGACAGAATCACGCCCCGCCGCGTGAACGTTCGCCGCGCGCGACCGTTCGCGAACCGCCTGTCCACCCGGACCGGCCCGGTCCCGGGGTAGAATCCCCGCTGAGGAGAGCCCGTCAATGCGGTTCCGCATGCGCCACCATCGTCTCGAATCCGCGCCCGCGAACGAACCCGCGGCCGCTCCCGTCGCCATCGCCGAACCGCCCGCCGCCCCCGCGTGGGACCCGGCGCCGCCCGCCACGGTGTCGGCGCCAGCGGCCGCCGCGGCCGATCCCGCGCATGCCCCCGTGCCTCCGTCGATCGCGAACCGCCTTGCAGGGGTGCCCATGCGCTCGCAGATGTCGGGCGGCGATGTCCGCGCCGAGCGCCTGGTGAAGCAGGTGCGCGGGGAAGTCGATGAGCTGCGCACCACCCTCGCGAGCCTCACGGCCGGCCCCGGCGACCTCAGCACCCTCGATTACGACGCCGTGGCCGCGAACCCCGCCGCCGCCGCCCTCCTCCCCCCGGCGACCCTCGTGGCCGCCATCACCGAACTCCACGGCCGCAACCGCAAACTCGCGCGCAAGAGCGAGAAGCTCGAAGCCCGCCTCGAAGCCCTGGAAACGAAAGTTCGCGACCTGAAGCAGGACCGCGCCTGGGCCCGGGGCCGCCTCGACACCCTCGCCGAGGTCATCGAAGCCCTCCACGCCAACATCGAGGACCTCCGCCACCACCGCGATAACACCCGCGCGCTCGCCGCGCCCGCGGTTGCCCCGCGCGCCCTGCGCGCCGCCGGGCAGGCCGGCGTGAACGGCCACCCGGCCGATCACCCCGCCATCCCATCCAGCGCGGCCGAGGGGTGAAACCGCACCGCAGCCTGGCCGTCGTCTCGCCCGTCCGCCAGCACGACATCGGCGCCGAGGCCGCCCGCCTCCGCCGCGAGGTCGAGCGCCGCGCGCGGGAAGCGGAACTCCTCGCCGTCGCCCTCCGTGACCACATTGCGGACCTTCGCGCCGAACGCGACGAGCTCGCCGCCGAAGTCGAGCGTCTACGCGAACAGGCACGCCGCCGCGACATCGACCCCTTCCTCTGGCGCGGATTGAAGCCGCCACGATAGGTCCCGGTAGCCAGTTCCCGGTTCCCAGGGGAGCGGCCAACGTCCGGTCCTATACTCCCCTGGTGGGCATCTTAGACTGGCTGATCTCGTTCGCCTCCGGAACCCTGTATGGTGGCGCCGTGATGCTCATCGCCCTCGCCGCAGCCATCCCGTATGGCGCCTGGCAGGGAGTGCGATGGCTCGCGAAGAAGCTCCCCGGAGGCTCGCATGGCAACGCGCGAACAGGTCGATGAACTCGTGGCGAAGATGAAGGTGCAGCGCGACGAGCTGCTCGCCGCCGCTCGTTCCCTCTCCCCCGAGGACGCCCTGCGTGTGCCCGTCGATGCCGAAGGCGAAGAGCAGTGGACCGCGCTCGAACAGCTCGCGCACCTCTGGGAGATGGAACGCAGCTACGACGCCTGGGTGAAGGCAGCCCTCCAGCAGGACGGCGTCGACCTGCGCGGCGTGCGCGGCCAACCGGTCGCCATCCCCATCGAACAGGCCAACGGCCGCACTGTCGCCGAGCTCGTGCACGCGCTTGAACTGGAACGCGCCTATACCCACGGCCTCATCGATGCGATGCCCCTGGAGGCGTTCGACCGTACCGCCGTGAGCCCGATGTTCGGCAGCCTCACCGTGCTCCAGTGGCTTCGCTCGTTCTATCGCCACGACCGCCAGCACGGCGCCCAGATCCTGGGCCGCAAGAGCGATTACCAGCCAAATTTCAAGGGCTCCGAACCGAATCAGCGCAAGGCGCGCATCGAGGAAGTGGCCCGGCGCCAGTCCGGCGGCTGACTCAGGCCGGGCGCCGGTCCGGGGGCAGCGTGCGCGGCATCGGCGCCAGCTCCGTTGGAATGAGCGAGCGGCGGCCGCAGCGTTCGCACTCGCGCACGCGCACCGAACGGCTCACGACATGGACGAAATACCGCCAGCGATGCTCGCAATGGGCTTCCATGCCCGCAGTCTGGCAGCGCCAGGTGAACGGCATGTTTCCATTGGTAAGCCCGCACTGAACCATCGCCGCGGTGGCCGCGCCTAGCGGCTGACCACGAGCGAAAGCGCCCCCGACGGCCCCGAGCGGACATCGTTGTGTTCCGTGCCGGCTGGCGCGCGGCAGTAGTCGCCCGCGCGCATCAGCACATCCCCCACGTACGCCTCCCCTTCGATCAGGAAAAGGTCCTCGATGGCGGGGTGCGGGTGCTCGGGGAAGGGCACGTTCGGCGCCATCCGCACCAGCACCGTCTGCGCGCCCGTCGCGGGGTCGGCGAAGAGCAGCTTGACCTCGACCCCGGGCGCGTAGGGCAGCCACTCCATCGCCGCCGAGCGTGCGAACAGCGAAGTCCCCACCGTGAACACCGGCGGCCGCTCCCCCGCGATGCGATCGAGCACCTGGTCGCGAAGGCCCGGCGGCGGCGTGGCAGGTGGCGCCGCGTGGGCCAGCAGTTCCAGCGCCGCCGACATCGCCGCGCGCTCGTCGTCGTTCTCCGCCAGCTCAGCCAACAGCGCGGCGAACGGTGATGGGTCCGTCGTGCTCATCCGTCCTCTTCCTGCCCCTTCCGGGCGAGCGCCGCGAGTTCGAGCAGTGCCTCCCGCAGTGCCGCTCGCAGCGGCCGCGCGGAGATGCCCAGCAGCTCGCAAATGTCGCCCACCGGGAGTCCCCCAAAATACGCAAGCTCGAGCGCGCGCCGCACCTCCGGCCGCTGCTGGCCGAGCACGTCGCGCACCTGCTTCGCCCCAATATACGAACCGTCTTCGTCTCCTGTTGACGGCGACACGGCCCCAATTTCGAGGGCCCGAACCCGCACGCGCGCGAGCAGGGCATGCTCCCGCGGCTCATCGGCCCCGCCCCGCCCACCCCACGCATCCGCGTAGGCCGCCTCGCAGGCGCGCGCAGCGCGGCCGCTGTCGCCCGTGATGCGCAGGGCGAGCGAATAGGCCGCACCGGCGGTGCGCTCGTAGAACGCTTCGAAACGCGCCCCGCCACGGGCCGCGGCTACCGCCGATGGCTGACCTTCCCCGGGCATCGCACCCCCCGCCTTCGACTCGGGCCACACACTACTCCCGCCCGCGCACTCCCCTCAATGCGCCATCCCGTTCCGCGTCCCGGCCACGGCGGCTACCTGCCACACGACTTCAAGGCCGCTGCCCTTCCCGAACCCCGGCCGTGCGATACCCCGGCGCAGAATCGAAGGGACCGCCCCATGCGGGCGGCGGGAGAAGCCATGCGCAGCAAGTTCGCCATCGCCGATCACCCCATTCACGCCATCCTCGTCGCCATCCCCATCGGCCTCTTCGCCTGGACCCTCGTGGCCGATCTCGCCTACGTGGGCACGGGCAAAGACCACATGTGGTACGACATCGCCTTCTGGGCCGGCATCGGCGCGATCGTCTCCGCGCTCGTCGCCGCCCTCCCCGGCATCGGCGACTTCGTTACCGTCGTCGCCCACACCGGGGCGCGCCGCACCGGCCTCATCCATATGAGCCTCAACCTGGCCGTCGTGGCCCTCTTCAGCGTCGCGATGCTCCTCATGCTCGATGACGGCGCGCTCGATGGCGGCAGGCTCGCCGCCGTCGTCGCCCTCCACGCCGTGGGCGCCGGCACGCTGCTTGTCTCCGGCTGGCTTGGCGGCGAAATGACCTTCCGCCACCACATCGGCATGATCCCCGAGGACGCCGAGGCCGAGCGCGACCAGCAGGTTCGCCACGGCGCTACCCGGGGCGCCATCCGCCCCTCGCACCGGTAAAGCCCGCCGAAGGCCCGCGCGGCATTATGTTCGCCGCCGGGTAGGGACATGCCCCACCGTGCCCGCCATCATGGCGGCATGGAGCGAATACGGCACCGCCAACCCGCCCTCACCGGCCGTCAGCGCGAAGTCTGGTGGCTGGTCGCCGGCGGCCACACCAACGCCGAGATCGCCGCCCTCCTCGGCATCTCCCTCGATGGCGCAAAGTGGCACGTGAGCGAACTCCTCGACCGCCTGGATGCCCTCTCGCGCGACGAGCTCGCCGACCGCTGGCACGAAGAGCACCGGCTCGCGAACCGCGCCGGCCGCTGGCTCCGCGGCCTGGCGCTCGTTCCCTCGCTGAAGGTGGCGGCGGCCGTCTCGGGGGTCGCCCTCGGCGCCGGCGCGGCGGCCGTTGCGGGCGTGCTCATCTACCGCGCGAGCGGCGCCGCCACCGCGGACGAGCCCGGTGCACCGCTGCCGGTCGTGACCGTGCCCACGGCATGGACACCCGAAGAGGCGCTCCGCCACGCGCGCGGGGAGGTCGCGTCCATGCTCGCCGAGCCCGGCCTCGCCCGCCGATTCCTCGGCGCCGTCTCCGTCCGCGACCTCGCCCTCGCATCCGCCCGCTTCTCGCCCGGCGCGATGAAATTCGATTTCTCGGGCTCGGGCCGGCTCGACAACTACTGGACGTACCACGACGGCGTCACGCGCGACGCCTGGTACTTCGTGTTCACCGCGAAGCAGGTCCCGCTGCGCGATGGCCGCGCGCCCGCCGGCGACGTCACGATCGAGGTCCTCCTCGAGGACGGCAGGCCCGGGCAGCTCGCCTCACAGGTGTACGTCGAAAGCACCGCCGGGACCGAAGTCGCCTCAAGCAGCGGCGTCCGGTCGCGCGGCGCGGAGTCGATGGGCGCCGCCGCGCTCGCGGGCCAGCGCGTCGCGGCCTTCGACGGCCACCCCGATGCCGCCTGGCTCGGCGTGTTCCGTTCGCCAACGGGCACCTACTGCTACGCCACCTACTCGGCGACGGGCCTGATGGGGATGCGCATGTGCATCGGTGGCGACCCGCCGTCGCTCGCGCCCACGGAGGTCACGGTCACGCCGCTCGGCTGGACGGGCATCGATAGCCAGCCCCAGGTCCTCGTCCGTGCGCCCGCGAACGTGGCCGCCGTGCGGATCACCGCCGGTGGGCAGTCGCGGACGGTCGAGACCGGCGGCCCGCCCCCCGATTGGCCCGTCGCCGAGCGGTTCGCGTTCCTCAGCGCGGGCCGCTGGGGCGAAACCTTCACCATCACCGCCCTTGATGCCGGTGGAGCCGAACTCGGCACCGTGACGGGCGGCACCACCGGCGCGCCGTAGGGCCCGCCTACGCTGCGGTCGGCCCGCCGTGCCAGTGCCCGGCGCCGTTCGGCACGATGTCCACCACGCCGGGCAGCGGGATGATCTTGCGCGCGAACGGCCGGATGCGCTCCACCGCGGGCACCGGCCCGAGGCTCGCCTTCAGCTCGGCCTTGTGCCGCGTCCGCTCGGCCCGCATTCGCGTTTCCATCAGCAGCAGTTCGTGGTCGTACATCGTGGGCCTCCTCGCCGGTCGTTCCGATGTCCGTATTCCACCAGTTCCGGCCGCCGCTTCACCCCACCGCTCGCCGGAATCTCACCTCCACCCTTCGGCCGACCCTGCCCTCGTCCCTCATTCCTCGTTCCTCACCTCTATACTGCAGCGGTGACCGACGAGCTCTCCGCCCACACCGCGCACCCCGAGCACGGCTTCGATGGCTACGTGCACGCCCACGGCCTTCGCCACCACTACATCCGCTGGGGCGACCCCGCCGGCGACCCTGTCGTCTTCCTCCACGGCCTGATGAACAACGCGCGCTACTGGGAGCACATCGCCGAACGGATGCGGCCGGACTACACCGTCTACGCACCCGACCTCCGCGGCCACGGCGAGTCCGAACACGCCCCCGGCGGCTACCTCGTCTGGGCCTTCGCCATGGACTTCCGCGGCGTCGTTGAGGAACTGGATCTCGAAGCGTTCGACCTCGTCGCCCACTCAATCGGCAGCCGCGTCGCGATGTCCTACGCGCGCGACCACAGCCACCGCCTCAAGCATCTCGTGCTCGCCGACATGGGCCCCCAGATGGCCGATGCCGGCGCGCGCGGCATCCGCAAGAGCACCGGCGAAGCGCGCAGCGCCCCGGGGTTCGGCACCGAAGCGGAGGCCATCGAGCACTTCGCAGGCATGTATCCCGGCGCCAGCCGCGACTTCCTCGAACGGCAGCTCGCCGCCTCCCTTACGCTCGATGAAGCCTCCGGCAACCTCGTCTTCCGCTTCGACCCGCTCATCAACCAGGCCACCGGCCGGGCGGCGCTGGTCGAGATCCCCTACCTCTGGGAGTCGCTCGAGCACATCACCTGCCCCACGCTCGTGGTGAAGGCGGAAAAGAGCCGCATGCTCTCGACCGAGATCGCCGAGGAGATGGTCCGCCGCCTGCCGCGCGGTGAGTTCATCGAAATCCCCGACAGCGGCCACCAGATTCCCCTGCACCAGCCGGATGCCTTCGCCACCGCCGTCCGGGAGTTCCTCGCCCGCTGATAGCGTGGCGATAGCCGCGTTCGATAGGGTGCCGCAGGCGTGCGAATCGCCGCGCGCGAGGTATTCACCGTGGGCCGATCACGGGTAGGATCGGCCCAACGTGCCTGTCTACCGCCCGTTTTCGCCCGCCTACCTGGCCGACCCATACCCGTTTCTCGCGCGCCTGCGGGCCACATCGCCCGTGTTCAAGAGCGCCGATTTCGGGGCATGGATCGTCAGCCGCCACGCGGATTGCCAGCGCGTCCTCCAGGATGACGAGCGCTTCTCGTCCGACCCGGCCACCGCGCGCTCCGGCATGGGCGAAGTGGTCAGCACGATGCGTGCCGAGGCACCGCTCGGCGAAGTCCCCATCCTCGGCAGCTGCGACCCCCCGGACCACACCCGCATTCGCGCCGCCGTCAGCGCGGCCTTCACCCCCCGGCGTATCCGCGAATTCGAATCCGAAATTGAAGGCGTCGCGCACGACCTCGTGGCCCGCCTGCCCGCTAACCGCCCGTTCGATGTCGTGCCCGCGCTGGCCGAACCCTACGCCGTGATCTCCATCCTCGCCTTCATCGGCGTCCATCCCGAGCACCTCGACCGCGTGCGCGGCTTTTCCCACCCGATCATGACGGCGCGCTCGACCACGCACCCCACCCCGGCGCAGGTCTCGGCCGCCGCGCACGCCCGCGACCAGTTCGCTTCGTACCTGCTGCACACCCCGAACCACGGCGGCGTCATCGCCGTCCTCATGGAAGCGGTAGCCGAGGAGCGCCTCTCGCTCGACGAAGTGATCATGCTCATCATCCACATCACGACGGCGGGCAACGGGCCCTCGGCCTACGCCACGGCGAACATGCTCATGGCCCTCGCCGCTCACCCGGACGCCCTCGCGGCCATCAAGAACGACCCGGAGACGGTCCCCTTCGCGGTCGACGAGGTACTGCGCTGGGACAGCCCGGTTCAGCTGATCAACCGCTTCGTGCGCGTGCCGCACGAGTTCGAAGGCAAGAAGTTCCGCAAGGGCGAGAGCGTGTTCGCCCTCGTCGGGTCGGCCAACCGCGACGGCGACGTCTTCGACGACCCGGATACGTTCGACATCACCCGTCAGCCGGGGCGGCTCCTGAGCTTCGGGCACGGCATCCACTTCTGCCTGGGCGCCCCGCTCGCGCGCATGGAGCTCGGCGTGATAATGCGCACCGTGCTCGCGCGCTTCGCGGCCATCGAAGTCATGCCGCCCGGCCCGCAGCGCGCCCCGGACCTGCTGATTCGCGGCCCTCGCAGCCTCACCGTGCGGCTGACGTAGCCGGAGTCAGCGCCCGTCGAGCATCTGCCGGATCTTGTGGCCCAGCGCCTCCACCGTGTACGGCTTCTGCAGGAACGCGACCTCGGCGTGCAACACGCCATATCGGAGGATGGCGTCATCGGTGTAGCCGCTGGAGAAGAGGATGCGCACGTGCGGCGCCTCCCGCCGCAAGGCCTCCGCGAGCCCCTGCCCATCGAGCCGCGGCATGACGACGTCCGTCACGAGCAGGTCGATCTCCGGGCCGCGTTCGTGAAGCAGCCCCAGCGCCTCCTCGCCGTCGGCCGCGGTGAGCACGGTGTACCCGTAGCGCCGCAGCCCGCGCGCGACGAGCCTGCGGATGCTCTCCTCGTCCTCCGCGAGCAGGATCGTCTCCGTCCCCGCGAGCTGGCTTGAGCCCTCGACGCCACTCTCCGCCTGCCCGGCGGCCTGCTCGATCCCCGGCAGCAGCACGGTGAAGGTGGTGCCCTCGCCCGGGCGGCTCTGGACGCTGATGCGCCCGCCCGCCTGCTGCACGATGCCGTGCACCACCGAGAGCCCAAGCCCGGTGCCCTTACCCACGCCCTTCGTCGTGAAAAACGGCTCGAAGATCCGCGGCACGACGTCCGCCGCGATCCCCGTTCCCGTATCGCTGACCTGGATTTCTACCCAGCGCTGCGCCGCAGCACCCCCGTCCGGCCGGGCTTCGCTGGTCGCGACGGTCAGCGTACCGCCGCGCGGCATGGCGTCACGCGCGTTCACGGCCAGGTTCATCAGCACCTGCACCACCTGCCCGGGGTCGGCATGCACGCGCGGCAGCCCCTGCGCCAGCCGCGTCCGCACCTCCACATCCTCGCCCAGCAGCCGCCGCAGCATCTTCTCCGTGTCGAGCACGATCGCGTTCACTTCGACGACGCGCCGCTCGATGATCTCCCGCCGGCTGAAGGCCAGCAGCTGCCGTGTGAGCGAAGCCGCCCGTTCGCTCGCCGCCTGGATCTCCTGCACGTATTCGCGCACCTCGCCGTCCGGCGCCAGCTCCTCCAGCAGCAGGTCCGAATACGACTGGATGACCGTCAGCCAGTTGTTGAAGTCGTGTGCCACGCCGCCCGCGAGCTCGCCGACGGATTCCATCTTCTGCGTCTGGCGAACCTGCTCTTCGAGCAGCCGCCGCTCCGTGATGTCCTCGGCGACGCCCGCCACGCGCATCGCACGGCCGTTTCGGCCCGTCACCGGGAAGGCGCGGTCGCGAATCCAACGGACCTCACCGTCGGCCCGCACGATGCGGTACTCCTGGTCGTACGAGCCGCCCGCCTCCAGGCTGCGCGCCGCGGCCACGGCGTCACGGTCGTCCGGGTGCACGAACTCCAGCCAGCGCTCCTGCGAGGAGTACAGCGCCTCCGCGTTCGCTCCCCAGATCGCTTCGTAAGCAGGGCTCACGTAGAGCATCCGGCCGTCGGGCTCGGTCAGCCAGAAGACTTCGCGAATGGACTCGGCAAGCTCGCGGAAGCGCTCCTCGCTCTCACGCAGCGCCTCCTCGGCCGCCCGGCGGTCGGTGATGTCGCTCAGGGCGATGAGCCAGTGCGGTTCGCCGCCAAGCTCGACCGACTGCGCCGAGAGCAGCGCCGTCCGCGCCAGGCCATCACGCCGCCTGAACCGCAACAGCATGTCCGCCACCGACGGCTGGGATTCCATTCGCTCCCATGCCGCCCGCCGCTTCGCATCGTCGAGCGCGAGCGTGATCTGCTCCGGCGTGCGGCCGATGACATCCTGCCGGGCATACCCCAGCAGGCGCAGATAGGCCTCGTTCGCCTCCACGATGCAGCGGTCGGCCTTGCGAATCAGCACCTGCCCCTGCGGGCTGACGTGGAAGGCGCGCGAGAAGCGGTCCTCGCTCGCCCGCAGCGCCTCCTGCACCAGCTTGAACTCGGTGACATCGACCGCCGCGCCCACGAGCCGCGCGTGGCCATCCGCCGCTTCGCGCCGCCCCGTGAGCGACACCCAGCCCGTACCGCCGGACCGCTGCACCCGGAAGGTGAGGGCGAGCTCGTCGCGGCGCCCCTCGAACGCGTCGCGAATCGCCGCCTGCGTCTCCGCCAGGTCCGCCGGGTGGATCACCCGCCGCAGGTCTTCCGATGTGACCCGCGCCGTCCCCGCGGGGAGGCCCCAGAGCCGCGCCACGCCCGCGTCAATGCTCACGGAGGGGCTGCCGAGGTCCCAGATCCAGGTGCCGATGCCGCCGCCTTCGAGCGCCGCCAGCAGCCGCGATTGCGTCGTGCGCAGCTCGTCCTCGATGCGCCGCCGCTCGGTGACGTCCATGATCACGCCATGCCAGGTCGTGCTCCCATCCGGTTCCCTCGCTGGCATCGAATGGCCCTCGAGCCAGAGCTCCCCGCGCGTGGGGTGCGCGTACCGGAACTGGCAGCGCCAGGGCGTGAGCGCTCCCGCCGATGCCCGGATGGAGTCGCGAACCGCGCGGCGATCCTCCGCGTGGGTCCACTCCGCGGTGATGCTGGCGTCCTCCTCCACATCCTCCGGCGCCACGCCGAACAGGTCCGCGATGCCCGCGCTCGCGTACGGGATGCGGCTTCGCCCGTCCGGCCACATCCGGAAAGAGAGGATCATCATCCCGGGCGGGATCGTGTCCGCGACGCGGGCCAGCTGCTCCTGCCCGCGCCGCAGCGCCATCCGCGCGACCATCGCCTCGTGCACATCCGCGAGCGTCCCGAAGAAGCGGACGGGGTTCCCGTGCTCATCCCGGATGGCCGCCGACCGTGCCTCGAACCAGCGATAGTTGCCATGGTGATCCCGCAGCCGGAAGGTGATGCGCGCGTCGCGGCCCTCCGCTATCGCGGCATCGTGCGCGCGCTCCACCTCGTCGCGCTCGTCCGGGTGCACGAACTCCTTCCAGGCGAACCCTCCGCTCGCGAGCCGCTCCGCGCCGAAATACGCCAGCCCGCGGCCGTTCACGTAGTCGATGTGGCCATGGGCATCGCCCGTCCAGACAATCACCGGGACCGAGTGCACGAGTTGCTCGTACTCCGCCTCACGCTGCGCCAACCGCCCCGCCGACTCCCGCAGCCGGTCCAGGTAGCGGTGCAACAGACACCACAGGAGCGCGCTCGTGATGAGGATGAACGCGGTGCCCTTCAGGCTTTCCAGCCGCGCCCGCGCGGCGTCATGCCCGATGAGCCCCACGACCCACCCGGAGAGCAGGATCCACGCGACCCCGGCCACCGCGTACGCCAGCGCGATTCGTGCCGCGCTCCAGCGCACGGTCCGCGGCGGCTTCGCGAGCCCTTCTGGCGGCGCCCGAAGCCTCTCCGCAAACCCTTGCTTCCCCGTGCCGTTCACAGACCCACCCCGGCCCGATCAAGGCTCCATATATCACGAATCAAGCGCGTTTACTGTGCGCTACTCTGGCACATCGGCGCCTGTCATGGCCATAGGGAACAGGACGGCTCTTCCAGAAAAAGGCAAGCTTCGTTCGGTTTAAACGAAACGCCCACGTAGCACTTCGGCCGGCCCCTGCCCGCACGCCCGGCACGCCCCAACAGCGTTCGAGCCCGGTACATGTACTCGCTCCACTGTAAGCCGCCAATCTCTGTCGCCGCTATGGAACTTGACGCCACAGCATCACATTCGATGCTCCGGCAACCGCTCCTGCCCCGCCGGGATGGTGGCGCCGAGGTCCGGCCGGTCCGCGATCGGTTCGTTTATCGCGTGGAGCCTATACCCCGGCCGTGGCGGCCGCGCCGGCGCTCTCCCCCGCCACGGCCTCGAACTGCTGCCGGTACAGCTCCGCGTACACGCCGCCGTGCGCCAGCAGTTCCGCATGCGTGCCGGATTCCACCAGCACGCCGCGCTCCAGTACGAGAATTACGTCCGCGGCGAGGATGGTCGAAAGCCGGTGCGCGATCGCGAGCACCGTGCGCCCCCGCGTGAGCACCGCCAGCGCCTCCTGGATCGCGCGCTCCGTCCCCGAGTCCACGCTCGATGTCGCCTCGTCCAGGATCAGGATCGCCGGGTCCTTGAGCAGCGCCCGCGCGATCGCCACGCGCTGCTTTTCGCCCCCCGAGAGCCGGTATCCTCGCTCCCCGACAATCGTCCCGTAGCCGTAGGGCAGCCCCGCGATGAACTCGTGGATGTTCGCCGCGCGCGCCGCCGTCTCGATCTCGGCGTCCGTCGCGTCCGGCCGCGCGTACCGCAGGTTGTCGCGGATGGTGGAGTGGAAGAGGAACGGCTCCTGGTTCACCATCGCGATCGCGTTCGCCAGCGACACCTGCGTCACCTCGCGGATGTCGTGTCCATCGACCGTGATGCGCCCGCCGTCGACGTCGTACAGCCGCGGCACCAGGTACGCCGTCGTCGTCTTCCCCGCCCCGGAGTGGCCGACAAGCGCCGCGAACTTGCCCGGCGGCACCGCGAAGCTCAGCCCCCGGAGCGTGGGCGTCCCCGCGAGGTAGCTGAAGCGCACATTTTCGAAGCGAAGCTCGCCGCGCACGCCGCGCAACTCCACCGCGCCGGGCCGGTCGTGGATCTCCTGGTCCAGGTCCAGGTAGTCGAAGAGCCGCTCGAAGAGGGCGAGCGAGCTGAGCAACGTCACATGGATGTTCAGCAGCGCCGTCGTGGGGCCGAACAGCCGCCCCAACAGCCCGGCGAAGGCGACCACCGTGCCCAGCGTGGCTTCGCCACCAATGACGCGGTGCCCCCCGTACCAGTACACCACCACCGGCGCCATCGACCCGAACAGCCCCATCGTCACGCCGAACCAGCGGCCCACCATCGCCCGGCGGATGTTCAACTGGCGGATGCGCTTCGCCGTCTCGTCGAACCGGTCCGTTTCGTACCCCTGGCGCCCGAACGTCTTCACGAGGAGTGCGCCGCTGACTGAAAGCGTCTCCTGCATGTGC